>DATCTN010000031.1:0-300000 GCA_036567965.1 Candidatus Kryptoniota bacterium
GTGCCGGATGCAGTTGAAATATACCGAAAAGTGTTGGCAAAGCAACCCGACCACAGCGTGGTTGTAGAGACGGAAGGCTTTTTGACAAACTTGGCGAATCTACTGAAGTCCGGGCGGGACCAATACTCGCCTCTCTCAGGGAGAGAATTGATCAAGAGAAAGGTGAAACTGTTGGTCAGCATGGCGGGGAAATTTCCGTCAGGGAAAGAATACAACTTATCGACCGATAGCGAATCATCGAAGATAGTGTTTAACAATTGGCCAACCCCAGTTGTGTTTGACGGTTTTGAGATTGGCGTTGAGATTAAAACGGGCTTACCCTTGACAAAGGATGACAGAATAAAGAATGATCCGGTGAAAGATGTGTTTAGCATATGCATTCCAAAATCACCAGAAGACTCTCTGGGCAGGATGAGTTGGGATGAAGTGGCAGCATTGGTCGCCGTGAAAGGGTACAGGCCGCTATTCAACTTGAGGAGCGGAAAGATAATTATTCATGACGACGGATCGAACGGCTGGGACTACAAAGGGCATGGACAGTATTATTTGACTCCGCGCGCAAGTGCAAAAGAGGTACAGGAGATAATCAACAAGTTGATGATGCACCAGCCAAACTAAGCCGCACCTCTTTGTGCTTATGGAAGTCAAGTCTGATTGAAATGTTTCTTGTTGGCATAGGATTTTCGTTTCTTCTAGAGCGAATTTTTAGATCGATGATTAAACGAACCAAGTTCGCGGGCGAAATACTAGTTGTCTCCCTCCTGGTGACGGCCTCGATACTCCTTATCGGATCCGACGATGCACAAGAAGATGGAAGGAACACATCTAGTGTCGTTCTTGGAGCGGCCAGCGTTCTCGACGGATATCGGGTCACGAGCCTCGATGATGTAACAGCTGCAATGAGAGAGTACGCGGAGACCGGCTTTAATCAGGCAGTGATAAGGATGTCTGGTGATCAAACGAGGGACAGCTGGATACTGAAGGAATGCGAAGCCGACAGCATCAAATTGGTCGCTTGGTTGCCCTCCGGGTACTACGGGGGATCCGATGACAGCTTGGCGAAGCCCTTGGAATATTTGACGCGATCGACTGCATTTACTGGATTAATTATGAAGGATGAACCTTCTGCCGCTGATTTCAAGGAGCTTGCGGGGATAAAGAACGCCTGCGAGACAATCATGCCGGCCGGTAAATTCGCAATAGCAAACCTGTTTCCTAACTATGCTACCACGGAGCAACTGGGCGTCAGCTCTTATGAACAATATGTATCTGAGTACGTTCGCATCGTGAGGCCGAAGGTATTGTGCTACGACCATTATCCCATTACCCGGGCCGTCAGAAACTCAAGGAGCTCAAAGGACCTGTTCAGATTCATGTCTAATCTGTCCGTTATACGTCAGGCTGCGTACCGGGCTAAGATCCCGTTTTGGAATGTGATACAATCGTGGGGCTATTTGGATAAGCCGGCGCCAAACCTTTTCGAATATCGATGGATGATGAACATGACTTTTGCGCTTGGTGGAAGAGGAGTAATAGCCTTTCCTTACAGGAATACGTATGATGAAGGTGAGGGTCCCGAGAAATGGAAAGACGCGCCAATCGCGTCGGATGGGAAAAGGACCTTTGAATACAACGTGGTGAAACAATGCAACTTTGAAATGCACGCATTTGATGAGGCCTTCTCACAATTCGAAAATGTCGGCGTATTCCTGTATCACCCTCCTCGCTATGTTTTGGATGCTCTGAAGGGTGACTATGTGAGAACCGACTACTCTCCGCTCAAGAATATATCTGGAAATGGGAGTGTGGTAGTCGGTTGCATGGATAGTAAAGATGGGAAGGGTCTTTATGTTGCCAATGCAAGCTTCGGCAAGGGAGCCGACGTACGAATTGATATATACGGTTCCCGGCAGTTCGAGATATGGGGCAAAACGGGCTTGGAGCAACGTGGCCTTGGAAATAAAGTGAATGTAAAACTTGAAAGAGGCGAGGCGAAGTTTATCCGTTTCAATGACCAGTCTCGACTTAAACTCGAGAAATTCTAAAAGGTAAATTCATCAGGTGAAGGTATGCAGAAAGACAGCAGACGTTCGATAGTTGTAGTGGGCAGCACGAACACCGACATGGTGATCAAAGTGCGAAACTTACCGGCTCCCGGCCAGACTGTTCTCGGGGGCGAATTCTTCATGAATCCCGGAGGCAAAGGCGCCAACCAGGCCGTTGCTGCTGCTCGCTTGGGCGGCAATGTTACTTTCGTGTGCAAAACCGGCAACGATGTATTTGGGAACAAATCAGCGCAGCTTTTTAGGGACGAAGGAATCAATACCAGCAATGTCCTCTCAGATGCTGATAACCCGTCGGGAGTTGCGCTCATTCTTATTGACGAGAACGGACAGAACTGCATCGCGGTAGCTCCCGGGGCAAATGGCGCAATGACGACCGGCGATTTAGGTGATGCCGTTGACGCCATCAAGGCTGCAGCAATAGTTTTGCTCCAATTGGAGATTCCTATCAATGTGGTCGAACATGTAATCCGAGTTGCTAGCTCCAGCAGGGTGATGACGGTCCTGAATCCTGCGCCGGCCCACCCATTGACGGATGAGCTTCTCAGGGCAACCTCAATTCTGACTCCGAATGAAACGGAAGCAGAGACTCTTACCGGTGTTCGTGTGGCAGACATCCAGTCGGCGGAGAAAGCCGCGCGGGTTCTTCATGATAGAGGGGTAAAGATCGTGATTATAACCTTGGGAGCCCAGGGCGCATTAGTTTTGGATCACGACAAGGTGGACTTAATTCCGGCCCCCAAAGTGACTGCTGTCGACACGACTGCAGCCGGAGACATATTCAACGGCGCGTTGGTAACGGCCTTGGCAGAGGGAAGTCCATTGAGAGATGCGGTCGCTTTCGCCTGTCGGGCGTCGGCCATTTCTGTAACGCGGTTAGGTGCTCAATCATCTGCACCGTATCGACGAGAGCTGAACGAACACTAAAACTTAGGAACGCTCTAGGCTCCGGAGATCCTAACCTGCAGAATGTCAGTTACTTCGTTCTCAATGAGCTCGGGCAAGCGACAAGTGAAACTTCAAAAGGTAGCGGCGTTTTCCGTATTCTTGGTCTTACTCACCCAGGTCTGTAAATTAAATCCCTTCTCCAAGGGGGTAAGCACGGACTGACTTCACGGTTCTAGACACGACAATGCCCTTAAGGTCTACCAGTACCGTGTTAACCTAAAACGCAACGAGGAATTTCGTCCTTGCGAAACCATCTAATGACTTTCGAGCAATTATTCGGGTCCAGGTCCTTTCAAACCAAACTTGATGAGGTGGAAAAATGTACATTGTAGAGAGCTATCCCATTGCGATTCTTTTCTGCATAGTTACTATGCTATGTTGGGGTTCATGGGCTAATACTCAAAAGTTAGCCGGCAAAACCTGGCGATTCGAGCTTTTCTATTGGGATTATGTCACAGGGATATTGCTGTTATCCATCATCTTTGCTTTCACTTTAGGCAGTATAGGAGGACAGGGTCGTCCTTTCCTTACGGATCTCTCGCAAGCGAGCCATTTGAATATCGGCAGTGCATTATTGGGTGGTATCATTTTTAATGCTGCGAACATTCTGTTCTCTGCTGCTATTGCAATCGCCGGTATGGCTGTAGCGTTCCCGGTAGCAATAGGCATAGCGTTAGTGTTAGGTGTCATGATAAACTATTTTGCGGCAGAAAAAGGGGACCCCGTTTTACTGTTCGCTGGAGTTATCCTGGTAACAGTTGCGATCATACTTAATGCCATAGCTTACAGGAAGAAGAGCACCAATATTCAAAAAGCGTCTTCGAAAGGAATTACAATTTCGGTTGTCGCAGGATTGTTGATGGCTTTCTTCTACCGCTTTATAGCCGCATCCATGGATTTGAATGATTTTGTAAATCCCGCTGCTGGTAAAATGACGCCTTACACGGCGGTCTTTGTCTTTTCAGTCGGAATCTTCTTGAGCAATTTTATCTTCAACACCATTCTAATTAAGAAACCATTTGAAGGGGAACCAACAAGCTATACGGAATTCTTCAAAGGCAGATTCAAAATTCATATGGTTGGAGTGTTAGGCGGATTGATTTGGGGACTTGGCAATTCACTCAATCTTATCGCAGCAGGAAAAGCGGGGCCCGCAATCTCTTACGGCCTGGGACAAGGCGCAACCCTGGTTGCTGCTTTGTGGGGGGTCTTTATATGGAAGGAGTTCAGAAATGCTCCGCGAGGTACCAGCTCTCTAATCATAGCGATGTTTGTATTCTTCGCGTTTGGATTAGGATTATTGATGCTGGCTGGATCATAAACGTCAAGCGATAATAGGATTCCTTTCCATTGAATTCATTGACGACGACATAGAGATTCCCACCATCTACGGAACAGCTACGCCTTCGAAAAATTCTTGTCATTTGAGTCAAGCTCGAAGAGCGTCATTCCGCTTCATCATAAAAGGAAAAGGAGGGTCGAGACAAATGCCAAAAGACAGTCTAAGCCTGCTTCCGCAAGGAAAGTCAAGGAGTGAATCCAGGAGAATGGGTTCGCGGCGACTTGCCATGACCATCCTTCTTTTGTTATGCGCCTCGATTTCCTCCTATGCGCGGCAGAAGTCGGATGAAACTAATGCTGCCAAAGGTGTAAAGGATAAGTATATAGTGTTCTTCTTGACAAACACACCTTATCGGCAGATGGACAAATCCAACCGCGGAAAAGATGCCGACATACGCTATAGTTACGTCAAAGAGTTGCGGCATTTATTTGGTCCAATAAAGAAGGACAGCAGGTACAAGTATGCGATTGGACTTGTCGGTCCCATGCTCTTGACGCAGTCTGTCGCACAGATGCGAGACGAAGTCAATGCGGCTTTTGATGTAGCAGAAGCGAACGATGTCCCGTTGTATTTCCAAATTGATGATTGCAACAACTATACAAATTCGTTTGGCGATAGTGCGACTCCGAAATTCTACATGAACCCTGAATGGTGCGAATGGACAGCGTTTCCTAAAGACACTGAGAGCTGGGGAGGCGAGTCCAACGGGAGACTTGCCTATTTCTGGTTTAACTGGGGGCATTGGACTCATGCGGAAGCATTTCCATGCTATCAGTCCCCGGGATTTCGGAATTTCGTGGTCAGTCAACTGCAGAACGGTGTGCTTGATCCGCTTGTGAAACGATATAACAAGTTAATGGCGGAAGGCAAGGAATATCTTTTTGCGGGCAT
Source organism: Candidatus Kryptoniota bacterium (assembly GCA_036567965.1). Classification (NCBI taxonomy): domain Bacteria; kingdom Pseudomonadati; phylum Candidatus Kryptoniota; species Candidatus Kryptoniota bacterium. The sequence goes on from DATCTN010000031.1 coordinate 5,245, forward strand.
GGCGATTGGATGGGAAACCCACATACCTGATTATTCCTTAAACGACACTATACTGAAAGTGAAGCCCGGCAACTTACCTGTCGATGTGGTGACGGGCGATACGATGAAAGCCTGGGAAGCAACTGAATACGGTTACCATTCGTTGTACTTGAAGAGTTATACGACTTACAATCGTCTCGCTCTCGATACGGTAATCCACGATTACTCTGAACTTCTTGCAAGGACGGTCCACAATGCAGGAATACCGAAGCAGAAGATATTCACACACATGGTTGGGTTTATGTCTTCTGATCGAAACCTTCACACAACATTTTCCCCCCCGATGTGGGCAGCCGTAAACAACTACAGTATTCCGGGTTTCACTTTATCACCTGTAACCTGCTGGTACAATTTAGACACACTGGTCTCAGATATCAGGAAAGCGGACAGTGGGCAGAGATATTTTGCCTGTGCAGAGGGATATGGCAGGGGGGTAGACAGCAGTTTCGGGCAGGCCTACAGTTATTTCAAATCGATGTTCGATCATGGGGCAGTCCTTCTAACTGTTTTTGGTTGGGGTATCGAAGGAAATCCAATATCCGGGTATTCCCCGTTTGCAGTCTCGCATAGTTCGAAGAGTCCGTTTGTCAGGGCTGCGAAGGAATGGATGGATTCACAACACCATGGTCCGAAGTGAGAGATGAAACGTATCCTTGTCATGGTGTCTCTACTGTGTTTAGCTGCCCAGTATCCTTTTATGGGAGGGCGGGAAAACTCCAGGTGGTATTCCCAACTGGAATCAGGATTCAAGACTCCTCCTGATTCAGTTAAACCGCGAGTATTTTGGTATTGGCTTAGCAATATCATTTCTGCAGAAGGGGGCACGTCAGAATGAATTCCAAAGAACGGGTCTCAAGAGCTCTGAAAAAGAAAGACGGGCTTCCGGACAGGGTACCGATTGAATTTGACTTATGCAGGCAACTTACGCAGAGCTTCGGAAAGGAAATGGGGATGGAACCCGATTTCGCGCTGTCGTATTATGAGGATCTCACTTATAGAATATCCGCGAACGAAATCCGCACGAAATTAGGGAGTGATGTCGTGGTTGTCGGCGGAACAGTTGCAAGAGGTTATTCGCCTGAAATAATCGGAGATAATATTGCGAAAAACGAGTTTGGGCTCTATATGAAACCTACTCCGCTGTATGTCGAAGTAGTGAAATGTCCGCTGGATAATGCTGAGACAGTCGGCGATATAGACAGGTACCCGTTTCCAGATCCATATGCTCCGGGAAGATTCGACAAGGCCAAGCGGGACATAGAACAGTACGGAGAGGATTATTTTGTCATTGGAGATGTGGAGATTACGCTATTCGAAATGGCCTGGCATCTTACCGGATTGGAGAAGTATCTCATGGCGATGATATCTGAGGAACCTTGGGTGGATAGATTGAACGATCGCGTTGAAGCGTGGAGCACGGGAATTGCAATACAATTGGTGAAAGCTGGTGTCGACGCCATCTGGCTTGGGGAGGATCTGGGGAGTCAGACATCAATGCTTATCGCTCCGGATATATGGAGACGCATGTTTAAGGGGCGTCACAAAAGGTTAATTGACAAATTAAAGAAAAAGAATCCGGATATTATTATCATCATGCATTCGGATGGAGCTGTCGCTCCACTGCTCGATGACTTCATAGAGATCGGCGTTGATGTTTACAATCCTGTGCAGCCGAATGTTCCCGGTTCCGATCCGAGAGAGCTGAAAGATAAATACGGTAACCGGATTTGTTTTTTTGGCGGGATTGATCAACAGGAATTGCTGCCAAGGGGCGATGTTGAAGAGATACGCAAGGAGATAAAACGCAGAATAGGAATCCTTGGTGAAGGCAGAGGATATTTGCTTGCACCTGCTCATATTGTTCAGGCAGATGTGTCGACAGAAACGGTCAAAGAAATGATAAAGGCTGCAATGAAGTTCGGTTCATATGGAAGCCCCAATGGATAATAAGACAAAAATCGCACTCTTCTCGGTGGGTCTAAGTACCTACTGGGCTCAGTTCCCAGGACTCTTGGCCAGACTTAACGGGTACCGAGAAACGATTTTGAATCGAATATCCTGTAACAAGGATGTCGCGGTTGTGGATGCTGGTATGGTAGATACCGTCGAAAAAGCACGCTCTGCAGGTGAGCTCTTCAGAAAGGAGGACGTATCACTAATTTTCCTTCACGTATCTACGTATGCACTTTCATCTGTCGTGTTGCCTGCGGTGCTGAATGCAAGGGTCCCGGTAATCATTCTGAATCTTCAACCTGTACCGGCAATTGATTATGTCGCCTTTAACCAAATGGGTGATCGCGGCAAGATGACAGGTGAATGGCTGGCCCATTGTCAGGCTTGCTCAGTCCCGGAAATAGCCAGCGTATTCAATCGTTCGGGTATTCGTTACGAGTTTGTGTCCGGTTATTTGCAAGAGAAGTTTTCTTGGGACGAAATAACAGGTTGGATTGAAGCAGCCCGAGTGGCTGATGTTATGCGTACCAATAATCTCGGGATCCTTGGACACTACTACAACGGAATGCTTGATGTCTACACTGACCTGACCCAACAATCGTCCGCTTTTGGCACCCACATTGAACTTTTGGAAATGTGCGAACTGAAGAATTATCGCGACGAAATTACTGAAGCGAAAGTCAAAGAAAAAACCGAGGAATTTCAAACAGAATTTGAGGTGTCACCAGAGTGCGGACTTGAAGAGCTTGAACGTGCGGCTCGCACATCACTTGCACTCGATAAACTTGTGAGGGTTCATGGTCTCGGTTCCTTGGCATACTATTATGAAGGGACTTCCGGGAACGAATACGAAAAGATCGTGACTTCCATGATTGCCGGGAATACCCTTCTAACCGGCAGGCATGTTCCCGTTGCCGGCGAATGTGAAGTGAAGAATGCTCAGGCTATGAAGATAATGGATGCGTTTGGTGTGGGAGGGTCGTTCTCTGAATTTTACGCCATGGATTTCAATGATGATATTGTATTGTTGGGTCATGATGGTCCAGCGCACTTTAATATTGCTGAAGGGCGCGTAAAGCTGGTTCCGCTGCCCGTGTACCACGGTAAACCTGGCAGAGGTTTATCGATTCAGATGACCGTGAAGAATGGACCAGTCACGCTATTGTCGTTAGTTGAAGGCAAAGACGGCCTTTTCCTGCTCGTTGCCGAAGGAGAATCGGTACCCGGCCCAGTGCTGGAGATTGGCAACACCAACAGTCGTTATCGTTTCTCCATAGGAGCGCGGGAATTCATTAATCGATGGTCTAAGCAAGGACCCGCACATCATTGCGCGATCGGCATAGGGAATATCGCCGGAAGGATCGCGAAGTTAGGTATGTTGCTCGGACTTCCAGTTGTAAGAATTTGCTGATTATTTGTAGATTCCAGGGCGCCAGATTGACGAAGTGATTTTTCGATCTGTTTTTCGAATTATGTCCTCTTCGAGAACGGCTTCATGACTGAAGACACAAGAGCACCCGGCCTCTTTAAATACCACCTCATTATTCCGAACTGCCTTGTGATCAAACCTTGGATGCATAAAGGAGTCGGTTTATGATCAGACATAAAGTCGCACTAAACTTCGGGTTACGTGAGGACAGTGCGAAGCGAAAGCCGAGGCGAGAATTCATGAAGCAGATTGGAACCACAGTTGACGGAGCAGCGTGGAGGGTGGAGGCTTATCTCAAGGTTTGGGCGCTGACCAGACAGCGAGAAAATGGCGGAAATACACGGCGGGCGTTATGGAAACAAATCTTGGGTCATCCCCAGTCTCAATCCCTTTGGAGAGAGTCTGTCACATGGACTGAAGCCAGACATTGAACGTAGATTCCATTTTCTGTTAGGATCATTACGATGCGGGTTGATTCAATGCAAGAAGTGACGGATATGGCAGATCAACGCAAAGCCGATGTTGGGGCAGGACCGTGACGATACAGCAGTGGCGCTTTGCTTTCTTAACGTCTCATGTCTGGAGCGGTAAAACTCGCATATGCATTCACAAAACAACCTGAAGAAGGAGGACAACACGATGTCGTCGGTCACAATGCCAATGCATTCTGATAAAGGTCTCCTCTGCAATTGCGAGGGAGAAAAATCGTGGAATGTAATTTACTTGAGGGCACATCACGAGAAGCAAGCCCATGACTCGTTGACGAAATGGGGGGTTGAATCGTTTCTTCCACTCAGAAGGGAATTGCATCAATGGCGTGACAGGAAAAAATGGATCGATGTTCCGCTTTTTAGCTCTTATGTCTTTGTGAACATCACTAGCAATCAGAGGGGCGTCATCTATCAATTAAACGGATTTGTGAGATTCCTGACGTCAAACGGAAAACCGAGTATTGTCCCCCGGTGGCAAATTGATGCAATTGGAAAAGTCACTGAGTATTATCCTGACAAAGTTGAGTCTCTTAGTTCGAGTTGCATCGGTTTGAAGGGAAAAATAACTGGAGGCCCTCTTACTGGGGTGCGCGGCGAAATCGTTGACATATTAAACCAACGTCATTTCATAATTAGAATCGAAGGACTCGACCAAGTTTTGAAAGTTACAATTCCAGATTCTCTATTCGAGCCAATTGGTGCTTCAGAATCCTTAGATGGTTCTCTCTCAGCGTATTGCGAATCGTGTAAGATTTGAACCACTGGTTCCCAGGAGTTGGAGACATTCCATGAGATTAGGTAACCTTGTACCCATACATGTAGATCTAACAAAACCCGGTTCAATTTTCTGCCATGATATGAACGTACAGATATTAGCCTTCTGCGGAAATCGAATGAAGTCAGGCGGGCATTAGAGAGGTAGACTGGTTTAGTTTGGTATCGTAGTCTCGTTTATCAATGGAGATTTAGTAACACCTGCTGTATACCCATTGTTCTGTCGCACCAAGAATAGAACTCCCGATTTGAAGTCACGCTCGATTAAGAATACATCCATCTAGAAATCGCTTTTGACTTACAGCCCCCCGAACTCACATAATCTACTGAACAGAGTGTGACCTTTTTTGGATCGACATATGCTCCTTCTGAGTGCAAGGAATTGCGCCTGCAACATCCGTCGACATACCGAGTGCCAGCACCGCCAAGTACAAGACGGTATTTAAGTTGCGGGCAATTCCTGCCTTAGAAGCATAGCAAACTGACAGCTTTTTGGCCTGAGTGAGGCTTCTGCCAAGAGATGGCTATTACGTTGCTGAGGACGGGTTGCATTCTCTTTTATCCCAAAGTGTGCTCGTATAGATCCTTTGCCCCGATCCAGTCAATCGGCGTCCTGCTCCTTGTTTCTGTCTTCTGTTGCATGAGCCCGGTGTCGCTTAACATCTCATCATGTATATCCGGTTCAACCCAGCGGCCATTTAGATCTCGCCACGTGAGTTTTTTTAAAGCTGATGTTCTCTTTCACAAGCTCCGGTGTCAGTCGGCCATCTGATTTCAGCTTTTGCTTGAGACGCTCGTTTTCCTTTCCTCCGATGACATCTTGGTATTCTCTTTGACGGGAATATCTCCACCGCTCCTTCGAAGAGCTTCTTCTTCCTGTGGTAGAGGTCATTCACAGGGATCCCGTACTTCTCCGAAAGCTCGCTCAACGGTATCTGATTCTCCAGGTGTTCCCGGTGAATCTTCACCTTCTGTTCAAGACTGTAGTGCTTCCTCGTCTGATTCCCATTCTTCTCCATCTAGTCATTCTAACAAAAAGACTTTCCAAATTGCTAGGTTTGGAATTTATTGAAAATCAAAGGTCGAGGTAAGTTGACAGAAGAAATGCTGACTCAAAATGAAGAGGAACGGGACCATGTAGACCATCTCTTCCACAAGTTCGTGGTATCGTTTCTCACCAGCACTTACGTGCTCCAGGGCAATCTCTTCAGGTACCTCAACCAGGCGTTCGCGGGATTTTCGGCTGGAAAATCGAGGAGATTATTGACAAGCTTGGCCCGATGGAACTCGCTCTACCTAAGGAGAGGGGCTTGCGGCAGAAGAATTGCTCCTTCTGCAGTGATAGATGGAGGCGGCCATCGGATCATCTGGTGTCCTTTCCTTCCGATGGTCGCCTCCCGTTCTGTATCTCCCTGGAGTCTCTTCTTTCCTGCTTCAAGGAAGTCTCTGCTCCATTTGTAATAAACATTCGTGTTTTTCCCTTCTCTCCTTCAGAGCTCCGCTATCCCCGTCTCTCCTTTAAGTCCTTCCAATACTATCCGGATCTTCTCTTCACTCGAGTATTTCTTACGGGTCCTCCGTTATCTCCCGTACTAAACTTCCTGCTTCTTCTTTCTCTCCCATGGCCCTTCTCCTTTCCTGCCTAATCTACTCAATTCCATCTCCTAATTTTACCCCCGCTTCTGTATGGCAGGCTCTGAAGTCTAACAGCACCAATGGAGTGACAGGAGAAAATGAGTCTGGGTACCCCTATTCAGCTCATATCTGTTCGTGAAACTTACACAGGGTCAGAGAAACCTCGTTTACCAGTTGAATGGATTAGTTAAGTTCCTTAATTCAGGCGGAAAACCAAGCGTCGTGCCGCAATGGCAAATCGATGCAATTCGAAAAGTCACTGACGTTTGCCCCGACAAAGTCGGCATCCTATCTTCCGCCCAAATCGGACTGAAGGGTATAATAACTGTTGGTCCCTTGGCGGGATTGGTAGGGGAGCTTGTCGAGGTACTTAATCAGAAGTACTTCATAATTAGGCTTGAAGGCTTAGACAAGATATTGAGAGTCGCTATTCCGGAGGCGGCTTTTGACCCCTTGCAAGGATCAGCTGACATGAAGGCATCACCCCAAAAGACCGATGTTGTTTAGTTAATTACCTACATACATTGATTTTACTCTGGCCCCGTCTCGAGAAATCGTGGCGGGACTTTTTTGTTTTGGGTAGTTCACGGTAAGAGTCTTATGATGTGGTGATAAAGAAGAATGCCCAATTGATTGAGGGAGCACTGATTTCTTTCTACGATATTGTTATCGTGGGCGTATTCGGCTCGAGAACCACACTCACCTCTAACGGTCTCTCCCAAGCTTAAGTAATGATGGCTGCGCATGTCCTTGTCTTCACATTTGAGAACAGTCAGAAAGTGAATAGGGTCTTGCCATTGTTGTTGATGGTCTCCGTGTTTGGTTACACCGTTTCCACGACCTAGCTGATCGCTGGGCCCTAACTCTGACCTGCCCTGATTGATGCACCGGCGTCAATTTCGTTACTAGATGAGGCGGTAATATCTAAGTTCGAGATTTGGTCTCTATCTTTTCCACCACATACTTGCAGCCATAGAGTTCCGTCGAATCCAGTTTCCTTCGTCTAGTCCAAGTAACAACAGTTGAATAAGGCATTCTGCTCTTATTAGCGAAGGCCCTGAAGGTATACCAGACTCTGCCCTCTAGAGTGACAGTTTCCGGATGTAATCCTAGCGTTTCTATGACGAAATCACCGTTTGGTGGTGTCTGCCTAGCTTCCATTCCGGTTCTCCGCCCGACGGGGCGTACATTAGTTCGTTGATTCTGACGGACCGGGAAAAACATACACCCGTCATTGAACATGCGAAAAGAAAAATTCTTAGCTTCATACCCGCCATCCGTATTCTAATTTACCCGGCTCTCCTTGCAGTACTCCCTGCTCCTGACGTAAGAAAAATAGGAATGGATTTTCAAATGTCAAAATGATGGTACAGGGATTTGTAGCTGCCTGAGAAATTGTGCCCGCCTCTCTTACCAGAAGAACCTGAAAAAAAAACGACGGGGGAGAAAGCGCGGAGAGGGCAGAAGCGGAATGAGCGGATGAGTGGTTCGTCTAACCCGTGCTGAGACATGTCGACAAATTTCCACCAAGGAACACAAGGACTGCAGGAAGACCTTGTAATCGTAAGTTTGTACGCGTTTACGAATTTCAAGGCTGCAGATTAGCAAGAAACTGACCGCGATCTCTTGTTAGGTTTTCTCGCCGGGGGAGTACGGTTGGTTCTGGTTTGCCCTTAAAATCTTAAGAATGGACGAAAAATTCGGGGCTTCACTTCACATTTTAAGGAAAGCACCAGATATGTCGTCGAAATTAGTTGACAAAATCGGACGCTCGGACTTAATTAGTATTGTAAATTGGCTATAATTGATTAATTAATATGGTAATAAGGCCTATTATCTTTATAGATTTTCAATCAGCTAAAACCAACAAAAGAGGCGACAAATGGAGAAAACCGAGGGTACAGCTAAACCTCAGTCGATAGAGAATGTCTTCGAATCAAGAACCGAGCAATCGGTGAGGAGCGCTGTATGACTAGAAGGCCAACCTCTCTCGCCAAGAAATATTTCGAAAAACTAATTTGCGGGTTCGCACTGGCCATCTCGTTCCTTCCCATGAGACTGGAAGCCGCGGATTCAACGACTACGACTACTCCGAAGATAACATGGAACGCACTGGTGGATGTCTATTACTCAAAGAACTTCAACAGCCCCGCCAACCAGCTAAACAATTTCAGGAACTTCGACATATATGACAACCAGCTGGGTCTCAGTCTGGCAAAACTGACCGTCCAGGAGCAAGCCCAGCCCGTCGGGTTCCGTGTAGACGTCGGATTCGGTACGGCCAACGACATAGTCCAGGGACTTACGAACCCTCTTACAGGAGCGACGGGAGCGGCCACAAGCACGCTTAACCTGGTCGAGCAAGCTTACCTGACGGCCGTTCTGCCGATCGGGTCGGGGCTAACGGTGGACCTTGGCAAGTTTGTAACTATGATGGGGAACGAGGTTATAGAGTCGAACGGTAACTGGAACTACAGCCGGTCATATCTTTTCGCGTTCGCTATTCCATACTACCACACGGGAATGCGACTCACCTACCCGGTATCAAGCACATTCACCGTCGCGCTTCATATCGTTAATAGTTGGAATACTACAATAGACAACAATCATTCGAAGTCTGTCGGATTGGGACTAACCTACAGCCCGTCATCGAGCACGAGCATAATCTTGAGCGGCATGAGCGGGTTCGAACAACCCTTCGGAGCTCCATACGGCAAGAAAGATGTCGGAGAGATAATCATAGGCCAAGCGCTCGGAGATAATCTCTCCCTGGCAGTAGACGCAGATTACGGACAGGAGCGAGTAGGAGGCTTCCTCAATCTCTGGAAGGGAGTGGCGATATACGCCAAATACGCTCTCGATGCAAAATCGGATGTCGCAGCCAGAGGGGAAGTCTATTATGACCCGTTCGATTACACTACCGGCGTCTTCTTGCCGAAAGCAACATTCAAGGAAGTGACCCTGACGTACGAATACCGTCCATGGGGTCCGCTCATGTTGAGGATAGAGGCGCGTGACGATTTCGCGAACGGAAAAGCATTCGTCTCGGCAAGCACGCCATTCCCGAACAGGAATTCCCAGCCCACTCTCACGGTCGGCGTGGTGACGTCATTCTGATTTACGAGAAGGTTTCAAGATAAGTGATTTGATAATTAATACAACCTAGGGAGGAAAAGATGGCAGAAACTAAACCTACGATGAAGAAGACACTCGGCCTCACGGGCGTAACAGTGAACGCGATGGCGCTAATTGCTCCGGGCGCGTTTCTCTGGATAACGTATCAGGTTCAGGCTTCAAATACAGGCGGCGCGACCGATATGTGGAGCGGTATCTTTGTCGCGCTGATCATTGCCTTCTTAACGGCTATCGCTTTTTCTGAGCTGGCAAGAAAATACCCGGAAGCAGGCGCGGGAGGATCTTACTATTTCGCCGAGAAGGCTTTTCTAGATCGAGAAAAAAAATCTCACCAGAGATTTGCCAGGATTGCAAAATTCCTTACAGGCTGGGCGGCACACCTGTTCTATTGGGTCTATACGGGAGTGATGGTCGCTATGATGTCCGTCCTGGTCACTTACATATTCAGCCAGTTCAATGTCAATCTTTCAATCCCGATGCAGATCGCGGTTGCGGTGGTCTTCGCTATTCTGGTCGGGATAATTGCAGTTCGCGGAATAACCGGATCGACGAATGTCGCGATCGCTATAAATGTCATTCAACTTGTCTCGCTCATCGGGTTCAGCATACTCGCGATAATGTTTCGCCTCACGAATCCGCTCCATGCTACCCACTGGGCTTACAGCAACGGTCCGTCGGTGATTCTACCTCACAATTTTTCAGCAATGTTGTTTCAGTCTACGATTGCAATTCTAATTCTTGTGGGATTTGAGTCCTCCACTTCGCTCGCGGGCGAGGCGATCGATCCCAAGCGTCATATTCCGAAAGCTGTCATCCTCGCTCTTGTCATCCAGGGATTATTTGCGTACCTCTTCGAATACTTCGCCGCTAACTACGCAGTTTCCGAGAAACTCGCGTACGTCGGAGCAGATGGGACGAAGCTTTTTGGAATGGATGCGGCAGCTGCTTCGGGCGCTCCGATTGGAGATCTTACGCGTCAAATCGGCGACGCCATGCTTGGAGGAAACGGGTTCGCACTCATGATTATCGTGGCGATCACCGTCGCACTTGCCGTTCTGGGTACTACACTTGCCGCAATGAACACGGCAGTTCGAATAAGTTTTGCGATGGCACAGGATAAAGAAATGCCCGGTCCTATAGGAGCGCTTCACGGCAAGTATGCAACGCCGCACGTCGCTGTCTGGGTGCTTGTCGGGGTCTCGGCAGTCATCGGAGCGATCGGCGTCCTGAATGTTACGGCGTTGACCGGAATAACGCTCGCATCCAATATCGGGACCTTCGCACTGTATGCCCTCATTTGTGCGCTCACTTTCGTGTCGTTTGTGGGACGGAATGAATTCCACAAGATCAAACATGGAATGATTCCTTTCCTTGGTTTGATCGGAAACATCGGAATGCTTGTGGCAGTTGTGGTGATCGGACTTACTACTCCCGGTATATCGGCAGACGCTACCAAAATAGCTTTGTGGATCGCAGGCGGTTGGGGAGGGGTGAGTGCTTTCTACCTGGTCTGGAACAGCCGAAGAGTCGGCAGGGCAATCTTGCCAAGCATGTTAGAACAGCAAACATCCGCAAAGTAAATAAAAGAAACCCGGCCCGGGAGGAGATCCTTCCACAGGTCTCTTCCCTTTTCGGTCGGGGCAAGCGATCCAGATGTCCCCTGCCGAGGAGAATGTAATAGATTCGTACAGTCTAAGTCACACGGGAAAAGTCCGCGAAGACAACCAGGACGCCGTAAGGCTGTGCGATTCCGAAGACCCGCGCCTCACCGGTGTGTACGGACACCTTTATGGTGTCGCAGATGGAATGGGAGGCTACGCCCATGGAGGAGTTGCCAGCACGCTCGCGCTTGAAACTTTTTTCGAAACTTTCTACGCCACGAACGGCATATCACCTCTGCAGAAATTTCGGGTCAGCATTCAAAACGCGAATCTCAGTGTTTATCAGGCGGCTCAGCGAATGGCCGCGGGACGGATGGGAACCACTCTAACCGCCATCAATATCGTCGGGCGAGATCTTTACGTCGGACACGTCGGCGACAGCCGCGCGTATCTGATACGGAAGAACGAAGCCAGGTGTCTTACCAATGACCACACGCGCGTCGGCGAGATGGTACGCATGAAAGTCCTGTCGCCTGATAAGGTTCGGACTCACAGCCAGCGCTCTGTTCTGAGCAAGAGTCTTGGACTCGGTCTTTTCGTCCAACCGGATATTTCTAAGGTCGCGGTACACGAGGAGGACACAATACTACTTTGCACTGACGGAATTTGGTCGGTGATTGAAGATCACGAGTTCGCCGATTTGTCAAAGTCATCACCGGGGCCTGAAGCGTTGAGCAGGAGGATAATTGATCTTGCGCTTGATCGGAACAGCGACGACAATCTTTCGATTGTCACCGTCTTCCTCCGCCGCCTTTCAGCAAATACCGAGATTAGCTCTTCGAAGTGGTCATTTCCGAAATTCATTCGGCGAATTGTGAAATGAAGAAGACAGGAAATCTTGCTTCGACTATTATAGTCCGGGGCGAGGACGTACGAAGAATATACAAGGAGAACCGGTCTCGACTGTTTCCAAAAGCGTGACCCGCGGGGGAAGAGCCGGACGGGTTGAGTAGTCAAATTCATCAAACATTGGAGGAAAAAATGCCAACAGCAACAAAGACAGCCGGCTCCAAGGCCGCGAAGCTCTTGAGTTTTATCAAAGATTCCGATGTGGAAATAATCGATCTGAGGTTCACCGATATTCCCGGCCAATGGCAGCACTTCTCTATCCTGCCATCTGAACTTGGAGAGAACTCGTTCGACGAAGGAATTGGATTCGACGGATCGAGTATCCGCGGATTCCAGAACATTTCCGAAAGCGATATGGTCCTGATCCCCGACGCGGAGAGATACTTCATCGATCCCTTCACGACACACAAGACGATCGATATCGTCTGCGACGTGAAAGATCCGGTAACGGGCGAACCTTACCGCCGTGATCCGCGATTCGTCGCGCATAAGGCGGAAGCTTACGTTAAATCAACCCGTCTTGCAGACACCGCCTTCTTCGGTCCGGAGGCGGAGTTCTTTATCTTCGACAACGTAAGATTCGACCAGACGGTGAACTCGGGATTTTATGAGGTCGATTCGGAAGAGGGGATGTGGAACAGCGGAAGGAACGACAAGCAAAATCTCGGCTATCGTCCACGAACCAAAGAAGGTTATTTTCCAGTCGCACCGATAGACAGCTTGCAGGATATCAGGTCGGAGATGGTGCTGACAATGGAGAAAGTCGGAATCGATGTGGAGGTGCATCACCACGAAGTGGCCACGGCTGGGCAGACTGAAATCGACATGCGGTTCTCTTCGCTTCTTGCGATGGCAGATAACCTGATGACGTATAAATACATTACCAAGAATGTCGCCGCCAAGTTCAAAAAGTCGGTCACATTCATGCCGAAGCCCCTTTTCGGAGACAACGGTTCCGGGATGCACGTGCACCAGAGCCTGTGGAAAGACGGGAAGCCGCTGTTTTACGGAAACGGTTATGCGAACCTCAGCGAGATGGCGCTTTATTACATCGGCGGCTTATTGAAACACGCGCCTGCAATTTGCGCGATCACAAATCCGACCACGAATTCATACCACAGGTTGGTGCCCGGGTTCGAAGCTCCCGTAAATCTCGCGTACAGTCAGCGAAACAGATCTGCTTCGGTGCGAATTCCGATGTACTCGAAGAGTCCGAAGGCAAAGCGGGTTGAATTTCGCGTGCCGGATCCGTCGACGAATCCTTATCTCGCGTTTTCCGCTCTTCTCATGGCGGGACTCGACGGGATCGCGAACAAAATCGATCCGGGAGAGCCGCTCGATAAAGACATTTACGACCTGTCGCCGGAAGAACTCAAGAACGTTCCGTCAACTCCAGGATCTCTGGAAGAATCCCTGAAGGCGCTCGAGCACGATCACGAGTTTCTCCTGCGCGGCGATGTGTTCACCGAAGAGCTGATCGAACTCTGGATCGAGTACAAGATGATGAAAGAGGTAAAGCAGGTAGCACTTCGTCCGCATCCTTACGAGTTCATACTTTATTACGACATTTAATCTTGAACATTTTCCGAACCGTTCGCGGCTGCTATTCCGGCAGCCGCAAAGTTTCACCCGAAGATTTGGACACGCGCTTATTCATTTCAACAGATAGGAGAGTGAATGAATTTTCTCGAAGTTGCCGCTCGCATTATCGGGAAAACGCTTCATTTGACGGAATTTTGCTTTTCAGCGCTTTGTTTAGTAGACTTGTGGGAATTGTTTCAACCGCAAGTTACAGGCAAGCGAAATCTGCACCAAGCACCAAATTTATTTTGAAAAAACTTTTAGCGGCAAAACATTCATGAGTGGAAAATGAAACTTGCGGAAACTGTGTTGGGATTATCAATGCTCCAAATCGGCGACCAATTCGACCACTTTCAAATCCGCGCACACATAGCGAAGGGCGGGATGAGCGATATTTATCGCGCATACGATCTGTTGAGCGGAAATGAGGTCGTCCTGAAAATTCCCGACACTATGTCGATCGGCGACCCGGCACAGTACGAGCGCTTCCAGCGGGAACTTGAAGTCATGCGCACGCTGAACCATCCGGCGATACAGAGGGGACTCGGTTCGGGAAACTTCAACAACACTCCTTATCTTGTCACCGAATTGATCGACGGACAGTCTATGCGCGACCTTATTTCGAATTCGGCACCGATGTCTCCAGAAAACTCTCTGAGATTGATCAGAAAGATCGCCGACGGGCTGGCGCATTGTCACGATCACGGAATAATCCACCGCGATCTGAAGCCGGATAATATTCTTATTACACCAGAAGGCCAGCCAGTCGTGCTCGATTTCGGACTGGCACTTACGAGAGGTGCGCACCGGGTAACATACGCGAACCTCAGCAGCGCAGCCGGAACGCCGGATTACATGTCACCCGAACAGATCGAAGGACATCGCGGCGACCAGCGCACGGATGTATACGCCATCGGTATAATGTTCTACGAGCTTTTAACGGGAGCTCCTCCATTCAGCGGCGATAATACGCTCGCGGTCATGGCACAACACCTGAAAGGTGGCATTCCTCGAATGGACCGAAAGTTTCCGGGGATCTCGCCGCAGATCGCCGCGGTCGTTGCGCGATGTCTACAGCTCGATCCTGATGACCGGTATTCAGACATGCATGCCCTCCTTCGCGATATCGATCATCTCGACGCGGTGGATATCTCTATCCTTGATCGCTCGACCGGTCCAGCTGCGGCTGCGCCGGTCTGGCGGTCTCCAACCGTGTTGGCCATCGGGTCAGCCATATTGCTACTCGTCGCAATGACTATCCTCGCATTTATTTTGCAGACATTTCACAAATGACAAAACAGTCTAAGAGTTTTTCAGCCGAGCAGCTGCTGGCTCAAGTAAAAGAGCGCAGCGTTAAGTTTATCGACCTCCAGTTTACAGACGTAGTCGGGGCAGTTAAGAATGTCACGATCCCCGTCCAGGAGCTTGAGGCTACACTAAATCACGGGATATGGTTCGACGGATCTTCGATTGAGGGTTTTGCTCGAATTGCCGAGAGCGATATGTATCTCGTACCGGATATGTCGACGTTCGCAGTGCTTCCGTGGTTGGCGGGGAACGAAGCGACTGCCCGTTTGATCTGCAATGTTTTCACTCCTGACGGTCAGCCTTTCATCGGCGATCCGCGCGCTGTCCTTGCAAGGGTTCTCGGCGAAGCGGAAAAAATGGGATTCATTTATAATACGGGACCGGAACTGGAATTCTTCCTCCTCAGGCCCGCGCCTGACGGTAGTCTTGTTCCGCCCAATCCGCAGGACAGTGCGAGCTACTTCGATCAGCCGGTCGACATGGTTGCGACCAGTCTGTGGCGGCAGATAACCGACGCGCTTTACGAATTCGGCATCGAAGCGGAAGCGATGCACCATGAAGTCGCCACCGGTCAGCATGAAATTGATTTCAGATATTCAAACGCACTTAAGACCGCGGACAATGCGGTGACGTTCCGCGTGCTCGTGAAAATACTTGCGCAGCAAAAAGGTTTGTATGCGACATTCATGCCGAAGCCGATGCGCGGAATAAACGGCAGCGGCATGCATGTTCACCAGAGCCTGACTTATAAAGCGAACGGTTCCAACGCGTTCTCCGATCCTGGTGATCCTCACGGACTTTCGAAGATGGCAAAACATTTTATTGCCGGTCAGCTTGCACATGCGAGGGGAATGTCGGCCGTACTCGCCCCGCTTGTCAATTCGTACAAGCGATTGGTCGCCGGTTACGAAGCTCCGGTTTACATAAGCTGGGGTCGGATAAACCGGTCGGCACTTATCAGGATTCCGCGCGCCCACACTCACGAGTCAACAAGGATCGAGCTTCGTTGCCCTGATCCGAGCTGCAATCCATATCTTGCATTCGCAGTCATGCTTGCGGCTGGCCTCGATGGTATCAGGAAAGAGTTGAAGGTCCCGGAGGCTACCGAAGAAGATTTATATCTGATAGCGAACACGCAGCGCGGAGCGAAGCTGAGCGTGCTCCCCGGATCGCTTGAAGAGGCGATCGCCGAACTTGAGAAAGATACGGTCATCCGCGAAGCGCTGGGCGCCCACACATACGATCGATTCGTCAACGCCAAACGACTCGAATGGGACGACTATCGCCTTGAAGTGACTCCATGGGAACTCGGAAAATATCTTTCCAATTACTAAGAGAGGGGATTTATTCGCCCTTCTGAGATTCAGAAGCCCTTCGATCTTTTTGCCCGCCTTTTCTGCTTTGAATCCGTTTTAATAACGAGGCCGGTCATGGAAGTGATGGGAATCGCGGAGTCACGTCGTCGAATGGAATCAACGTGTCTGCTTCGACGGCCCTGTTGACGGGAATGGGGAAATCCAGCAGAAGGATGAATGCCTGGAATTGAAAAGAGATAGGGATACTTACGCCAGCTCTTCAGCAACAAGGTTGAAGATCGCCGTAAGGTTGTACGGCTTCATAATCATCTTCACGTCGAGATTCGACATCGCGCTGTCGGCCATAGGGGTGAGATAGCCAGTCGCGAGAACGCATTTCACCTCAGGACGCGCAGATCTTATCTTCACTATTAATTTGTCGCCAGGCATCTTGGGCAGACCGAGGTCTGTCAGCACCAGCGATATCTCGGGATGGTTCGTGAAGGTCCTGAATGCTTCGTCTCCGTCCGCCGCACTTATCACGTTGAATCCCTTGTCGGATAGAAACTCGCACACAAGCTCCCTGAGTGCCAGCTCGTCCTCGACCACGAGAACGGTTTTGCTTCCGGCTAATCTGGCTGCGTCTCCCATCTCGACCGGCACCGTTTCTCCGGGACGAACATCCTTCTCGCTCATCGGGAGATAAATGAAGAATGTGGTTCCTGCACCTTTGTGGCTGTTCACTTCTATGAAACCGTTATGCGCTGATATTATCGTCTGTACGATCGACAAGCCAAGGCCGGTCCCCTTTCCGAGGTCCTTTGTCGTATAGAACGGGTCGAATATTTTTTCAAGCTTGTCTGCTTCGATTCCCTGGCCTGTATCCTGGAACATCAACAGCACGTAGCGGCCGGCGGGTGTGCCGCCGAGTTTCTTCTCGATCTGTTTCCTGTCGGCTGTTGTCAGAGAAATCGTGAGCGTTCCGCCGTCGGGCATCGCATCCTGCGCGTTCTTGGCGAGGTTGATCAGCACTTGCTGGATGTCACCTGCGGAACCATACACGGTCGCGTCATTGACTATGAATTCTGTTTGAACGATGAAATTCTCTTCGAATGTGTGCTTGATAATTGATACCGTTTCTTCAATGATTTGTCTGACGGAGAAATCCTTGAATGTTTCGGGGGAGTATCTCACGAATTGAAGAAGTCTTTTCGCAACCTCCGACCCGCGGATGGCGCTTGAGAGCGCTCGCTGTGAGTTTTCCTGGACGACGTTCAGGTTGTCCGCTTTTCTCATCATCATCTGGAGGCTGGCAATAATTATCCCCAGCACATTATTGAAATCGTGTGCGATCCCGCCGGCGAGCCTGCCAAGGAGTTCGGTTCTCTGAAGCCGTTTGATTGTCTCCTCCTTTTCTTCGCGCTGGGTGATGTCGCGGAAGACTCCAACCCGACCGAGGTAACTGCCGTCTGAGTCGACAATGGGGAGTGCGCTGCGGTCAACGATCAGTCCATCCGCAAACTCGAGCCTGTCGCTTCTGACATATTCCTTGTTTTCGACGTTCTTCGACGCTCGCTTTACGAATTCTTCCGGATATTTTGTTCGGTTCGCGGCAAGGGCAAGAATTTCTTTCGAAGGCTTGCCGATGAGGTGCAGCGGGCTATCGAAGCCGAATATCCTGCAAAACTCTGCGTTTGCGAATTCAATCATCCCATCGGGTCCCTGGAACAAAATTCCTTCTTCGAGATTTTGAAGAAGAGTGCTCAGCCGGATTTTCTCTCTTTCCTGCATCGCGGCTTCGCGGGCAAGATTTCCTTCGAGCTTCTTGCGGTCCTCCAGAGAAACGAACGCGATCTGGATAGCATCTCTTCCTTCATAGATCACCGGACGTGAAAGAACGAGAACGTGAATGACCGTTCCATCTTTCTTCACGAACCGCTCCTCGAGCGGCGGGGCGGGGAGGTGGTCTTCTACTGCACGCTTCACTCTTTGACCAACAACGGCAAGATCCTCCGGATGAATCACGCTTAGAACATTGAGGCCGATCAGCTCATCAGGACTTTCATACCCCAGGAGTGTGACGGCAGCGTCGTTAATCCTTGTTACCTTGAAATTCTCATACATTGCGAGGCCGATAGGAGCGCTCCTGAAGAGATCTTCGAACAGCTGTTTCTGAGCAGTTAGCTCCGTCAGGTCGTGGAGAATCCCAATAGTGCTGGTTCTTCCCTCAAGCTGGACTTGTGTGAGGCTCACTTCGACCGGAATTTTCTTGCGGTCCTTCGACTGCGCCACAAACCCGAACCGATTGTCCGTCTGTTCCCCGCGGCTTATTTTCCTCTCCCACTCTGCGATCGTGTCCTTGCTTTCGGGCGCGACAAGATTGGAGAAGTCCATTCGCGAAAACTCTTCGGGCGTGTACCCGAGCATCTCCTGCAATTTTTTATTTGTGAACACCATCCTGTCTTCCGATAAGACATAGATGCCGTCGTTTGAATTCTTTATCAGGACTTCATATTGTCCCCGCAGTCCCGCGACCTGTTCCAGGTTAAGCATGTGCTGACGTTCAAGCGCATTCTTCCTCTGCCCGTAAAACGCGAGGCTGAGAATGACCACGAGAAGAACTATTCCGCAAGACATAAGGATCAGCGAACCCTTGAGGTAAGAGATCACCGATGCCTGTACCGGTCCGCGGTCCGCACTCACGACGACATACCAGAGACTGTCCTGCATCTTGAGCTTCGTTGAGCTCAGAGGGGAGGACGACCAGAGGAATTCGCCGCTTGCCGGTTGCGGCATTTCCGACTTCACCAGTCCTGTACCAAGTTGTGTGGTTCCGCCGAGGATCGAGTATATATCACCCTGTCTGTGACACGAAGAGCATGCCGGTCGACCTTTCAGCTGAAGCGCACGCACGCTCTGCTTGTTCCATATCGAGTCATTCGACCAGAGATGAATGAAAGGAAATCCGGATCTGCTGAGTACACCGATGGCGATTCTCATTGTCGTGTCCGGAAAGCCGGTGGGACCTGTGGCGGGAGGTGGTACAACCTGGAACTGGTCTATTAGAAACGCGATTGCGCCGTCAAGTTTCACAGAACCGTTCTTCACAGGCGAAAAGATCGGCGACCCGATCAAGATTCTATTTGTGGTATCGGAGCTTCCCACGAAAGGTAATACCGGATATAATTCTTCTTTTGGATTCGAGAGAAGCTCGGATGAAACGCTGCTCTTCGTGGTCCTGACATAATTCCAGAAATTTGTTTCCGAGAAATCGCGCCCCGAGTATTGCTTGCTGGTTGAATAAGTTATTACTCCGTCGGGGGAAAGAAGGACGATCGCTACCACGTGTTGTGTCCTGACATACTCGAAGTAGCCGTCTATGTCTTCGACTTTCTTTGCAGGGGAAGTTTCCGATGCAAGCACTCCCGTAAGGGAGCGAACTCCGTTCGCGCGGCTCTCGAGGTAATCCCCGAAATGAGACGCGGTCGTCGTGGAGACGAGACTGTTCGTTCTGAAAAATGTCTCGAGCAATCTTCGCTCAAGGTCTTTGGAGGCGAGGATGGTTCCCACCGACAGACCGGCAATCGCAAGTATCGTGACGGCAATTACGACCAGGTTCGCGTGGGACGACAACTTCCCAAGCAGCCGCTTTAGTGCGCCGGCGTCTTTGCCGACACGTCTCTCTCCCTTCGTTATGTTCGGATTGTCCATTCCAGGCCAGTTGATCGACTTGTTTCAGAAGCGCTTCATGGCGCGCCTTCCAAAATGCCACTCTGGAAAATCATTTCCAAACATACGGTAGATAACGGATTTAGCGGGTTGTAGGCCGGCATGTCAAGCTCCGGCGGGAAAATCAGAAACTGCTTATGTCCCTGCCGAACACTGAAGCTTTTAGCCAGTCGAACAGGACGAGGACCTTGTTTTTTAAACTGACCAGCCTTGTCAGATAAGCAGATCTCCAGAAGAGAAACGCACCGAACCCTCTCCCCTTCACGTTGGGTAAATCCGCCAGCGCCCGCCTGCTGCCTATATATGCGAGCATACCGAGGTGGCGGTATTCAAATGGCGACGGAGGTTTGCCCTTCGCGATGTTGTTCAGCTGCGCCGCGAGATATTTTCCCTCCTGCTGCGCCGCCTGAGCAGTGGCTGGTATGCTCTGGCTCGCAGGAGTTGCGCAGTCTCCAGCCGTAAAAATATTTCTCGCTTCTCCGACTCTCAAATAGTCGTCTGTCAACAAGCGTGATCCGCGTCCTTTCCGAAAAGGGAGAGACTGAATGAGGTCTGTGGGTCCTATTCCCGTCGACCACACCACCATCCCGCAACTAATTGAGGTTCCGTCCTGAAGGATTATCGAATCTTTCGTCACTTCTTTCACCGGAGAGTTGAACCGTAGATCGATGCTCTGGCGGCGAAATATCTTCATTGCGTACTCGCCGAGTCGCGAGTCGAACGCGCTGAGAATTTGTTTTGTTCCCTCGAGGAGTGTGATCTCAACATCCTGAACGAGTCGGGGGTACCATTTAATCAAGTCTTCGCGGACCAAGTCGTTCAGCTCCGCAGCAAACTCGACGCCTGTGGGACCGCCGCCGACAACGATGAAACGAAGAAGCCTCTTCCGTTCTTCCAGAGATACAGTGGGACTGCTTGCTTCCTCGAAGTTCTGTATTATCCGTCCGCGGATGACGCGGGCGTCCGATAGCTCTTTAAGAAACAGTGCATGCTCCGTCACGCCCGGGATTCCAAATGTGTTGTTCACAGCGCCTACCGCGATCACCAGGTAATCGTAATCCAATTTGAACTTCTCCCTATTCTGGACACTCTCGCATTCAATGGTATTTTCAGACGGAGACACCGAGGTACAGTTTGCCTGGTAAAAATTGCCGGACGACTTATCGTCTGCCCTGACATTCTTTGCGGTTCTGACCGGCTCGATGATGCTTCTGAATTCGATCGTTCCGACGGTTGTGCTCGGCAAGAGGGGAGTGAAAAGGAAATGGTTTCTCGGGCTCACAACTGACACTTCAAAAAAACGTGGATCTATTCTTTTCACGATGCTTAGCGCAGCGAAACCGCTGCCAAGTACGATTATTTTCTTCTTTCTCTCTTTCATGATGTTAATATCTCTTTTCGCATTGTGCCGCTGAATCAAATAACAAAACGAAACTCTATTAGGTTTAATAATCAGATCGATGCATTCGTCCTGGATTGTGATTGCCGTACAGAGTGAACAGCTAAGGCAGCGAACAGGCGGGTAAAACAGGGGCGACTTCTATGGAATCCAACGAGGTCCCTGCATCATGGCACGCCCCGAGACTGACACGTCGTACTACAGGCGAGAGGTTTTAGTAAGTGCCCGCGAAGAGTGACCGTAAATCGAGCGATGTGGCTTTTGATTTGCTGGCGAGTGCAACGTAAGTCCGACCGAGCATATCTTTACCTGCGCCGAGGACTGTGCTGACGAGACCTATCGCCTCGCCATAATCCGCGGGTGGAAGGTTCTTCATGATAAATTTCCATGTCGCTTCTTCGAGCACGTTGAACGCGGTCTGCACTTCCGAGAGGTCGAACCCCTCGCGGAAGCGTTCGCGGGCTACTTCTTCGGAATGGGACAGCATTGGTCCGAGGTTCTTCTCCGAGATCGCGCGGACCGTAAGCACGAAGAGCGCTTTCAATTTTTGCCGGTTGTGTTCTTCGCCGGCTTTCTCATAGTGGGTGAGATGCGCCCTTGAGAGCGAAGCTTCGGCTTCGGTGAGAATTTCGTTCATTCTTTCGTGAAGCAACTGGCCCAGGTTCATGGCAATACTCGCAAATTTAGTTCAGACGCCGCTGAACAAAATGGAGATCTCTGACAAATCATTTTCCGGATGATCATACGGCCGACCCTAACAATTAAATGCCGTCCGTTACACATCCTTCGGACGCAGACGAAACATTTTTGATGTATTTATAGAGCATTCCGCTCGTCGCCCGATACGGCGGAGCGTTCCACCTCCGCAGTCTTTCCGCTATCACGTGCTCGGGGACATCGAGCACGATCGTATTCTTCTCGGCGTCTATTGTAATCCGATCGCCGTTTTCCACCACTGCGAGGACTCCGCCGGTCTGAGCTTCGGGAGTTATGTGGCCGACGACGAATCCGTGCGTGCCTCCCGAAAATCTTCCGTCGGTGATTAGTGCGACGCTTTGTCCCAGTCCGGCGCCCATTATGGCAGAAGTTATCGTGAGCATCTCACGCATTCCCGGCCCACCCTTCGGTCCTTCGTATCGGATAACGACGACGTCGCCTCCGGCGATCTTCTTTGCCTCGAGAGCTTTCAAAGTCTCCTCTTCCGAATCGAAAACCTTTGCCGGTCCGGAGAACCTGACCCCCTCCTTGCCCGTAATTTTTGCGACCGCGCCTTCCTTTGCAAGATTGCCGTAAAGGATTTGTAAATGCCCGGTCTTCTTTATCGGGTCCGAAATCGGATGAATAATTTTCTGTCCGGCTTTGAGATCCGCGACCTTCTCTATATTTTCTCCGAGAGTTCTCCCAGTTACGGTGATGCAATTACCGTCGAGGAGGCCCTCCTTGAGAAGCATCTTCTGAACTGCGGGTACTCCCCCAATGTCGCTGATGTCTTCCATGACGAATTTGCCGCTCGGTTTCAGCTCTGCAATATAGGGAACGCGGTTACTTATCATCTGGAAATCATCTATGTTCAACTTTACGCCTACGGATTTTGCCATGGCGATGAGATGAAGCACGGCATTAGTGGACCCGCCCAAGGCGGTGACGAGTGTAATCGCGTTCAGGAATGCCTGTCTTGTCATGATGTCGCGGGGCTTCAGATCCTTCTCGAGGAGATTGAGGACAGCTTTACCGGCGGCCAGGCACTCTTTTCTCTTCGCATCGCTGTCGGCCGGGAGTGAAGAGCTGAAAGGCAAAGACATCCCCAGCGTTTCGATCGCAGTTGCCATTGTGTTTGCGGTATACATTCCGCCGCAGGCTCCGGGACCGGGGCAGGCGTGTTTCACTACTTCGTACATTTCCGACTCTTTGAGATTTCCGGCGATGTACTTACCATAAGATTCAAAAACCGAAACTATATCCAGCTTCTGCCCGTTCAGATGGCCAGCCCTGATCGTCCCGCCGTAAACCATGAGGCTCGGTCGATTGAGTCTTCCCATGGCTATCAAAGAGCCGGGCATATTCTTGTCGCATCCCGGGATCGAAATGTTTGCGTCGTACCACTGTGCGCGCATTACCGCCTCAATGGAGTCCGCGATGATTTCTCTCGAGGGAAGGGACGACTTCATTCCCTCGGTGCCCATCGCAATCCCGTCGCTGACACCGATCGTGTGAAAGATGAGACCAACCATTCCTGCGTCTCGTACGCCTTCCTTCACGACTTTGGCCAACTCGTTCAGGTGCATGTTGCAGGTGTTACCTTCCCAGCCCATGCTCGCGATGCCGACCTGCGGCTTGCTCATGTCCTCATCCTTCAGGCCGATTCCGTACAACATTGCCTGTGAAGCGACCTGTGAAATTCTTTGAGTAAGATGCGAGCTATATTTATTCAAGCCGATTTTCATTTCAATTTCTCCTGACGTGAAGTGCTGAATTCATCTGTGATAAAATATAAACAATAAGAGGGGTGTTTGCACGGAGACGAGCCGGCGCAGACGGAAATCAGTCCGACATTCCGGCGACCAGCCGCGGAATGTCCGTCACCAGTCGTGAGGTACCCGCTTCAACGCTTGCTTTCGTCCAGGTGGAACTTGTGGATGAACCTGTGAAGGACGGGCGCGAACAGAATCCCTGCCGTGACGAGGAAGATTATTCCCGAGAATAGTGCATAAGCGGCGGCAAACAATTTCCCAGCGTCGGTGCGCAGTTCGTTCACGGGGCCCATTCCCCCGAGAATCATTGCGGCATTCACAATCGCGTCGATCCAGCCGAGCCCTTCAAGAAAATGATAGCCGAGAATACCCAGCACGAGAGACACTATGACAACGGCAAGTGCAATAAGTCCGTGCCGGGCGACCCTTCGAAGGAACGTTCGGAATGGAGCGAGTGGTTCGCTTTTGTGCTCATACATGATTATTCGGTCCTCGATGCGATCAATTTACCAATAATTCTCTTTCCGGTAAAACGATCTCATTAACTTGGATGTCACTTGAGTAAACCGATTTTCTTTCTTACTATTATTCATATTCAATTATGATCGTGTATAATGCCCAATATGAAAAATCCGTTTAGGCCTGAACGCTTCGGGCTGGCAGCGCTCGTTTTCTATCTGACCGCCGCTTCTTCGTTTGCCCAGTTGCTGCCCCAGCAGCAACAGCAAACCTCCACGAATCCTCTCCAACAAGGAACGTCGTCGACGCAAATCCCCTCGATGACCTCAAATATGTTCACGTCGAGCGCGGACTATTTTCGAAGCCTGCAGAGCCAGGCTATGGTGGTACAGCCGCCGCCGTACGACGCACCTGTCGATACAATGAGTTACGTGTTAGGTCCGGGCGATGTAACGAATGTCGGGATATGGGGGGCGACACCGCTCTCTTATAATCTCAGTGTGACACCGGAAGGATCGTTGATAATTCCGGGATATGGAGTCATTCGAGTAGGGGGGAGAACACTGGCCGATGCGAAGAGTAATCTGAGAACCGCCTTGAGCAAGCAATTCAGGAATTCATCCGTCACGCTGACGCTTATCTATCCGCGCTCATTTTATGTGATGGTGACCGGGAAGGTGAAGGTGCCGGGAAGGTACACCGTCACGTCTTTTGACCGTGTTGACCGTGCGTTCATGCTCGCCAACATGCCCAAGAGCAGTGCGGACACGAGCACCGTTTTGCCGGAGTTCTCGCTCAGGAACATTCGACTGATTCACAGAGACGGGACATCGGAGAACGTCGATCTCCTCAAATGTTACGATGCCGGTGATGTGTCAAGGGATCCCTACTTGCAGAACGGCGATGCCATTGTTGTGTCAAGGGAAAACCTCGAAGCTGGGAGCATCAGCATTTCGGGCGAGGTGAAGATGGCTGGCAACTTCGAGTACGTTCCCGGCGATAGAGTGAAGGACCTCATCGAATTGTCACAAGGGCTGACCGCGTTGGCCGATAGCGGACATGGTGAGGTCATAACGATGAATGGCTCGTCATTTGATTATCATACGGTCGACCTGCGGGACTCTTCGGTACTAGAGCAGCCGCTGCCCGTCAACAGCCGTGTGGTGGTTCCAGTAGTTCGAACCAAGATCAACGATTATTTCGTCTGGGTGTTGGGCGAAGTGAATAAGCCCGGTCTTTATCCGATATCCCGTGACTCGACGCGGCTGACCACGTTAGTAGATCTTGCCGGCGGATTCACTCGACATGCTTTACTGAGCGGGGCGCGTTTGTTCAGAGGTGTGGTTAAACTCGGAAGTACGAATGTCCCCGCTCAAGTGGACACGGTCTCCATGCTCTTCAGGGCGAGCAATCTGTATTCGGAAGATCTTCCATATCTGTTGCAGGAGGCGCAGGCCTTCGCCAGTAACGCTGGCGTGTCAGTAGAGTTTGTTAAACTATTTGTTGATCACGAAACGAAGTATGACGTGATCATGAGGTCAGGTGACATCGTTTACGTTCCCCCCGACAAGAATTCAATATACATTTTCGGGCAAGTCGCTTCTCCCGGTTACATCGACTTTGATCCGACTTGGAGAATTGACGACTACATACGCGCAGCCGGGGGCTTTACCGAAGGGGCCGAGAATGGCGAAGTAAAAGTGATATCCGTCGGAACATTCGAGTGGTTTACCCCTTCTGAGACCAAAGTGGAGTCCGGCGATTTTATATTCGTGCCTCGCAAACCTATTTTCTCGCGTGATCATACCTGGGACATCACCAGAGATATTATCGGTACGATTGGCGCAGTTGCTTCGGTAGCGGCGACCGTCTTCCTCGTCATACGAACTGTGCAGGGTAAATAGGAAACCGATTCGGCCCTTAGGCGGTTTGAACCACAGACAGGCTGAGGGCGTACTGGCGGGTGTACCTTCGGACAAATTACTTTGCAGGAGCGACTTCCAGAACCACGAAAGAATTCGGCTTCATGGAAGGTCTCGGGCGCGGGTTGTCCGCGGTCGCCTGCGGCGGTGGGTTGAAGTCGGCTGCCGAGAGGTACAGATGATGTGTAACCGGATCTATCGTTACTGTTCTCGCACTGACTTGTGTCTGAAGATTCTGGATTACCGTGAAGCTGTCAGGACTTACTTCCTGGACAACGGTGAGAGTCCCTTCGCCGTTTGAGCTGAAGGTGCGCATGAGCTCTGGGTCGAACGCAGCTCCGTCAACCCGTCCATCGATCGGAAGCGCGGTAATGACTTTCCCGTCAAGCGCGTTCAACACCACCATCTCTTTATTGTGGCACACGGAGAAGAGCCGGTGGTTCTTCGCGTCTAAAGCAAGCCCGCTCGGGCTTTCCCCCGGCGCCAGCGGCCAGACATGCTCAACTTTCATCGCGGCGGGATCGATGGCGTCGATTTCGCTCTTGTCCTCGATGTTGATGTATATCATTCCCGCTCCATCTGATGCGCAGAACTCGGGTCCGCCACTCAGGGGTATCGTCCCGATGACTTTGTCGGTCTTCGCGTCGATAACGGTAGAGTTCGACGACCTGCCGTTGCAGGTGAACACGCGATGTGTGAACGGATCATAGAGTATTGCGTCAGGGTCGCGCCCGGTCACCGCTATCTTTTCGATTACCGATAGAGTCTTCATGTCGAAAACGGTGACAGACGAATCGGCACCGTCGCTCACAAATCCTTTATCGAGATCGGCGGCGAGAGCTATGCCGTGGACACCTTTCGTGTCTGGAATTGTGCCGACAAGTTTTTTGCTGTTGATGTTTACGACCTGTACCATTGTACCGCGTGAAACATAAAGATTTCCGGAAGCAGGATCGATATTCAAATAATCCCAGAAGGTTTCACCAGGTAAATGGATCCTGTCGACCACGCTGTAAGTCGATTGTGATGTTTGTGCGTAAACGGATGCTGTAAAGATGAACATCATGACGACGGTCTGGAAAGTAGAAGGCTTTTTCATTTAGATACTCCTCTGGTTCTTATATCGAATCTCTGTTTCGTCTTGCGACGAATTCGTTTACGAATATATGTTATGCCACGGCACGCTGCAATTAGAGAAGCAAATTGCCCGGACGTTTTTCTTTGTCTTAAGTGGATCCTCTGATTTTGTCTTGTCGATTACCGATTAAGAGATTTGACGATGGAACGAGATTGCACGGGGGATGAAAATTTCAGCAAAAGTAAAAATCGAATTGACTTTTTAGAGAGTCAAATTTAGTTTCATAATGAGATAGCAAAACGGGTCGTGCGGAAGAAACCGGATTGGGCACTGGGAGGACACGGATGAGATCGGTTTCCGGAAAGAACGCTGGCCGAAAACAAAAGGAGGGTTAGATGGGTAAAGAAGAATCGGACGGGATCAGGATTCCCGCCGGAAATGGGAGGATGTACTTTCTCGATGTGAAGGAAGCTAAGACCGGATCGAAGTACTTGATTTTCTCCGAGAGCAAGAAGAACAAGGAGGGGAAATTCGACAGGCAGAGGATAATGGTCTTTGCAGACCACTTCAGGGAAGTATACGACGCGTTGAAGAAGGTCGCGTCCGAATTCGGGATCGGGCCGTAGATTGATCGACAGGGGAGATGTCGCTGAAAAGGTGAGGCAATTCTGGTCCGGAGGGTTGAGGGGAAAAAACATGGACCGACAGGCACACGACGCAATCCTTCGGGATCGGATTGAAATAGACATCCTCCCCTGTTAATTTCACTTTAGTTCAGAATCAAGTTTGTCCACGGAATGCTTGCGAAAAGTGATTCCGGAGGCCAGGAAAGGAGTGAAGATGGCAGGAAAGAGCGTAAACAAAGTCATTCTGATTGGGAATCTAGGGAAAGATCCGGAGCTGAGATACGCTCCCAGCGGATCAGCGGTCGCCACATTCAGTGTTGCAACAAACGAGCAATGGAAAGACCAGCAGGGGAACCCACAGGAGCGGACGACGTGGCATAACATAGTAGTCTGGGGAAAACTTGCGGAGATCGCGGCCGAATATTTGAAGAAAGGACGGAAAGTCTACCTCGAAGGGAGAATTCAGTACAGGGATTACGAGGACAAAAGCGGGAACAAGCGATATGTCACGGAGATCGTGGTCAACGATCTTGTAATGCTTGGATCACGTCCCGAAGGTGAGAAAGAAGAAACCATCCAGAACGAGCAGCCGTCCGCTGCAGAGACCAAGGACGACCTTCCTTTCTGACTAATCATCCGACATTCCGATAAGATTCGCGGTCGCCGGATTCCGGCGACCGTTTTTGTATTCACGCCTGCATAGACATTCGTTCCGAAATTCTTTAAATTTTTTTGCCTGTCCCTAAACAAGAGAGGAATCAATGAGTTTTCTGAGGATAAGTCACATTGCAATTGCGGTAGACGACCTTGAAACCGCTAAGCGGGCGTTCGAGACTCTCGTTGGGAATAAGGTCGAGCAAACCGAGGAGGTCCCCGATCAGAAGGTCCGTGTGGGCATGATCCCGGTGGGAGAATCGCGTCTCGAGCTGGCAGGCCCGACGGATCCATCGTCGACGATCGCGAACTTTATCAGAAAACGCGGAGAAGGAATCCATCACATTTGTTTCGAAGTCGCTGACATCAAATCGGAACTTGCGCGGCTGAAGCGCGAAGGCTTCCAGCTCATCGACGAGCGGCCCAGACTCGGAGCTGACGGCCACCTGATCGCGTTCGTTCACCCGAGAACGACGGGAGGAGTACTCGTTGAGCTGAGCGAAAAACTAAAGTAATTCAAGGATCAAAAACCGAATGCCAAAACTACAACTCAAAAGCCAAATCCACAATCGGCCATATGGACTTTTTATTCTAGACTTTTACTTTTTCTCTTGACGTTTGTGGTTTGGGTTTCCCCATGACTATTCCTACCGAAGACATAAAAGTAAACGACATTGGTTTCGAGTTGAAGGAAAAACTTGACAGTCTCCCGCGGCTGCCCGGCGTCTACCAGTTCAAGAACGCAGATGGGAAAGTCATTTACGTCGGGAAGGCAAAGATCCTCAGGAACCGTGTCCGCTCCTATTTCCAGGTGGGGCATGACCACGATCCGAAGACAAAGGCAATGGTCTCGAAGGCGGCGGATCTCGAGGTAATCGTTACGGACACGGAGATGGAGGCCCTGATACTTGAAAACACTCTTATCAAGAAACTGAAACCGCGATACAACATCGATCTCCGCGACGACAAAAGTTATCCGTACATTGTCGTCACGAACGAGCCGTTCCCGAGAGTTTTCGTCACGAGGAAAATCAGGCAGGATGGATCGAGATATTACGGACCGTACACGGACGTTAAGACGATGCGCTTCGCACTGAAATCTGTGCGCGACATTTTCCAGATCCGGAGCTGCAGGTTACCGCTGACGGAAGAGGGCGTCCGGAAAAAGAAATGGAAAGTATGTCTCGATTATCACATCGGCAAATGCGGCGGACCGTGTGAAGGCCTGGTGACCCGCGAAGAGTACCACGAGATGATAACACAGGTCGAGAAACTCCTCAAAGGTAAGACACGCGATCTGATGGCCCAACTGACCGAGGACATGAAGGGATATTCCGAAAGACTCGAATTCGAAAAAGCGGGCGAGGCCAAGAAGAAGCTTGACGCGATCACGGTATACACGGAAAAGCAGAAGATGGTTTCGCTGGAGCTCATAGAACGCGACATAATCGCGACAGTAAGCGAAGACGATGACGGCTGCGGAGTGATCTTCAAAGTTCGCGACGGCAAGCTGATCGGTAAACAGCACTTCTATCTGTCGAATGTCTCCGGGCGTTCGGAGTCTGAGATGATCGAAACCCTCATCGAGAGGTACTACATCAAGGCAGAATACGTTCCGCCGGAAGTGTACCTGTCGGCTGAACCGTCCGACCCCGAGCTCGTCGAAGGTCTTCTCAGGGAGAAAAGAGGGAGCGCGGTGACCGTCATGGTCCCGGTTGAGGGCGAAGATCTCAAGCTTGTCAGGATGTGCAGGGCAAACGCGAAGTTCATGCTCGACGAGCTGAAGATTCAGAAGGAGAAAGGAAAGGAAACGATACCCCACACACTTCAGGCGCTGCAGCGCGAACTTCACCTTCCGGCGGCACCGAGACGAATTGAGTGTTTCGATAATTCAAACATTCAAGGGAGCGATCCGGTAGCTTCGATGGTCGTATTTGTGGACGGCAAACCTCGCAAAAGCGATTACCGGAAATTCAAAATAAAAACCGTCGTCGGGCCGGACGACTTCGCGAGCATGGAAGAAGTCATCGAGCGGCGGTACACGCGGACGATCCGGGAAGGAGGTCAGCTGCCGGACCTTGTCGTCGTTGACGGTGGTAAGGGTCAGTTGTCGTCCGCCGTTGAAGTGCTTAGAAGGATCGGACTTCCAAACCAGCCGATCATCGGACTCGCCAAGCGCCTCGAGGAGGTTTTCGTTCCGGGTGAAAGCGAATCCATACTCCTCCCGAAGACCACATCAGCGCTCAAGCTGCTCCAGCATGTTCGCGATGAAGCGCACAGGTTCGCGATAACCTTTCATCGTTCGCTCCGCGAGAAGCGGGTTATCTCGACTCAGCTTACGGATATCCGAGGTGTCGGTGAAACTAAGGCAGCCAGGCTCCTGAGGGAATTCGGATCTGTAAAAAATGTACGTGACGCGTCAGTCGAAGAAATCGCAAAAATTGTCGGGGAGAAAGCGGCGAAAAACATTAAATCATATCTGAGCAAAACGGACAGCAAGCAAAAAGTGAAAAGTGAAAAGTGAGAAGTGCAGAACAGTAAAGATGCGAAAAGGACTAACGAGAAAGACGTGGAAAGGTAAAAGGTGAAATGGCGAATAAGCTTCTACGTCTATCCTGTCTACTGGTTCCCACGCTTTTCCTCCTTCTTGCCGGATGCAGCAGGCTGCCGGTCATTTCCGACCTTAGCGGAAGGGACTACGCATTCCTCAACCAGGACAGCACGCGCGTCGAATTTCCATCAGCTTACAAAGGAAATATCGTTGTGATGTCTTTTGTCTATACACACTGCCCCGACGTTTGCCCGCTGACGACGAACAATATTCAGCATCTCCAGGATACACTTTCATTGAGCGGGATCAGCGGCGTGAAATTCGTGACGATGACATTCGATCCGGAGAGGGACAGGCCGCGGGTCCTGAAAGAGTATGCCGAAATACGTGGAATCAAGTTCCACGACTGGAATTTCCTCTGGGGGACGAAGGCGAACATAGATTCTGTCCTGGACGAAGTAGACTTTAGATATTTCCCCGGTGACTCATCGTACACCAAGTCGGGATTGGTATATTACATAACGCATTCGAACAAGATCGTCCTGGTCGACCAGGATGGGCGTGATCGGGCCGAGTACAATGGAAGCGAGCTGGACTTCCAGCAGATCGTCAAGGACATAAGAGAACTGGAGTAGTAGAAATGAGGAAAGGAGACAGACCGCCGAAGGCACCTCCGGGGCGAAGACAGGAAACAGAACACCGGCGGCAACAAGCGGGATCGCGAATTTTCTTCGCGGCATTGCTCGCAGCAGTTGTCTGCATTCACACCTCTGATTCCTTTGCTCAGAGCAAGGTAAGAATCGAAGACGCTTACGTCCGAACGGCGGCCCAGCTCATGACGAGTGCGGCGTACTTTAAGATCGTCAACAACTCAGCCTTTGCCGATACGCTTTATGATGTCGAGGCGCCGTTCGCCGAGATGTCGCATCTCCACGAGACATATACTGAAAACTCCATGAGCGGGATGCGAAGCGTTGCAAGGATAATAATTGCGGCGCATTCGGACTTCGAATTGAAACCCGGCAGTTACCATGTGATGTTAATGAACGTAAAGAAGGAGCTGAAGGCGGGGGAGAAAGTCCAATTCAAATTGTACTTCAAGCGGAGCGGTGTCATCAGGGTAAAAGCAGTAGTGCAGAAATGAAGAGCGACGATAGGAGACGGGAGACAGGAAGCAGGACGCGTGTGAAGATCTGCTGTATAGCCAACCCTGAGGAAGCTCGCACCGCGATCGGCTTCGGAGCGGACGCTATCGGGCTCGTCGGGAAAATGCCGAGCGGTCCGGGTGTCATAGGCGATTCAGTGATCAGGGAAATTGCCGCGCTCGCGCCTCCTGCTGTAGAGACTTTTCTTCTTACAAGCGAAACGGAAGCCGATGATATCATCAGCCATTACAGACGCACTCTTACCACCGCGATTCAGATCGTCGACTATGTGGAAGAGAACGTTTACGAGAAACTGAGACGCGAGATTCCCTCGACCAAAATTGTGCAGGTCATACATGTCGAAGACGAAAGCTGTATCGACCGCGCAATGAGAGTAAAAGATTTCGTCAACGGCATCTTGCTCGACTCCGGAAGGCCGAACGCGAACACGAAGATACTTGGAGGGACCGGAATAACTCACAACTGGGAAATCAGCGGGGAGATAGTAGAAAGAACGGGAGTTCCGGTATTTCTCGCGGGCGGCATTACACCTGAGAACATCGGCGCTGCAGTCATGTCGGTACGCCCATTCGGAATAGACGCGTGTACCGGCGTGCGGACCGCTGGTATACTGGATCGAGACAAACTGAAGAGATTGTTCGAAGAGATAGCGCGCGTTGACCGCGCTACCGTGGAACAGCCCGTCAGGGTTTCAAGTAAATAAGAACAGGAGAGCAGGAAAAAACATGGAAGATCTAAGTTATCCGATCGGGCGGTTCAAGCCCGAGGCGGCACTTACAGACGCAGGTCGGAACACACTGATTGACGAGATCGCACTGGCGCCGGCCGCACTCGGGCTGGCCGTTAAGGATCTCACGAACGAGCAGCTCGATACACCTTACAGGCCTGGGGGATGGACGGCTCGGCAGGTCGCGCACCACTTACCGGACAGTCACATCAACGCATATGTGAGGTTCAAGCTTTCATTGACTGAGAACGAGCCGACGATAAAGCCGTACGATCAGAAGTTGTGGGCAGAGCTGCCGGACTCAAGGACCGCCGACGTCAGAATGTCGGTGGAACTGCTTGAAGCGCTCCACAAAAGATGGGTGTCGCTCCTCAGAAGCATGAAGCCGGAAGACTTCAAGCGGACTTACCGGCATCCCGAAGGCGGGATCAGCGTACTTGAACATGTCCTCCAGATGTATGCCTGGCACGGCAAGCACCATGTCGCACATATCACGTCACTTAGAAAAAGAATGGGGTGGTAGGGACCCATCTGAGATTCCTGGCGCTCCGTCAGCCGGGGCGCCGGATTCCTCTCTCGTTTGATTCTCCATATGCTTCGTGTCGAGGGGTTGCGGCAGATCAGCGCTGCGTTCACATTCTCGCGCTACGTGAAGTTATAATCTGGTTTATTTCAGAAAGATTCTCTTTGTTGACGAATGCGCAGGCTCCCGCATCCCTGGCTGCTTCACGCAAGTGCGGCTCGTTCGCGACCTAACCTCCTCAGCAGCGGGGATTTTATTTTCTCGCGGTGAATCTCACGACCTGGTTGTGAACCGGCGGAAGGCTCATTAAGTACGAGTAAATCGCTCCGAGATCTCCTTCTGTCATTCCGGCAAATGAGGTAATGGGCATCACGGTATTATACTGGTTTTCTCCAACCGGAATGTTGCGCGAACTGTCGGACGAGAAGCTCTTGAAGAATGCGATGAACTGTGCTTTGCTCCAGTTTCCGATGCCGGTTTGTTTGTCCGGGGTAATGTTTCCAGATTTCACGACGCCGGCGGGCAGAGTGAAGCTCATTCCCCCCGCGAACTCCATGCCTTTGATCGGTTCTCCCTTGTCGAGCTGCGTGTGACATCCGCTGCAGGAAGCAATCGTCGTGAGATACTCCCCGTACGCGACCGTGTCCGACTGGCTTATCGGTGGGCCGGGGTTATAACTGCTGAAGGGAATCATCTTCACCATCATGTTCATAGGGAAATCGAGATGTCTCGCGGGAATCTTGTTCTCGACCGGTTTGAGTGTCCGAATGTAAGCGACAATGGAATAAAGATCTTCCTGTCTCAAATAATTTAGATCGCCATAAGGCATTATCGGAAAGAGTGCGCTTCCGTCTCTCGAGACGCCGGTTGTTATTGCCCTTATCAGCTCGCCGTCGGACCAGTCTCCGATACCTGCTGGGGTAATATTTCTAGCGTAGACGGCTCCCGGCACCCCAGCGGTCTCTTCATCGAACACTTCGCCGCCCATTCCCAGCGTACCCGGCTTGACGGGGCCGCCATACTTGGTCCAATCGCGCTCGGAATGGCAATCCAAACAGCCGGCGACGTGGCCGACAAGATATTCGCCGCGCGCTAATCTCTCCGGCGAAGCGGCTACTTTGATGGCGGGAACCGGTTCCGCTTTTGGATAGACGGAATTGAAATATATAAGTCCGGCAATCAGCAGAATGGCGATCGATCCAACTACTATCCCGGCAATCTTGAAGAATTTTTTCATCCGGACCTCATCTCTGGTTGATTGATATTAGATACGATCGCAACCTGCGAATCGCACTGAGAGAATGAAAATGTTCGAGCAGTACAAGAGCACGTGGCGAGGTCATGGAACCTCGCCTGCCGCCGCTCATTCAGCGAACCGGACACGTTTTCCAGGAAAACGTCATTGCCGAGAACGCGCGCGTCATTTTAAGAGAATCAGTTTCTTGATCGAAGTGAATTGGTCGCCGGTGCTTCCTTGCGCGCTGATCCTGTAGAAATACATTCCGCTCGAGAACTCGCCGAGACTTAAATTCTCTTCATATCGTCCCGCGTTCATCGTTCCGTAATTTTGTTCAAATACTTTTTGTCCGAGCGCATTATAAACCTCGAGAGTTACAGTTGACATCTCTTTAAGGTCGAACCGAATCGTCGTACTCGGGTTGAACGGGTTCGGATAATTCTGGTAGAGCGCATAATTTTCCGGGATGTCCACGGTGACCTTGAGGAGCCCGAGTTGTGCCGACCTTCCGTTCAGGTCCAGAGACTCGATCTTGTAGTAATAAGTTTTTCCGCTCTGGGCAGAATTGTCCACGAAGTGGTAGGACGCGCCGCGCGACGATGATCCGGTCGCGGCAAGAGACTTATTACTCGAATAACTACCGAGGAGAGTATACGGTCCGGCCGAAGCACTGGACCTGTAGAGATTGAAGCCTGCCACACCCACTTCTGTCGCCGTTTTCCAATTTAAAGTCACGGCGCCTTTGGTCGATTGCGCGTCAAAGGAGATGAGTTGCACAGGCAGGGACGCATCTGAGGGATTTGTCACCGCAGCGAAGTATGGCTGACTTGCTCCCAGGACCTGGCTTTCACTCCCTCCGAAGAAGACCTCCTGGTGCTTGTCCGATATCGCGATGCATTGGACGTACTGGGTAGCATCCAGATTCAGATTCCAGCTCTCCGGGTTCCCGTTTGTCTTGTCGACCGCTCCGATCGAGTTGAACGGTTGACCGCCGATGGTCTGGAAGTATCCGCCCATGTATATGAATGATCCGGAAACGGCAAACCCGTCAGCGGAGCTGGAAAGATCCGGATCCCAGGGAAGCAGCGATCCGGTCGATACGATATCGACTGCGGCGGCATAATTTCTCGTCACTGAGTTCATCGTCGTGAACGAACCTCCGATGTAGACGGTCGAACCGTCTGCGGCGATCGAGTAAATAAAATCGTTCGAGTTTGCAATTATCGGATTCCATGCGGTTGCGAGGCCGGTCACAGTATCGACCGAACCGAGGTTCACTCTTGCAGAGTCGCCCAGGTCAGCGAATGCTCCGCCGATGTAGAGACTTCCTCCCCCCGCGTCCAGTGCAAGCACAGACGGCTGGGCGCCGCCGTTCACGTTCGCGTTCCATGATTTGAGCGAGCCAGTGTTAACATCAAAAGCAGCGATATTGTTTCTTGGAAGTCGGAGACCGCTTCCCGCGCTGTCGAACTGGCCGGCCACGTAAATAGTTCCTCCGTAAATCTTAAGAGCTATCACATCAGCCTGACCCGAGTAATACGACCACGGTGCAGGTGCAAGGTTCGCGTCGAAGGAGGTGACATCGCCGGTGTTCGCACTGACCGTGACAAATCCGTCTCGCGCATTTCCGCCCACGGATTGGAACACGCCGCCCACGAAGAGAGTCGTGTCATGGAGTGCCAGCGCACTGACCTGGGGGGAATTGTCATCAAACGCAACCTTCAAGCCGGTCGGCTGGCCGGTTATTTCGCTCAATGCTGCGACGTCCTGACGCAGCACTCCTCCGAAGCTGTACATATCCCCGCCGGCAAAAACTTTTCCACTGTAATAAAGGAGGGCTGATGCGTAATCGCTTGCGGACGCGTTCCAGCTTTGAAGAGTCCCGTTGGTATCGACATCCGCGAAACGTGTACGGGTTTGTCCCTGAACGGAAGAGAAGTCGCCGGAGAAATATATCTGGGCCCCGTTGTTGGTAATTGTCTGGATACTGCTCCCCTGAAGAAGTCCGGCATCCCAACGGGTTGGTAGCGCGCTGGCTGTGTCAACTGAGGCGATTGAGTACCTGGTAGAGTCGCCGATTGCGTCGAAGGATCCGCCGAAGAAAACATTCCCACCGATGACTTTCACGCACTGACAATATGGAATCCCGCTGATGGAAACATCCTGCGTGTTCCAGCTTGTGGCGTTGCCGTCGGTCGTGTCAAGTTCCGCGAGGGCTTCCACAGACTGGGAGCCGATACTGGAGAAACTTCCCGCAACATAAATGTATCCGTTAGCTGCGTCCAGTCCGCCTATAGAGCCGAAATCACCCGATGGACTTGGATTCCATGCCCTCACGTTGCCGTCAAGATCGAGCGATGCGAGTTGATTTCTCGAGGAATCACCGACTGTTGAAAAGTAGCCTCCGATGTAGATCCTGTTACCGTAAACAAGTATAGTTGCGACACTGTTGTCCAAATTCGGTTTCGTCCACGTCGGATCTACATTTCCTGTCGTGACGCTCACAGACGACAGGTCTGCGTCTGCCTGGCCGCCGATATTGGAAAAGTATCCACCGACAATCAGTGAGTTGCCATTCAGCGCGAGGGAACTCACCCCGTCATCCGGATTAGGGTTCCATGTGTTGTCCACAGAACCGTCGGACAGGATGTGCGCGAGATTGTTTATCGAAACATTTCCGACTTTCGAGAAGAAGCCTCCTATGAAGAGGCCGCCCGCGCCATCAGAGATGACCGCGTTGACATTACCCGACATACTGGATACTTTCGGAAAGCTACTGTTGATTGAGCCGGTGGTCGGGTCGAGCGCAGCGAAGTTGCCTGTGATCGGCCCCAGATAATCGAAGTCGCCTCCGATGTAAACAAGATCGTGAGCATCGTCGACTATAATTGAATTGACCGTGTTGTTCGGGACCCAGTATTTAGAATCAAGGGTCTGCGAGCTTGATGCGATCGTGAAAATCGACATGACAATCGCGAGACCGAACAACCCTCGCGAAGCATATTTGAAACAGGTGTTAATTAAAGACGGCATCTCTCCTCCTTTTGTAGCCATAAGATTATCGTAAAATGAGCTTCCAGTCGGAAGACTGTCTTCCGCAGAGTGTTATGATTCCTTGGTGTTATCAGCGGATTATAAATCTAAAAAACGGACTTTGAGTTCTAAGAGTTCCCATTTAGAGTGCGATGCGAGTATTATGTGACCGTCACTTTGAAAGTGACAGTCACCGCCACATTTACTTCACCAAAGCCAATTCCTTGATCGACATATATCTTTCTGCGTTGATTCCGACAAGGGGGGTTATATTTGCAGAGACCATCGGCAGAGGTTCAAACGCACAGCATCCCCTCGCGATCTACTATCAATCTGATGACATAGTTTCCCGACGAGGACGTGAAGTCTGAAAGTCCGTTCTTGAGAACTTTAAATGAATAGCTGTCGTACCGGCCAAGCCAGTCCTCAGTCCCGAACCACAGGAAACCCTCTTTGTCCTGAGTTATCGAATATGCCGATGACTGCGAAAGCCCCCGCTGAAGGGAAATATGTTCAAATCTCAGGGATTGTGCGTAAGCGACAACTGCGCCGACGCACAGTAGAACTGTTGTTGTTAACGTGCTCCTGTAGCTCTCCAACGGAATTTACAACAGTTCGCGCGGGCTTAAGATTCCGGATGTGTAGAAAAGTAGAACGTCTCCCTGATATGGCAGGGAGTAATCAGACAATCCGTTCGAGGGGTACCTGGAATAATCTGATATGGTCGTCGGGTCGAGGGATGTCTTTGTTGGTCGCATTTATTCCGTCGACAAGTTTCTCGAGAGATGCTTCCTGTTCAAACGCGATCATGTATACGACGTTAGTACCGGGAAAGCTTCTCGTGTCGAGGTGGGGATCCGTGCCGTGGCCTTTGCCTTTGACATGCTCCCACTTCGTATAGTAATCGATGCGAGCGCCCTCGAGGAGCTTCATCACTCGCGGGGAAATGACATCGTTACTGACAAGGAATGCTATCTTCATATTGCACCCTTTCTAAGAATAAGGACACTGATAGGACATGAGGGGTGGATTTTCACGGATTGTATTCTAGCTCATTACGAACCATTAATGTCTGAGTAATCAGACTTCTGCCTGACTTCTCTTGCTCTTCCCAACAAGACCGAACATTCTTTTGAACGACAGATCGTCGAGTATGGAATAGACCACAGGGACTACGAACAAAGTCAGCAGTGTCGACGTGATCAGTCCGCCGATCACCGCCTGGCCCATAGGAGCACGGAATTCGCTCCCTTCGCTCACCGCGAATGCTACCGGCACCATACCGAATATCATGGCGAACGTTGTCATGAGTATCGGTCGCAGCCTCGTTGCGCCGGCATTGATTAGCGCCTCGGTCCTCTCCTGACCCCTGTCGCGGAGAACGTTCGCATAATCGACGAGCAGAATTCCGTTCTTTGTGACAAGCCCCATCAGCATTATTACGCCGATGAGTGACATCATCGATACCGAGCTTCCGAACACGATCAACCCGAGAGTTGCCCCGATCAGAGACATCGGCAGCGCCAGCATGATCGCGAAAGGATATGTGAAACTTTCGAACTGTGCGGCAAGCACTATATAGACGAACACGATCGCCAGACCGAGGACGAGAAAAATATTTGCGAACGACTCGGCCTGCATCTGGCCCTGGCCTACGACTCCTACGTTGTACCCGGGAGGCAAATCGAGTCGGTTCGTCTTTTTTTGTATGTCGCCGAGGACTTCTCCAAGGAGCCGTCCCGACAGGTTCGCATCGACACGGATCTCCCGCTGTCGGTCGAACCTGTTGATCTGCGACGGTCCCGAGCTCTGTTGGATGTCGGCG
Organism: Candidatus Kryptoniota bacterium; assembly: GCA_036567965.1. Classification (NCBI taxonomy): domain Bacteria; kingdom Pseudomonadati; phylum Candidatus Kryptoniota; species Candidatus Kryptoniota bacterium. Next base: position 44,795 of record DATCTN010000031.1, read on the forward strand.
ACGTAACTGACCGGAACGAGAAGGTTCTGATTGTTCCCCATACTCTTGTTACTCTTGACCGTGAGATTGTTGACGTTTTCGAATGAGGTGCGGTCTTCCTTCCTCAGCTGTACGCGCACGTCGAACTGTTCGTCGCCTTCCTGGTATTTTGTCGCCACATAACCGTCGACAAGCGCCCTGGCGGTAGTGGCGATCTGTGCCACGTTGACTCCGAGATCGGACGCTTTCTCGCGGTCGATTCTGATTCTCACCTCGGGCTTCGTCGTCTCGAGACTATTCTCAATGTCCACTGCGCCGGTAGTATTACGAACGATGCTTTCCACGCGGTCTGCCACGAGTTTCAGTGTAGACATGTCGTCGCCTCGCACGCTCATGATTACCGGCTTCTGGTTCCCGCCCGGTCCGCTTTGTGTCCCGAGTGAAAGGTTAACGCCTGCCACTGCCCGCAGCTCTCTGCGAAGGTCGCTCATTACCTGCGCGATGCCGCGCTTGCGTTGGTTCTTCTTCACCAGTTTTACAAGTATGTTTCCCGTTGTCACAGGATCGTTTCCGGCTCCAATAGTCGTAAGAACATTGATCACTTCGGGCTGTCTCCTCAGCACGCTTTCAATCTGTGCCGAGATATCGCTTGTCTGTTGCAGCGAGCTCCCGGGTGCGGCGTGAACAGTGATGTTGAACTCGCTTTCGTCGGTCTCGGGGAAGAAGGATGTGCCCAGCATGCCCATTATGAAAACGCTCGCCACGAAGATTGCAACCGATCCGAAGACTACAGTTTTCCGATGACCGAGACACCATCTTATTCCTTTTCTGTATCGCTCGCTGAGGATCTGGAAAAAGTGGTTGAAATAGAAAAGTATTTTCCTGAGGACAGAGCCTTCGTTGGTGAGTTCCTCATCGGCCTTGCTCAACCAGCGGGAGGAGAGCATTGGCGTAAGGGTAAACGCTACAAACAGGGATACCAGCACCGCGACAGAAACTGTAATTCCGAACTGGTAGAAGAACCGCCCGACGAGACCCGGCGTAAATGCTATCGGGATAAACACGGCAACGATCGTAAAAGTAGTGGCCATGACAGCGAGCCCGATTTCGGCGGTGGCAGCCTTTGCGGCCTCTATCGGTGTCTCGCCCTGCTGCATATGCCTGAATATGTTTTCTATAACCACGATCGCGTCGTCTATCAGAAGTCCGACCGCGAGCGAAAGCGCGAGAAGCGAGACCATGTTCAATGTAAAACTCAACGCGTACATGATTATGAAGCTCGCGATAATTGAAGTCGGAAGCGCAATTGCGCTGATAAGTGTCGATCGGAAGTTCGCCAGGAACAAATAGACCACTATGATGGCGAGAAGTCCGCCGTAGAGGATGTCGAAGAGTACGTCATTCACTTCTTCCACGATGAACGTGCTGTTGTCTCGTGCGATAGTGATCTTCAGGTCGGGCGGGATTTCTTTCTGCAGGCTGACGAGTTGTTTCTGGATCGCCTCCGCTACGCGCACCGTATTGCTTCCGGATTGCCGGATGATGCTGAGACCAACCGCAATTTTTCCGTTTACCCGTGTCAGACTTGTTTGCTCTTTCACGCCGTCGATAACCTCGGCGACGTCCGAGAGATGGACGACCTTTCCGCCGGGCGTCGCAACGATCACCTTGTTGAAGTCTGCGACGTTGGTGTATTTGCCCATCGTTCGGAGAAGAAGTTGCCGCGGTCCCTGAATCAGATTTCCCGCGGGGACTTCCATGTTCGACGCGGCCACACCCTGTATGACATCCTGTATTGAAAGGTTGTACGCCTGAAGCTTTGAGGCGTCCGTTTCGATTTGAATCTCGCGCTCCGCTCCCCCGACGAGGTCAACGCGTCCGACTCCGGGAACATTTTCGAGGCGCTTCTTGATCACGTTCTTCGTGAATGTGGTGATGTCTTTTTGCGATCTCGGACCTGACACGGTAAGTGTGAACATCGGCTGGCTCGCAGGATCGATTCTCTGGATAACAGGATCTTCGAGATCTGTAGGTAAATCCGCACGTATAGCCGCGATCTTCTCGCGCACGTCCTGGGCGGCCTGTTTACCTTCTACCTCGAGTTTGAACTGGATTATCACGAACGACACACCTTCCCGCGAGATCGAAGTTATATGGTCGATCCCGCCGATGGTGTTGACGGCGTCCTCGATTTCTTTCGTGACATCGGTCTCCATCTGCTCAGGCCCCGCGCCGGGGAGGACACTTGTCACGGTGATGTAAGGGAAGTCGATGTCGGGGAACTGGTCGATGTTCAGCTTGACGAAAGAGAACAATCCGAGCACTATAAGTGCAAGGATCATCATCGTGGCAAACACGGGTCGTTCTATCGATGTATCAGCAAGTTTCATGAAGTTAATCCCTTATGGATAAGAATCGCTCCTCTGGATCATTCTCATAATACCGGTCGGTCGGATTCACGGTATTGATACATATGAAATTGTTTCATCCGTGTCGTATTTCTATTTGTTCGATATGTTCACATAGCCGCTGTCGCGAGCGTTTGTCGCGCCGGTAGTGATTACCGTGTCGTGATCCGAAAGTCCCTCGAGGATCTCGAAATACTTTCCGTCGGTTATCCCGGGATTGACGACCTGCTGGAAGGATCTTCCTCCTCGCACGACAAACACACGCGTGGTTATTCCGTCGCTCTGGACAGCTGCTGCAGGAACAACGAGCGTTCTTGCCCGGGATGAAAGCGACACATTCACCCGGCAGAACATCCCCGGCCTGAACCAGTTGTCCTTCGTATTGTCGAATTCCGCTTTCAGCTGGAACGTGCGCGACCTTACATCCGCCGATTTGGAAACCTGGACCACTTGTCCTGTAACGTTCACATCCGGTCTGGCTTCGGAATAGACCTGTATTGAATATCCGACCGACAGACTCGACACGTCGACCTCGTTGACGTCAAAATCGACTTTCATCTTGCCGATCTTTGCGACTGTGATCAGGACTCCCCCCGGAGTCGAGAGGTCGCCGACACTCACGTTAACAGCGGTGACAACTCCCGGTATCGGAGTCGTGAGTTCGACAGCGCTCTTTGCCGCCTCGAAGTTTGCTTTCGAAACCTCATACGCTGTCTGTGCGCCATCGAGCGACTGCAGCGAAATTGCTCCCTCGTTATACAGGGCTTTCATTCGATCGTATGTTTTCTGCGCGTTGTTGAATCCTGCCTGCGCCTGATAGAACTGGGAAGATGCGCCGCTCTTATCAAGCTCGATCAACACCCGGCCCGCCTTCACTGCGTCTCCTACATGCACGCCTATCGAAGTTATTCTCTCAGAAATCTTCGCGACTATATTTGCCTGTTCCTCGCCCTCGAGCGTTCCGGAGAATTGCTTGACGACGGATATTGTCTGACGCTGAACCTCGGCAACGTCCACAGGAATTGCCGAGGCGGAACCTGCATTCAGCGACTGGTCGTCTTTTTGAGACTTCCTGCACCCGGAAGCCATCATGGCTGTGAGAAGGAGTATTATCGAAATGCTTTTTGAGTAGTCTGTTCTTCTCGTCAAGTTCAACCTCCTGTATCTCGGTTCGAATAGTTGTAGCTCGATGATCTATTCATGGTTCGACTTAAACTAATTGCACTCACGCTCATCTGACCTGTCTTCTTGTGGAAGGTTCATTTGCTCTTACCGATTGCGAAATCCCAATCAGCCTTCGCGACCAGGTAATCGTAAATCGCCTGCGCGTAATTCGTTTCTGCGAGCGTCATGGCGACCTGCGTGTCTAGGAGTTCCAATTGTGTCCCGACTCCGCTCTTGAATCTCGTCTGCGCGATGCTCACAGCTTTTTTCGCCTGCTCGATGTTCTTCTCCTGCCCTTCGATTCGTCTCTTCGATTCATCCATCTTCAACCGGGCCGATTGGATCTGAATTGCAAGCCCTTCCTGCGCTTTCAGTTTGGTGTACCGGATCTTCTTCAACTCAACTCGTGCCTGCTCAACACGAGCGGGCGTAGCGAGCCCGTCGAATATCGACCACGATACAGTGACGCCGACGTTAAAAATCTTTGCCCAGAGGTAATTACTGAATTGAAAAGTATTATCCTGGGACTGGAACTGGTAGGAGCCGAAGGCAAATACGGAAGGGAAGTAAGCCGCCTGCTCGACGCTAACGTTCTCATCCAGCATCGCCTCCTGGAAAGAAAGCTCCTGCAGCATGGGATTTGTCGTCACCGCCTCGCGTTCGCCCTCGTCGAGAACCTGTTGCGGCACTTCCGCGAATGTAAAGTCGCCTTCTATCACGACGTTGCTGTCGAGGGGCAGCGAGAGGAGGCTCTTGAGTCCGTTGACCGAAAGGAGGAGGTTGTTTTCGGCGGAGATCACGGCCGGCTCCGTGTTTGCCACTTGTACTTCCGCGCGAAGCAAATCGAACTCCGCTGCGTTGCCGTGATTGTACAGCGCCTGGACATTCTGGTAGTTCGCCTTGACCACATCGAGTCCCTGCTTGTTTGCTTCGACCAGCTTCTGCATCAGGAGGACGCCGTAAAAAGCTTTCTTCACCTGGAGAACTACCGATTGTTTCGCCTCGTCGAAAGATGCCTCTGAGAAATCCTTGTAATTGCTTGCGATGTCGAGGGCGACTCCGATCTGCCGGCTGAAAAGCGCCTGAGTCAAGGTGGCACCGGTTTGGTAGGAATTGTTTGATCCAATCGCAAATGAAATGGTGGAACTTGTCGGATTGAACGGCGGCGAGTTTGCCGGAAGAAATATGACCGGGAGATTGATGTTCCGCATGTACTGCGCGGAGACCGAAAGGTGAGGGAATGCACCCGATCTTGCCTCTGCAACCTGCGCGTCCGCTTTGTACCGCTCCTGGTCGGCAATCAAAACATCCCTGTTCTTCTCGAGCGCAATCGCGACAGCTTTATCGAGAGTCAGGACGAATTTTTCCTGAGCGCTCACTGTACTTGTCGCCCAAATCAGGAGCGCAATCTGGATCACAATACGACTTGAGCTCGAGGTTCTCATCGCTGATAGGTCCCTATATAATGATTTACAGATGAGGGCGCAACTTTATTGAAAAGAAAGAGGGCGAATCAATTTTGACTGATTTCCGCCACCTGACCGGCCGCCCTGAGTTCTTGAACGGTCGCACGGAGACCGTCTGCGTGACAAGTTACCGGGCTCAGGATTTAGTTGCAAGGATACGGAGAAGAGGGGACGATCAGTGAGAAAACACTCTAAGTTTGCAAGTGAAATTTGCTCAGCCTAAATTGTGGCAGCAATCGGAGTAAAGGCATGCTAACTGTCCATACCAAAAGACTTCTGTTGGTTTCATGCCCATAAGAGTTTTGAAAATCAAAAGTGGCAAAGGGCGCTTGAGACAGATTAAGCGAGACGCCGACCGGCTTAGGAGTTACGCGATCATCTTATCTAATTCCACGTTCGATAAACTTGTCAGAGCCGGGGACAAGAACTACGTTGTTTCAAAGTGGAAAAAGTACGATTCAACGCTTGACAACCATGGGAACAGCCCTACTTTTAGACAATACTTTGCTCATGTTTACAATACCTTGAAGAGCGCATATAGGAGCGAGTACGTTTACAAGAACATTATTGCGAATGAGATTCTCTTGGGGAAATATAGCGTGAATTCAACTACGCTTTTGAATGAATTCCGAGTAGGCAGATCGATAGCTGACATTGTGTTGCTTAACGGCACGAGCAGAGTTTTCGAGATCAAAACGGAATTGGATAGTCCGACCAAGATTTCACACCAGCTAGCCGACTATAGAAAGGTGTTCAAGGAAACTTATCTAGTAACGCACTATAGCCTGAAAGATAGATACCTTAGAATAATTGGTGAGGACGTGGGCTTAATCGTGTTGACGAAGGACTTCAAGTTGGTTACCATTCGTAAGGCAAAAGAGAGTTGCCATTTAGACCAGCATACCATGATGAAGTGTCTTCGAAAAGATGAATTCACGAACATTGTGAAAAAATACTACCATTTTGTCCCGGCTACTTCAGCTATACGTTATTATAGGACGTGTCAGGATCTTATACTCAAAATTCCAATTGATAAGCTGCATGACTTGGTTATCGGTGAGCTCAAGAAGCGAACGATAAAACAAAAGTCTTATTTCATCTCGCGAAGTCTGCCTCCACAACTCAAGTACATCGGGTGGTGTCTGGATTTTGATGAGGAAGAGTACTTGAGATTGCACGACGTTCTTCGGGAGAAAATCAACCTTAACTGAAGATTAATGTACTTTCCGTACCTACGGGGTAAACAATATGAACTAATAGCTTTGAGAGATCTCGGGGGTCCCCTCAAATCTGAGGGTTTTATATCGCCGATAATTGAGCCGGTTAAGAACTCGTTCACCCTAATCAAAACGATAGAATCATTGCGGGATTGTGGGCACAATTTCAACCTTATACTGAATCCTCAAGTTGGTGAGTTTAACGGCATAAAGGAAGTGATTGCAGCAGTCGTTAGTCCTTGTCTGAGCTCATATCGGAATTACCAACCGGCCCTCGTAATAAATGGGAAGACTCGGTTTAATGAGGCGCTTTCTATGATTGGGCAAATGAAGACCGATGGCTTCACTATTATCTGTGACGGACTTCCTCAGCGAGAAGAGGACTTTTTCACTCTTATAGGTAAGATAGAAGTTAAGTATGTGGTTCTTAGCGACTCCATAACTAGTAAGAGATTCATTCGGGAAATAAAGAAAGCAAAGCTTCCCATAGCGACCCTCTCTGACCCATTCAGGGTTCAGAGAACCAACGCTGATTACTTGGCTGAGCCAGACGAATTTTTTAGTGATGAGCATCTCTTCTACGTTGAGGAAGGATATGCGGGATTTTCAGACTTTGTCACGATCGGAAGAGAATTCAGTGAATCTGGATTTTTGCCGTATGCTGTAGCAATACATCTGACGTATAAGAACAAGGAAGATGAGTTTCGGATTCGTCATTTTGTCTCAGACAGTAACGAGGACACAACTGATGTGCCCGGAAAATTCGGAGAAGCTTTGGAGAAACTAGTGACTTTCATAGACCGCGTTCAACTTAGGACAGCAGCTTGTCAGGAGTTCCGGAGGCTGCGCAGAAATGAGGATTACCCCGGATTAGGAAGTGTCAAGAAGTTGTCAATCCAAAATCATTTTGAACTCGTGTACGACTATCTAAGTACTACCTAGGGATGCACTGCTGCCCCAATTGCTTTCAGGATATCCTGCTTCGTTCTCACGTTGAGTACAACTCAACCGAAAGCGGCGACTGCGACTATTGTAACTCAAAAAGCGTGAAACTCATCGATGTGAGAGAGCTTGCCGAGAAATTTCAGCCATTGGTTAACCTCTATCAACCCGACTCAGGAGGGAGCGCACTTCTAGGCAAGTCCATTCAGGCTGATTGGAATACGTTTAGTTTGCCCGGCGATGGGGCTCAAGAACTGCTAAGAGGTATCTTCTCTGGAGAGGCGGTAACCGCGGGAATTTTTGATGGTGCGGTAATAAATAAGGCGAGGATTGGTGACGGTTCCCGCACTTTGCTGGATACGTGGAAGAATTTTAAGAGTGAAATAGTAAACCAAAACAGATTTTTTATTCGCAGCAACATTGATGTTGACCTCTTAAATGAAATTCTACAAAACAAATCCCATACCTACTCCACGGGAAAAATATTCTACAGGGCGCGGATTTCTACTAACAAGGGTTTTTCGGCATCAGATATGGGCAAACCGCCGAGTGAACAGTCCAAAGCAGGGCGTGCTAATCCGAAAGGAATTCCGTATCTGTATCTAGCGACCGACGAAAAGACAACCGTCTACGAAGTAAGAGCCTCTTACCTCGACTTTGTCACCTTGGCAGAATTCAAGTTGAAGGAAGACATCAAGGTGATTAGACTCAGACAAACCAAGGGTGTCAGCCCATTCGAGATACCCGATCCTATGAAGTATGTGCTATACGAGAAATTTCTTCAGGAGCTAGAAAAGGAGTTGTCAAAGCCAATTAGAAGATACGATTCAGAACTTGACTATCTCCCATCACAGTATATTTGCGAATTCATAAAGTCAAAGGGCTACAATGGAGTGGAGTATGCGAGCTCACTCAACGTGGGCGGAATAAACTTAGCGATATTTGATGAGACTAAACTGCAGTGCACCGATGTGAGGGTAGCGGAAATAAAAGAAGTTGGAATCACCTATTCATAGGGCCATCACTCTTAGCTTCACGGCGGAATTGGGGGAACGCTACCGAATTGGTAGTGAATTAAGTTGAAAGCGGCCGCAATACCAAATGTATCCCATTATCGTCCATGAGTGCGCGCAAGAGGGTTAGGAGACGAGCCCCGCCTTCCGACTTCTTGGTTTGCCGTGGAAGCGGCTGAAAATGCTGAAACCGTACAACTAGGGTGGGCGGAGCTTCTAACCCCAATTATTTTCTATGCCCAGAACAATAGTCAGGTAGCAGTCGAGCTCACTTCCTTCAGCTTGAAGAGCCCGCGTGCCTTTTAGTGTACTCGAATCTTCCAGTCCGAGCTGTTACCCGCAAAATACCGGTCCTTCACCTTTGTACCTGATGTTATCGATTTTCAGCCTTGTCTTTTCTCTCGAGGACGGCTTTGGATACTATCTGCCCAAACTTCTCATCTATATGCTGGTTGAACCATTCGTCGATGACAGACTTTTTGAATCGCCACTCTTTCCCGAGTTTCGCAGCCGGAATTTTCTTCTCCTGTGCCCACGTATAGATAGTTTGAGGCGTCAGCTTCAAATACCGCGCGACGTCTTCCAATGTCATTATTTCCTCGTCAGGCACGGTCAACCCTTTCGACATTTTATTTAACTGCTTTTGTGGTGTCAGGGAAGTAATGTCCGTTCGGTTCCGGGGACACCTTCCCGGTCTCCGACGAATTAGTCAGCTGTTGTAACGAGTAAATCACCGCGGTGTAGAAATTTCCCTTGTACTTTCTGAACAGGTTGTATCCTTCTGTCTTCTCCGCGAGAAATGGTTGAAGGTTCCATGCGAGCTGAATCCCGACAAATGCGAGAATCACAACCCAGAATCTGAATACAACAACACCCGTCTTCGGATAAATATTTTTTTGTTCGCACGAAAACTTCAACGCGTCCAAGACCATCTTCATTCCAAATATTCCTGAGAGCGAGAAAATGGTGACGTGTAAAAGTTGAAGAAAATAATAATTGCCGCCCGTAAGCACGAACAGGATCACAATTGGTGTGAACGATACCATGATCGCACCCATGAGGACATATCCGGACAGGATGATGACAGTCATGTGCGACAGCCTCATCGTGGAACCCATTATGAATTGCAGGACAAAGAAAGCCGGAAAACAAATCAAGAGCGATAGGAGGAACATCGCAGGGACCTTGATTCCCGCCGTTAGCGCCTGGAGAGGTCCGCTGTAGCAGCCCATCACGACGCCGTAGAAAAATGTAAGTACGATGAAAAGCAAGGTAAGACTAAATATCCGGCCCCATGGATGTGACTCATGGAAGATCCGGTCGAAGAACTCATCCTTGTTCTGAAGCCCGGGAAGAATGTCGGCAAAAACGATTCTTGACATGACACGACTCCTTTCTTGCTAAGCTGCCAATGCCACGCAGGTAAGATAAGGGTTTTCTAATGTTAAGTCAAGTTTCTTCCTGTTTCTTAATGTTTAGTAACGAGCAAATTTCTCCTTAAATAGTGGCGGGTAGGTAAGAAATGGGGATAATGCGCGCTTTTCACATACGCTGGAGTTTATTCGCAGCATATTCGCGTACGGTTTCCCGATTCCGCCGAGCGGTCGTAACCAAATTGGACATGCTGAGACTTGGAAAATGGAGAGAAGTATGCTATGCGAAGGCTGTGGAGAACGACTCGTCGGGCGGATCCGCACGCCGCCATGGTCGCTCCCGGAGATCGGCAATCACCGGCTAGGTTACTGATAAAATTTCAGAGAGGCAAAAAATATCGGGATTCATCCACCGTAATCCTTGCGGGGTTCCTAGTCCATTAGTGATTTCATCTGTGTTGCGGCGGCGCGAAGAGGGAATCGGGAAGTGCGCCGTTCACTTCCACACTCTTAAACCTGATCTTCTGACTCCGTGCGGTTCCGGGAGTGTCCGAGTCAATCGCAAAGGCGATCATGATGCCTTTGATGTTCCTGTAGTCTTTGAAATAAGACTCGACCTTGTATCTTTTCCCGTCCGACAGGACGTTCCCCTCCCATTTGAGCTCAAGAAATGTATTACAGTCTATCAAATCGCTCCGCTCGGAGCCGTCTTTCATGGTCACGTTCAGACGGTACGCGTCGTGGCCCTTTACGTTCTCGCGCCCCGCAAGTTTTATGCTCGTTCCTATTTCTTTATAGTTGAGAAAAGGGCCGTCAAGTTCGGCACTGCTTGCGGAATTCTTCACCTCATCCTTTGTCATGGGCCTGACCGTGTCGCCCTGGAACGGATTTATGATCCACCCGGACACACCATCCGCGGCGCTTATGAAATCTTTCCCGTTAAATTCAATACGCTGCCTTATTCTGCCCGGACGCTTCAGATCAACTTCGAAGACGTTTTCCCTTTGAGTGCCGAAAGATATAGTCCCTGCGAGTTTTTCCGTTTGGACTCCGCTTATTGTTGCCGCTCCTCCCCGTGCCATGATTGCATTCGAGACGATATCATCTACAGTCTGCGCCCGTAACGCAAACGGGAATATCAATGCAACTAGCACGGTTTGGATAACAACATCCAACCTCCTCATACGACCTCTCCTCGTGTTTCTGATTTCCAGTTCACCCTGCGGATTGCATAGTATACCGCGTCGCAGATTCCAGCGCGCTCCATTGCCGTCGCTTATCAACTTTCCGGACATTCGTCGGGTCTCTGAATTACTCATCTTGAAGTTTTTTCACGTTGAACTTCAGCGGCTCTTGAGATAACTTCTCAGCATTGTGGAACCTACTCCGGCCGCATGCCAATATCGTTTATTGCTTCGACCGAATCAATCGGGAGTCACGCAGGGGTACAGTGATCGCAAAAGCAAAAGGGGCCGATTCCGCGTTATGAATTATGCGACTTCAGATCCGTTTCATTGCATGCTCACCCAAAACGGATAACGAATATGAGAAACCGGACGTGTTTCACTGCAGCAACCATTTTCGTTGCCGCAAGTCAACTATTTGCTCAGTCACATGGAGCTGCGGTTGTGTCATCAGATAAGGGCCATTACAACATAGTCTCGGGCCCCGTCAGCATTACGATCGATCCAACAGTCGGTGGAAGAACGGTATCTTTCAAACTTGCCGACTATGAGTTTCTCACCGGCAAGGATGTTCATCCGGAAAATTACGGCTCCACTTTATGGCCGAGTCCACAATCGATATGGAACTGGCCTCCGCCGGCAGCGCTCGACAACCTGCCGTATGCAGTCGTATCGTCCGGAGATTCGATTTTGCTTTCAAGCGGGATGGATCCTCAGACGCGTCTGCAATTCAAAAAAAGTATTACCGCAGGTGGGAGCGGAAAATTAGTTATGACATACTGGATGCTCAATGAGTCCGATTCGAATATCAGTGTCGCGCCTTGGGAGGTTACGAGGGTTCACAAAGGAGGGACGTTCTTCTTTCCGATAGGTGAAGGAGGGATCGGGAGAAAGCACTTCAGTCCTGCACCGACTCAGGAGAAAGACGGGATTGTGTGGTACAAAGATGAGCTGAAACGTCCCGATGAGAACGAACTTAGTATTGCCGATGGCTCGGAAGGCTGGATGGCGTACGTGTTGGACGGAAGAGTTTTCGCAAAGAGATTTAAGGACACGAAGCCACGTGATCACGCGCCCGGAGAAGCGGAGATTTCAGTATACGTGAGCGCTGTTGCTGATTATGTTGAAATTGAAACACAGGGCAAATACGAGCCGATTGCTCCTGGACGTGCGAACGTTTGGAGGACGGAGTGGATGGCCGCGGACCTTCCCAAAGATATTTCCGCGTCGGTTGCGAGCGGTCGGCTTGTCGAGTTCGTGCGTAAATTAGTTCGTACAAACAGCGCACTTACCTCTGACTGACAGCGGCCTAAAGCAATTATTGCCATTTCCGATTGTCGCATTTCTCAGGCGACCTGGTACACCTCGCCAAGGATGTGCCGGGTTCGTTGACTCCGAAAGTGCCTGACCAACGTGACGCGCGTTTGTGAGTGAAATTTTGGTCGACTAAATTTACCTGGGACGGCGGGCTAATTGCGCGAAAGAAGTCTCTCCGGCGCATGATCGAGTGATAGCTCGCATGTTTTACCCGCTGCATAATGGAGGAATTGAAAGGAGGACAAATGCAGTACGAGGAACAAAAGGCGATCATGCCGTTCCTTCTATCCACGGAGAGTATAGTATGGACAGGGAAACCGCAGAGAGGATTCCTCCTCAGGAAATCTGATGCTTACCTCATCCCTTTCAGTTTGACATGGGGAGGGTTCGCATTCTTCTGGGAGTATACGGCTTATAAGGGAGGCGCGCCCGCTTTCTTCCTGGGGTTCGGTGGAATCTTTGTTGTTCTCGGAATCTATTTGATATTCGGACGTTTTGATCAGGAAGAAAACCGTCTGCGCGTTGACAGATCAGCGCGTACTCATACTGACCGGATTCGGCGGGCAATCATTGAAGGCCCTGAACCTGAAAAGCCTTCCCGAAATGTCCCTGGACTTATACGGCGACCATCGTGGTACAATCACTTTCGGTGTGAATCCCGGCATGCCTTACATAAATCGTCCGTTGTGGGGAATGAGCAGAATAAACTTATTCGCGCTCGAGAGAATCGAGAATGCTAACGAAGTATATAACATGGTACAGTCGGCACAAAATAAGGTTGCAAAATGAAGAAAGAGATTGTGGTGGCAGCAATTGCGATTCTCGTCGTCGGCTCGTGCAGCAATCCTGTGCAGAGGATTGAGTACGGCTCAGGCGATGAGTACGGGATTTACGCGGCGGTTCTACAGGGCGACTCTGCTTCTTCGAGTTATTTGTTGATCCTCCGCGATTCCACTTATACCTCTCTCGTAAACATCGACAGTGTCAGGATGGCTTATATCAAGAATTGTATCCCGTCAATGCTCGAAGGGGCGCTCACCAATTTCGTTGCCGTCAACCGGAATAATGTCGGAATGAAACATATACCCGGCGTGAACAACCTGGAAATAGCGGGCGACGGCCAGAAACTCTCCGGGAGAGATACCGTCTTTATCACTCTATCGAGGGTCGGTTATGACAATTCGAGGACTCAGGCTCTTCTTGAGGTGGGTGAGTCGGTTGGGCCGTTGGCAGGGAGCGGAAGTCTCATCCTCCTTGAAAAAGTAGACGGCAGGTGGCAAATAAAAGCGAGATGCATGACGTGGATATCGTGATCGCATGAATATGGGAAAACGCATCATGAGGAACGCACAGAGTTGATTGGGTATTCAGTTTTTGAATCTGATCATAAACCTCACGCAAATGAGGAGAAGGCATGTGAATTTGAATGAGATGATCGGATTTTGCGGACTGGACTGCAGTGCATGTCCGATTCATCTGGCCGCATTCGAGAAGAACGAGGATAAAAAGCAGCTGGTGAGAATCGACATGGCTCGTGCAATTCTCGAGCATTACGGGCTTAATGTTTCTCCGGCAGACATCACCGACTGCGACGGCTGCCGGTCAGAAAGCGGCAGGATATTCTCTCGGTGTTCAACGTGTGAGATCAGGAAATGCGCGACGGGGAAAAATCTGGAGAGCTGCGCTTTTTGTTCGGAGTACGCGTGTACGAAACTCAGTAAATTCTTTGCGGCCGATGAAGGCGCACGGACCAGACTGGAATTAATCAGGAGATCACGATAGGACATGGTGGATGCGCGGCTTCCCGAGATGGAGCCGCTAACGCGCAGGTCGATCGATGAAATTCGTGCGCTCAGGTTGCACTTCAGATGTTGAACGGATAAATTTCTCCGGTTAACGAGTCTCATCTTTCTTAATTCGCGGCGGAAGATTGGTGCCACAATCCAGATGGACTCTATCTCTCAAAATAAAACCAACCGGGAGGGGAAAATGAGGAATATTATTCCCAGGTCTTTTAATTTAATCGGATTAATTCTGCTCGGGCTGCTCTCAACCGCGATGCCAGTGGTCAGCCAAACAAAGGAGGGCGGTTGGGCGCATCTGAAATATTCAATCTTCTTCACCTCCCGTGATGTGGACTCACTTCTTGCGGATCCCGCGCAATTCAAGAAGACGATGGAGTATTTCGGACCGGTAAAGCCCGTAAGGGTTTATCTTGACGCCGTCGAGCGCGGAGGAAAAGTCGATGTGCCGCTCCTCCAGGACATCGCCTCGAGATTCCGCGACATGGGAATAGAAGCGGACGGTGCGATGGTCCCAACAGCGCGCTTCGGGCCGTCCACATACAACAATCCCGAAGATCTCGCATCCCTCAAACAGCGCATGCAGGGACTCGCGAAAGTGTTCGACAAGATCATTCTCGATGACTGGCTCTTTACGAATGCTACCGATCCGCAAAGTGTTGCAGATCGTGGTGCGATGACTTGGGCCGAGTACCGCACTAAACTTCTCCTCGAGCAGTCGAAGAAATATATCATCGACCCGGCGAAAGAAGTGAACCCTAATGTCCAGGTAATCATAAAATTTCCAAACTGGTATGAAGGGTTCGGCGAAAACGGCTACGACGTCTACAACGAAGTCCACCAGTTCGACAAAATGGCGACCGGAATTGAGACTCGTATCCCAGAGACCCAGCATCAACACATTCCGGTGTACAGCGGCTACATTTTACAGAAATGGGAATCAAGCGTCGACCTTACGAAGTGGGTAGGCTCCTGGCTCGACAATTACGACATGAAAGGAGCATACAACGATTACAATGCCCAGGTGTGGCAGGCCGTGCTCGCCAGGACTCCCGAAATAATTCTCTGGTGCGCGGGTCAACTCTGGCCGACGAATCCTTCGAGCGACGTATATCCGCATTTTACCGATATGCTTCCCGAATTCGACAGGGTGGCAGGATTAATAAAAGGTGATTCACGCGGGGTGCCGATCTACCTGCCGCAAGGTTCAGTCGGTGAGTATAATATTTTTGGATGTCTCGGCATGGCGGGAATCCCGCTCGAACCGGTAGGAAAATTTCCTTCCGAAAGTCAAAGTGCGATATTCTGTCTCAACTCGCTAAAGGACACAAGTCTGGCGACGGAGATGCTCGATCGGCTGCGTGACGGCAAGGATGTGTTTATGACTTTCTCACTATGGAGGAGACTTGGTAGAACAGAATTCAGGAACGCCATCAATCTCCTGGACTATCGCGGCTCGGTGACCTCTTCCGATTTCGGTCTCCTCGAATATGGATTCCGAGAAAGAACTGTGAAGGCGGACAGGCCATTCACATTCCCCGGTGTCGAAGCATCAACCTGGCCGGAATCCCGTGACGTAACCATCTCAAGAGAGGATTACGATTTCTCTGTGCTGATGAGAGTCCCATACCTCAAAGGAACGATTTACATTCTCAACATGCCTGAGAACAGTTACGATCTACTCGAACTTCCGCCCGATGTTCTTAACTCCATCAGGAGGTCGTTCGACCAGGATCTCGGATTCGAGCTGGAGGGACAGGGAAAAGTCGGAATGTACCTCTTCGGCGACAACCAGTATGTGCTTTACAATATGGGCGACAAGGACGCTCCCATGACATTGAGGTTCATGAAGAAAGAAACAAGCGGCTGGAAGGAGATGGTGAGCGACAAAAGTCTTGACGTCAAACAGGATAATGAATTCGTAAGATTCGGCGGACCGTCGATAACTGAGGTTTCGTTGACCGTGAAACCGTTCGAGATTGCAATCATACAGGCACCATAAATAATTTAAACAGGGGCGAAAATTCTTTCGCCCCCTTTTCCTCGTCAACATTTCATTGTTCGGGTAAATCCATCGGTTGAGAGGCGACCGGTCCATGCAGGGATAGACACGGGAAGAGAATCGGGAGGAGGAGAGGAATGAAGACCATAGGTTTGATAGGCGGGACGAGTTGGGTCTCGACTGTCGAATATTACAGGGTAATAAATAAGCAAATCAACAAGCGTCTGGGCGGACTCAACTCCGCAAAAATTCTTCTTTACTCGCAGAACCAGGAAGAACACAAACCGCCTTCGGATGAAGCTGGCTGGATAGAACAGGCTGGATTCCTTATCGGCATATCGAGGCAGCTCGAGGATGCCGGGGCGGAATGTATACTTCTCTGTGCAAACACGCCGCACATGATTGCCGACAAACTTCAACTTGGCATCCATGTTCCTCTCATACATATTGCAGACGCGACCGCCAGGGAAATTCTGAAATTTGGTTTGAAAAGAGTCGCGCTTCTCGGGACGAAAGTCACCATGGAACAGTCATTTTACAGGGACCGACTCGCGAAGTTCGGGATAGCTGCTCTCACGCCGGATCAGGGCGAACGAGATTTCATAGATACCACGATATTTTCTGAGCTCGACAAAGAAATCTTCAAGGATGAAACGAGGAAGAAATACCTGGCGATCATCGAGCGCCTGAAAGGTGACGGGGCGGAAGGAGTCATATTCGGATGCACGGAGATCCCTCTTCTCATCAAGCAATCCGACTGCACCATTCCCGCTTTCGATACCACCACGATCCACGCGCTCGCTGCGGCCGAGTTTGCTCTCGGCGATTAGAAAGAAAATTGAACCGCTCAAGAACCCGAAACGACAGAGATGCAACTATGCCACGACGAATGCTTGTGCCTATGAGGCGATGTCTGTTGAGTACGAAAACAATTTTCGTGTCGGCACTAGCGATGATCTCGTTTGAAGCAACCGCCTTCGGTCAGGACAACTATGAAATCCAGGTTTATCCGTCAGAGACCGTTTCGGAAGGGATAACGATGCTTGAGCTCCACAGTAATTATACACCGGACGGCCAGACGTTTACCGACGGCGTGCGGCCGACTCAGAACGCGGACCACGAGACGGTCGAAATCACGCACGGGTTCAATCCGTGGTTTGAAGTCGGGTTCTACATCTTCACCAACATTCACTCGGGCTATGGCTGGCAGTGGGTCGGCGATCACATCCGACCGCGCGTGCGTGTGCCTGATGATTGGTGCTGGCCAGTCGGTGCCAGCCTATCCGCCGAGGTCGGCTATCAGCGTCCCGAGTATTCGTCTGACACGTGGACACTCGAGCTCCGGCCGATCATCGACAAAGACTTTACGTTCGCGTATCTCTCGTTCAATCCCACTTTCGGGCTTTCATTCAAGGGTGAAAATCAGAATCGCGGTTTCGATTTTGAGCCGAACGTGAAAATCGCCCTTCACATCAGCCCGTTAATCGATCTCGGGGGAGAATATTACGGGGTTACCGGTCCGGTTTTCTCGCCCGATCCGGGGAACGAACAGTCTCACGCGATATTCGCGGTGATCGATCTCAATTTTTCCCCCGACTGGGAATTCAACTTCGGGCCTGGATGGGGTCTCACGAAATCAACCGATGGACTCGTGATAAAAATGATCCTCGGGCGACGGTTCGGAAGTTAGTCTGAAACAAGTTCGGCAGTCAAGGGACGAACTGTTATCTCGCTCCGAATAGAATCCGGCTCACCTAAAGTTTATCTTATTCCCGTCACTGGAAAGTCGACGGGATACTCGATTGAGAAAGCGAGTCTCAATTCTCTTTTTTCCTGCGGCTTGAGATTCAAATTCCACGTGACGACGCCCTGTTCGTCCGGTTTGATCTGCGAAGGATCTGGAGACTCCACTTCGACCACAACCTTTTCGTCATTCGGTACCGGGATCTGGTCCTTCACAGCGAGATCGATCGGGACTTTCTTCTCATTCTCCACCGTGATGAGATACTCGAAAGATCTTTTTGTCTTTTTGGTAAGAAGTCCGGTGGACTCGGTGAAGTCTCGCACCAACTTTCTGTCGACTTTCACACCGGCGTCGGTCCCGAGGTATGAGCTGAATTCCTCGTTCGGAAAAACCGCTTTCATCGTCGTCGTCGCTACGAAGGAATTATCGAGAAACACGCTTGCAGTCCCGACGAGGAACGGATATTCCGTCGTGTTCTCGGCGCTCGCCGTAAGATATGTGTCGCCTGAGAGTTTCGGAACGGAAGTGTACGATAACTTCACGGCTATATTTGCCATAGCGATTGTAACCTTGTGCGGATTGTTATCGCTCGGAATGTCTGCCGGTGCAGCGATCGTGAACGTTGCGGAACTGATCCGGCTCTCAACAACCGAAGCGGGGACGGCGACGGCTGACACCGCAGAAGTCCAAGCTTTCTCAATCGTTGGTCGCTCAGATGTGATATACACTGCGCTTGCTTGAACGGTGGACTGACCGAGCATGTAGTCGGATCTGACGCCTGAAGATGAGTTCACTTCAAAACTTGGCGATGTGATCTGGTTGTAACCGACGTAAGTCACCCTTGCTTCATATGTCCCGCTTGGCACCCGGGAGATCAAATACTCGCCGTTGAGATCGGTCGATGCGCCGAGATATGTGCCGAGAAGCGAGACCGTAGCTCCAACCAGAGGTTCTCCGGTTTCTCTGTCGAAGACACGCCCCCGAACGGAATTTCCAAGACCCTGCTCCCAGTGGATGGGGACCGCAATCGACATTTCGGTTTTCTTATAATCTTCCACAAGACCCTGCTGCATCCCGAGAGCGGGCGCAGGTGTCAACTTCTGGTACGCACCGATCTGCCACGGCGCCAAGTCGGGAGGTGCTCCGATCACGGATGGCTGAGCTGTCGAAAGAGTCACGGCAACTCCGAGCCAGTCTTCACCCGTCACCTGCCGGACCATTCCGGAATAAGTGACCGAGATTTCCTTTTCTCCTGTTGCAGCGCGCACCTCGTAGATCGGCGTCCAGCTAGCGCCGCCGAGGAGATATGAAAGCTCCAGCGTCGAAGTCCCCGCTTTGTCCGACGAAAGAGTTACGATCACATGCTTCTCAGATCTGCGGGGATATCCCTGTGTCTGCCTGATTTCTGATTGTATCGATCCGATCCTGCTCCTGGTGTCCCTGAGCTTGGAGTCCGTTTCGAGAGTTGCGTCATTAATTTCGTTCATGTTCTTTTCAAGGAATCCGACCATCTTTCCCCAGTCATCGAACGAGCTCTTCGTTGCACCGCTCGCCGCGCTTCGTGCAAAGTAAATCCTTAATGAATCGATGAAGTTCATCTGAGATTCGAGAACACCCATCTTCTTAGTGAGAACGGCCTCCTCTTTCATCAAGACGGACAACTTGCTCTGCAGCTCGCCGACCCTGTCGCTCGACACCGTATCCACGAATACGGTCTTGATTTGAACGTCGAGTATTTTCACGTCAGATTCCGACACGCCGGATACACGAAGAGATTGATCCGCGAAAACTACCGGAAGATCTGCGAACTCAACAGTGTTTACACCTGCTGACAGCTTTACTTCGGCGGTGCGAGTTATCGACGCGCGGTCCGCGTAAACGGTAACCGCTGTTACTTTTGACTTTGCAGTCTGGTTTGCTAAGGACAGATTGAAGAGCATTAGGAATGCGACTGGAATACCTGTCCAAAATTGGAACAGCTTCTTGGTTCCCATTTCAGCCTCCGATGATTTTTATCGATTATCCCTTTGTCGAATATAAAGAATGCCGATTCTCAAGAAAAGGGGAGCGACTATTTGAACTGACGAGCGTTCTCTTTCTGATCAGGCGAATATTGCATCGAACATCCGTTATTCGTAGACTTCCTATTAAAATCTTCAGATAATTCTCCAAACTGACTTGGTACCCTATCCTTCAGATCATATTACCGTAAGATCGCGTTGAAAACCGACGCAGTCATATTCGATCTCGACGACACGCTTGTCGCATTCGATCTCGTTACCGAATCCACCTGGCGACAGGTTTGCCGCGAATATGTCTCGGGAAATCCGTCGGTCTCTTTGGATGCGGTATTCAACATGGTAACCGCTGAAAGCAGAGAGTTCTGGAGCGATGAAGAGAGACATAAGACAGGGAGACTCGACATCCTTTCTGCAAGAAGGGCTGTCGTCTCGTCGGCGTTCTCGAAACTCGGCCTCCCGGATGGCGATGCCCTCGCCCTGGCAGACAGGTATTCAGCGCAAAGGTTGAACAACATGTACCTGATGCCTGGTGCCGAAGAGACATTATCGGTTCTTCGTCGACGTCAAATCAAGCTCGCGATGATCACCAATGGCGATTCGGAAATACAGAGGTACAAGATCGACAGATTTGGGCTCGAGAAATTTTTCGGGTATATAATGATAGAGGGAGAAGTTGGTTATGGAAAGCCGGATAAGCGCATCTTCGAGACCGCGATCTTGCGATTGGGCGTCGCTCCCGAACGTGCAGTGATGGTCGGAGATAATTTGGAGTGGGACG
The DNA here is from genome assembly GCA_036567965.1 of Candidatus Kryptoniota bacterium. Lineage (NCBI taxonomy): Bacteria > Pseudomonadati > Candidatus Kryptoniota > Candidatus Kryptoniota bacterium. The sequence goes on from DATCTN010000031.1 coordinate 65,205, forward strand.
TCGGCGGGCCACAGGCGGTTGGAATAAAGGGGATATGGTTCGATGTGAGACGGTCTGGTCTTCCTCCCGATACTCATGTCGTTCCGACTGCGATTATCACGAGTCTCGACCAGCTGCGCGGATTCTTAGACTAGAACCTGCGGCCCGTGCCCCGGTTGACTTTCATCAAGCCGGCGAATATTTTGGATGTGTCAGCGGGCATGATTATTCCGGGCCGGCGCGCATCGCGTCGGAAAGCGTAATGTGCGAGTCTCGATAAAACAGAAACCAGAAGGGACGCGAATCATGGAACGAATCAAGATTGAGAACTCGGGATTCTCAGGTATGATCTGGGTGATAGGATGGTTGTTCACCATCGGATTTCTAAAACTTACTTTCTGGAAAGCAGTTCTCGCTATAATCCTGTGGCCGTATTATATCGGGGTCACATTGAGTTGGCCTCTTAAGTAATCGTTCGGTCTCTTCCTGCTACAGGCGGCAGTGAAGCGGCTGTGGTCCGCGAAATTTAGTCGGGGGCAACGTGTATCGGATGACTACTTCCGATCTCCAATTCACAATTGGTTTACCTTCACGCAAAGTTCTCGGACCGGAACGCGTCAGGATTACACAAGGGCACGATGAGCAATCACAATTTTTAAGGAGGTCTTAGAAGTGCAGTCTGAACCGGAAATTGTTGTCGATGAAAACCTTATAGCGTATTGCGGACTTTATTGCGGCTCGTGCACTCGCTATCAGAGCGGGAAATGCGGAGGCTGCAAGGAGAACAAAGCATCATGGTGCAAGGTAAAACCCTGTAACATCAAACATGGTACATCGAGCTGCGCCGAATGCGCGATCATATCCGATGTGTCGGAATGCAAAAAATATAATCCAATATTCGTGCGGATCTTCGAAGCGTTGTCGAAAGGAAGTAGGAGAGAAAGTGTTAAACTCCTCAAGGAAAAGGGAGGGGCCGAATTCTCGAAGTACATGGCAGCGAACCGGCTCGTCGCGGTGAAGAAATCAGGACGATAGTTCGTTTCCAATCTTGATCGTCTCTTTGACAAGCAGCTCAAAGTCTTCTTTGCGGCTCCGGTGATTCGTTATTGCAACACGTATCGCGTACTTTGTCCCGATCATTGTCGATGACGGTGACGCGATCCCACGTTCCTGGAGCTCCATGACGATATTCTTGTTGAGCTCGTTGAGATCCGTGTGTGCTGATTCTCCTCCTGTGTATCTATAACAGACTATGTTCATGCTTACCGGTGCCAGAAGCTCAAGTGTTTTTTCCTTCGCTATCAGTTCGCCGAGATAAAAAGCCTGAGCGATATTTTTCCGGATCGCGGCTGCGTACCTCTCAAGTCCATGCTCCTTGAGCGACATCCAAACTTTTAGTGCCTTGAATCCTCTCGACAGCTCGAGCCCGTAATTTCCCATCGGGTCCGGACCTGCCGCGAGCCCTCGTTCATGATTCAAAAGATAGTTAGCGTCGACGGCGAATGCATTCCTATGGGCCTTTGCATCTTTCACCAATACGCATCCTACCTCGTAGGGCATATACATCCATTTATGAAGATCGAAGGCAACACTGTCGGCTTCTTCAATAGGCTTCAGCTGACCGGCGTATTCGGGGACGAGTTTCGCGAGCGCGCCGAACGCGCCGTCGACATGGAACCAGAGTCCAAATTTTCTTGAAATGTCAAGGAGATCGCCCAGTGCATCGATCGCGCCGGTGTTCACTGTGCCCGCATTTCCGACTACACAAAACGGTGTATTCCCTTTGGCGATATCCGATTCGATTGTCTCGACGAGTTTGTCCGTCCTTATCTGAAAATTTTTGTCGACATCAATTTTCCTGATTGCGTCCCTCCCGATTCCCATAACTTCGACCGCCTTGTCCACGCAGCTGTGGGTTTCAGTCGAATAGTATATGGTCATCAGTCCGCCCGCAGCTTTGACTCCATGTTGCCGGATGTCTTTTCCCGTTTGATGATTTCTTGCGACTATCAGTGCGGTGATATTCGCCATCGATCCTCCGCTCACAAGAATACCGGATGAGTTCGCAGGATAATTCAGCATTTGCTTGCACCAGTTGATCACCTGCGCTTCGACGTACATCGCAGAATGTTCGCCGATGGCTGTATTCGAATCCATGGTTGCCGCAAGCATTTCCGCAAGAACTCCGAACGGCGTTCCGGTTCCCTGCACCCATGCCCAGAAGCGCGGATGAATGTTCCCGCTGGGATATGGAAGTATGTGCTCTTTGAATTCGCGATACACATCCGAAGATTTTTGGGGCTTAATCGGAATCTCCGACCTCAAGAACCGTTTTGTTTTCTCCGGGATTTCTCGCCATGACGGTTCGCTTCTAATCTCGCGAAGACAATTGAACATGTCATCGAGCATTTGATGACCTAGTTGCTTCATCTCGTCCCAATTTTCAGGATCGAGGGACGGTTCGTCGGACAGAATGTTGGTTAAGTTGTTCATAATGTCATTCATTCAATTCTTCTCGTGAATTTACGACTGAACCAAATTATCCAAAATTGATCATAACGAAAACCCGAAAGTTGCTGGAATATTTCGCTTGGAGGCCTCGGATATTGATTCCACCAGATAGCATCGGTATAATTAGAGCGTAGAGGACGAAAAGGGTTATGAAAATGAATCGGGTCGTGTTCATTGCTCTGTCTCTCTCTCAGTTGATGCTCGGGGAAATTCACGGTCAACGGGTTCCGCTGACGCATCCGGGCTGGATTCACACGAACACTCTCAACGGACATTCAGCAATACGCCTGCTCGTATCGGATTCGTTGGTCTTTGCCGGTACCGACAGCGCGGGAGTTTATATTTCGAGTGACGACGGCGCTTCGTGGACTCAGAGCAGCCGTGGGCTCGGAAATGTTTACGTGGCATCGCTCGCAACCAACGGGAATAGCATCTATGCCGGAACATGGAAGGATGGAATATTCCGCTCCACAGATTCCGGTTCGAGCTGGTGGGAGGCGCACAACGGCATTCCCATTAATTCTAGTGTGTTGTGTCTCCTGGCGGACGGATGGAATATCTATGCCGGCATGTCTCCGCTGTATGCCGGTGATCTGGGCGGAGTCTTCCGCTCTACGGACAACGGAGTTCACTGGTCAACCGCCGACACAATCTGGGGCGAGACGAGCGTGCAGTCCTTGGCACTTGCAGGGAACACGCTTGTGGCTGGAACGACAAATGGGATATATATATCCACCGATTCGGGTACCAGCTGGAAGCATGTGGATAGTTCGAGCTGTGCCACGACGCTTATTGATGTGTGGGCACTGCATGCATCTGGAAACAATTTTTATGCGGGAATCAATTGGCACTACACAAGCACATCAGAATCCAGTGAGGGTCTTTACTTCTCAACAGATCACGGGCTGACATGGATCTCCGCCTACGGCTGGGGAAGCGTTGAGAGAGGGGGATTCAGTGTTCGGTCGATTGTGTCGTCGGAGAATACACTATTTATTGCCGCCGCTCAGGAATATTCCTTCCATCATACGTTATTTGGCGTCTTCGTCTCGAGCGACAGCGGGAAAACAGTTACATCGGTAAGCGAAGGTCTAATCGATTCGCTCTTTATCAGCTCACTGGCAATAAGCAACGGATATGTCATCGCCGGGACACAGAACGGAATTTACAGACGGCCACTTTCTGAAATGATCACCGGTGCACCTGTGACGCACGAGCCGGTTCCGGGGTCATTCAATCTGTCCCAGAATTTTCCCAATCCATTTAATCCGACGACAGTAATCAACTATCAGTTGTCAGCGGCCAGTTACGTCTCACTGAAAGTTTATGATGTACTCGGGAGGGAAGTTGCGACACTTGTAAATGAAAGAGAGAATGCGGGCGCGCATGTGGCGGCCTTCAATGGTGCAAGACTTCCGAGTGGGGTCTACTTCTGTCGGATCAGTGCGGGATCGTATGCGTCGACAAGAAAAATGTTGCTGATGAAATAACTTTGCTGATCAAACGTCTTTCCAGACGGATAACTCACAGAGAGGCGGATGGGGTCACGTCCAGCCATTGAATCGAGCTCGTACTTGTTTTAGTATTCATTGCTCAGGAGGTATTTGGAAATGAATAAATGGGTCGTTGTCTTAATTGCGATAGTTTCTACTCACCTTTTGACCCGTCCGGCGGCAGGTCAGTGGGTTCCTGTGACGCCACAATACAGCGATGACGTGTGGGCATTAACTTCTATTGGCACCACTATCTTTGCGGGGATGGACGACGGCGTCTATTTGTCCACGAACAACGGCTCAAGTTGGAGAGCTTCGGGCTTGACAGGATCTACGGTTCGAGCATTACTTGTTACGGGCGGAAGAATATTTGCAGGCACAGACAGCGGCGTGTTTGTGTCGACGAATAACAGTGTCAGCTGGTCGGGAGTGGGTCTTGACAGTGTTTCTGTCGACGCCTTCTGTACCATAGGCAGAAGACTGATTGCGGGTACGAGAGGGCTGGGCATTTTTGTTTCAACCGACGCGGGATCGACGTGGAATTCTACTGCTCTAGGGAAATGTACGGTCTACTCGTTGGCATCGGGCGGGTCGGAGGTTTTTGCGACTGTTGCGTATGGCGGCGTTTTTGTTTCCAATGATAGCGGCGAAACGTGGGTTACCGCGAATAATGGTTTAACGACTGCGAACGTGAATCAGATACTCGTTAGCGGGATGGATTTGTATGTCAGTGCGTATCGCGGAGTTTTCCGCTCCACAAACGGCGGCGCACTCTGGAAATCTGTGTTAGATCTGGGAAGCCCAAGGGAAACTCAGTTGGTTTCCTCCCTTGCGATAAGCAACGGAAATATCGTGGTTGGTAGTTTGTTCGGAGAGCCCATCTTGTATTCAACAGATGATGGTGCGGTGTGGAATTCCGCGGAGGGGCTGGGAAGTTCCAACCCTCCTGATGTTGAGTGCCTTGCGGTTCTTGATTCAGGGGTATTTGCCGGAACAAGGCAAGCCGGGGTTCTTCGCTCTTTTGACAACGGTGAATCCTGGACACCTGTAGGTTTAGCGGATTTTGGAGTGACGTCATTGGTTTCGAGTGGCAGCGACATTTTTGAAGGAAGCGACGGAGGAGGGATATTCCGCTCCACCGACAACGGGAATACGTGGAACGGTGCCAGTTCAGGATTGACCTCTTCTTATATTTCCTGTCTTGTTGCCGACGACTCCACGCTCTTCTCAGGTACACAGAATGCGGATGGAGGAGGAGTCTTTCGTTCAACAGACTTCGGAAGCAGCTGGTCATTAACCGGTTTAAGTGATCAATCAATCTTCGCTTTGGCACTGCGTGGCCAGAATCTTCTTGCCGGCACATATACGGGTGCATATCTGTCGACGAATAACGGAGATTACTGGAATACGATATTGGGGGGATATTATTCAATTGAAGTCCAGGCAATCGCGGCGGGTGATACGGATTTCTTTGCCAGCGACGGGAGTCGGGGAATTTATATTTCTGGGGATGACGGAGTGACCTGGGCATATCACGAGGGAGTTATGGGAGATTTTCTCGTGGTTAGCGGGGCCAGAGTGTTTCTCGGAAGCTGGACGTTCGGGCTTCAAGTCTCCACAGACAATGGTTCAACCTGGTCCTCTATTCTGAGTGGATACAGCGGCGACGGTGGGGTGACTGCCATGGCGGTTAACGAAACAAAGATTTATGCAAAACTTGTCTCGAACGCCGGAAGCGGCGGACGCTTGGGCGTTTTCCTAAGTGACGATCTCGGTGCCAGGTGGACAAGAGTTGATTCCGGTCTTACTGACGATGTGAATTGCTTGTGTGTCAGCAACGGCTATCTTTTTGCCGGTGCGAGCAACGGGCGAGTATGGCGACGGCTGCTTTCCGAAATGGTGGTCGGCGTGAAAGATCGTGAAAAGATGTTGCCGAATACAATGGCGCTGTCGCAAAATTATCCGAATCCGTTCAATCCCACAACTGTTATCGCCTATCAACTCCCGGCGGCCGGTCGGGTCTCTTTGATAATCTATGACGTCCTCGGGAGAGAGGTGGCAAGATTAGTCGATGGCCAGAAAGCCGCGGGTAGTTACGAAGTGAAATTCGATGGAAGCAAACTTCCGAGCGGTCTGTATTTTTACAGGCTGAGCACGGGCTCATATTCCAGGACAATGAAGATGGTTGTTCTGAAATGATCTCGTCGGCGACGAAGCGTTGGAACGCTAAGTAACTAGTATATCGCAAAATCAATAAAATTGATCTGTGCCATGTTTCAAAGTACGATTCTTGACATTTGCACTCACCGGACATAATTTCATTCAGGTGAAGGGCTCGAGAGGTATGCTACTGTCGGCAGCGACCTGACTACCGGACAATACCATAACAATCATGCCGACGTTTAAAGGAAAGCCGGATGAAACCGAATGCGGGTTCTAATTGGAGCCGTTCCATATTGGCGGACGGATACGGGAAGGGAGGCAGCGAATGAGTGTACATCATTTGAAGAAGGTCGTGCTCCTCGTTTTGTGCCTGGCGGAGGGAGCCTTCGCCCAATCAGGCTGGTTCGACGCCACGCAAACTACAAACGAGTTCAATTCGGTGTGCTTCGTCGATACGTTGGTAGGATGGGTAACTCTTTACAATCTAACAAGCGGAAGCAACTCCGTGGAGAAAACCACTGACGGTGGATATACGTGGGCCGCGCAGAACCTGCCTGGAGGACGGTCAGGGTTTGGCCCGCACTTTCTCAACAGGAATGTCGGTTTTGCGTTCAGTGACAGCAATACGATTTACAAATCCACTAACGGTGGCACCAGTTGGTCATTGAAGTCAACAGCAATAAACATGGCCAATGGGAATCTGAGAACATTTTTGTTCATCAACAGCCTGGTCGGCTATGCCTGCGGGGGGTCCGTCGTTGCGAAGACCACAGATGGCGGAGAGTCGTGGACCGCGCAGGAAACTCCTGCTTATGATCTCTGGGACATATCTTTCGGTTCATCTCAAAAAGGATTGGCAGTGGGCCTCTATGGGACATGTATAGAAACTACTGATGGTGGAACTACATGGACCGAAACAACTCCACCAATTTCAAACGTCTCCTTGTTCGCGGTACGTTACCTGACGGCCAGTCGAATAGTTGTTACAGGTGGCGCTGGCATTAGTCTGTCTACCGACGCGGGAACATCATGGACCGCCGTCTACAACGGGGCGTATAGCTACACTTCCGTTTCGTTCGCTGATTCGGCGAACGGATGGGCTGTTGGTGGCTATGATATTTTGCGGACAACAGATGGTGGTGCCCACTGGGGCATTCAGGACTGGCCGACTCCGCAAAGACTCGTTTTCCAAGCCGATTGCGTCGATCGATTTCACGCGTGGGTCGTCGGTGACCAGGTCTTGCTCAGGACCAACGATGGCGGCGGTGGTGTTCATAAGATGTCCGGACCAGTGCTGAGTTACCCCACAAATTCAAGTGTCGATCAATCATGTACCCCATTTCTCTCCTGGGGATCCGCAGACTGGGCCGCCGTTTACACGTTACAAGTCGCAACCGATTCGGCGTTTGTAAATCTCGTTCTTGTCGATACTAGCCTCACGGTTACGTATCGGACAGTTGGACCGCTTGGAGCGAGTACAAAATATTTCTGGAGAGTTCAAGCCAGAAATGGCCCGACGACGAGTGAATGGTCCTCTGTTTGGAATTTCACGACCGTTCCGCGTATCCCGCGGCTGATTTACCCTCCTAACGCTTCAGCGGGTTTGCTTCTAAATGTCAGTTTTAGTTGGTCGGAAGCAGACAGCTCGGGATCATATCGGCTCCAGGTCTCGTCTGACTCCACATTCACTACTTCAGTCCTCGACCAAATTGTATATGGCACCTCCTATCGAACGGGACCGCTTTCCGACAGTTCATCATATTTTTGGCGGGCAGGATCCGTGAAGTTCGATGGGAATACATACTGGTCACCAGCTTGGCATTTCTCTACAAGGAATCCGGAGTCGGTGTCATTTCCTTTTTCAATTGGTAACCGCTGGTTCTATTCAGGTACCGAGTATAAAGAGACATTTACCGCCCCACCGACCACGGTAAGAATGGGTGCCATAAGAGAGATCCTAGACACAACATTGACAGGTTGGCGAGTCGTCAGGAAGACAACTATCTTTCGCGAGTCTAGAAACGTCACTGCAGAGTACTGGCTGAACCGTGACGGTCAGCTGTTTGAATCTACCGATACTTCGTATATGGATTTTCCGGTTTATGACGGAAGCATCAAGAACGATACGACGATTTCACTCAATTTGTCTTACTATGCGTACCACCTCAACCAGATCTATCTTTTCGACCAAGCCTACCGCGCTCAGGATTTCTCTTCAAGCGGCATAGTGTCACATTCGTCGTTCAGTATGGGCTATTCAATCGCAGAAGGGTTTGGTGTATACTCAGAATCGTCCTACTATTACGACTCGGAAGCAGGGGCTCGGAGAGACTCTGTACGATTAATTGGTGTCCTTTTGGGTGGAGTTGTGCTTGGTGACACCGACGTTCTGGCCACAGGTGTAGCCGAGAAGGGAAAGCTACCCGATCAATTTCAACTTCAACAGAATTTTCCCAATCCATTTAATCCGACGACAGTGATCAGCTATCAGCTTTCAGCTGTCAGTCAGGTCACATTGAAGGTTTATGATGTCTTGGGAAGGGAAGTCACGACACTTGTAAACAGAAAACAGAATCCCGGTTCTTATCACGTCAATTTCGACGCGACGCAGTTTACAAGTGGAGTCTATTTTTGCCGGCTGACGGCAGGAACATATTCGGCGATGATGAAGATGCTGCTTGTGAAATAAGCGGAAAGATTATCGACTCTTTGTGGAAAGTCCGGTACGATCGGGGATCGGATGCTACTTGTGCCGTAGTTTCAAACCCAATATCGCGAGTGTAAGCACGAGCGTTACGCCGTTTGCTAGAATAATCGGAAGTGAATTAAGGAGAACTCCGTAAATGAGCCAGAGGAAAACTCCTGCACATAACATGAGATACATTCTCAGACTTATGTCTTTGGTCGAACGTGTCTTCCATACTTTTAAAAACTGCGGAATGAACGCAGTCGTTGTTAGAATTGCCGCGAGAAATCCTATCGTCTCAGTCAAATCGCTCCCTTTAAGAATATGAAGTTCGGATCACCTTTACAAACTTGGAGTTGTAAACTTGCGAAAGTTCAGATTTAGGACTCGACTGAAGTCAAATGAGCTGCTCATCCTGCTTTAAAAGTCCTCTCGGAGTTGCCTTCTCTTTCGACGCGGCGCGCAATCTCTTCATGACTAAATGCAAATCCTGCACTGCTAGAGGGGAAAACAGCCCAAATCATTATATAAGCTAACGGCACAATTTGTGCACTTTTGAGTGTGACGTGTGCGATCAGCTATCATGTCACGTCTTACATTTTGATTCGTCCCGGGTTCGTTGCGAGTTGAGAGCTGGAGGAAAATATTCTGATTACCGGACTTACCATAACCTCACCTCCCGTTTACGAGGCAGCAGTTCCAAATCTTGACGAAATGACTCATCGTGTTTCGGTTGGGATTTTTAGATATATGGGTTATATGATTTAATTTTTACTGAAATCTAGTCGGGAGGGTGTGTGATGAAATTGATACTTACGGGATTTGTGATTATTCTCGTCGGGCTGTTCGTCGAGGTTGGATATGCTCAGGACTTCAATCTCAGTGCATATGAATCGTTCCTCAGCTCTCACCAGAATCTCACTTCTTCTCAACTTGGCTCGATGTACTCAGCGGGAGCGTTCAGGTCGAAAACCGCACTCGATGTGTCCTCTGCGGCTTACCTCGACAGCATTTACCTGAAGTACTCACTCACGGACTTTGAGAAATCGCTGCTGCAGAAAAACGGCTTCATTGTCACCGAGCGTTTAGCACCCAATTCATTTGGTGACGCATTTCTCGATGTCTATACCAAAGATCTGCCGGTATTTGTGTCGACAGACGCGATCCTTCATACGATTCACATGTCGTACGACGCGATCCTGATGAGGACCGAACAATCGACGCTGATTTACAAACTGGACACGCTTCTCGCTCAACTTCAAAGCGCGCTCCCTGCGCTCGCGTCAAAATACTCGGCTTATCCCGGGATGAATCAAGAGCTTAACGACGTCGATGTCTATCTTACGGTCCCACGCGTGCTCCTGGGAAGCACCACGGGGCCGCAATTCAGCGAGAACTCGGGAGTTGTCGACACGCTTCTCGGCTTCATCCAGGCCGAACTGCCCGTATCGTATCCAATTTTCTCTTCGACAGCGCGAAACATAGACTTCAGCCAATTCACTCCCCGAGGTCATTACACAAGGACGCCGCAACTGACGCAGTACTTCCAGGCGATGATGTGGCTTGGGAGAATTGAAATATACCTGATCCCACCCGTATCGGAGGATCTCACGCCGACTATGGCCGACATGCAACGTCAGATAATCGACGCGGTACTCATAAAGGAGCTCGCCGATACGAGCAATTCGATTCCATTGCTGAACGAGATCGACAGCATCATAAAATTTTTCGTCGGCGAATCAGATAATGTGACTTTGTCAAACGTCTCATCGCTCTGCGGGGATATAGGTCTCGACGACGCATATGATCTGCTCGACACGCTTCGCGTTAAAGAATTTCAGGACACGCTGCTGGCCCAACCGTTTGCATTCCAGAGAATTTTGTCGCAGATACTCATGTCGAGTCCGATGGATCCCAACAAAGTGAGACCGGCGTCCGCTTTTCTTTTGCTGGGGCAACGATTCGTGATCGACTCTTACGTGATGGGGAATGTCGTGTGGGACAAAGTCGCATCAATGAGAATGCTTCCATCTTCGCTCGACGTTATGTTCGCCGAAGGGAATGATGCAGCTGCACAGCTTCTCCAGCCCGAGCTCGATTTGTACGGATATTCTTCGAATCTCGCCGCGCTCAGGTATCTCATCGATTCGTATGGACCTGATTTCTGGTCGCTGTCAATGTACAACGCCTGGTCGGAAACCATCCGCGCTCTTAATCCTCCGGCGAGTAGAGATTCACTTCCCGGTTTCATGCGGACCGCAGCATGGTGGCAGGAGAAGCTGAATACACAACTGGCTTCATGGGCGCAGTTGAGACATGACAATCTCCTTTACGCAAAGCAGTCTTATACACCTGGGGTCACGTGTTCCTACCCGCAGAGCTATGTAGAGCCGTTTCCTGAATTCTACGATGCCGTCGCGGAGTATGCGGACATCGCCGAGAAGGAATTTGAAAAGCCGCCTCTCGAGGATGCTTGGACTGCATCCTATTTCACCAACCTGAAGGCGATTGCCGATACGCTCGGCGATATTTCGAGAAAAGAGCTTGCTGACATTCCGCTCACAGCAGCCGAAACGGATTTTCTGAAGAACATGATGTTCACTGTTCATTCGGGTGAATGCGGAGCTTCTCCGTTTGATGGCTGGTACCCGCGGCTGTTCTACAGCTGGACTTCCGGCATCGACAGGAATTCTCCTGTGGAGCGTAACCTCGTCGTTGCAGATGTTCATACCGCACCCACCGACTCAGCAGGCAATCCGATCGGCTGGGTGCTCCATGTCGGTACCGGTCCGGTAAACATGGCTGTCGTTGTTGCTACAGGTGAAGAAGGCAATCCGACTGCATTCGTGGGACCCGTGATGAGCTATTATGAAGATCTCGAAACTGATTTCAAGAGACTGACGGATGAGGAGTGGCAATCGGCATATGATGTTTCGCCGGCGATGAGGCCGTCATTTGTGAACATTTACCTGGCGGACTCGACCGGCTCCTCGCGCGGCGCGGGGCCGTCGCTGATAACGGCTGTCAATGAAGGTCCACAGAGCGGACTGATCCCGTCACGTTTTGCGCTAAGTCAGAATTATCCGAACCCATTTAATCCGACAACGGTAATCCGTTACCAGTTGTCAGGTGCCGGTCATGTGAGCCTGAAAGTGTACGACATATTGGGCAGAGAAGTCGCAACACTCGTTGACGGTTACAAGAACGCAGGATACTACGAGACACAGTTCGACGGGAGTCGGTTTTCGAGCGGTGTATATTTTGTGAGAATAAATGCGGGACCGTTCTCTGCTACACAGAAGATCGTGTTGGTGAAATAGAGTTGGGATCCCGGGAGTGGACACTTCATGTTCGCTGCATACCCGGGATCGTCTGAATCATTCACAGCTAAATCTTGCGTGAGGGTTGTATCATGGTCAGGTCAATTCGTTTCAAGCTGGTTCTCTTTTTCCTTCTCGTTGCGCCGGGTCTCTTGTTCGGTCAGTGGACAGAGACAAGAGGACCGGAAGGCAGCTACGTTTTGTGTTTTGCTCAAATGGGTTCGAACGTTTATGCCGGCACTGACGGAGGCGGTGTTTATGTTTCTACAAACGCCGGCGAGAGCTGGACTCAATCCAACGCAGGTCTGAAAGATCTCGCAATTACCGCATTGGCGGTCAATGGCGCAAGACTGTTTGCAGCAGTTCAAACAACGCGGGGCGGGAGCAACGTGTATGTTTCCACCGACGAAGGGACAAGCTGGACTCCTGCGATCGACAACGGTTTGCCGAATGATTCCGGTGTCTTTTTTGCAATCGATTGTTTCGCAGTTGCTCCGAATGGAACGGGAGGTACTAATCTTTATCTCGGTACTGCAGGCTACGGTATTTATGTCTCGAATGATAATGGTGCAAACTGGACTCCAGACACCGTGGGTCTTCTCAATCCGTATGTCCACGAGATATTGGTCAACGATACAAGTCTTTACGCGGGGACAAATGCGGGTGTCTGTGGATCCACAATCAATGGCACATCATGGAAGTGGCTCGCACCAGCCGACATATACTACATTGATGTTGCATCTATTGTCATTTGCGATTCCAGTCTCTTCGTGTCCGGCTCTACTGCAGGTGTCGATGGTCATGGAATATTCCGGTCAACCGATAATGGCACAAGTTGGACGCACGTTTTCGCCCCCGCTATATTGGGCTACATAGGTCCGATGGCAGTAACGGATACGGAACTTTTTGCCGGGACAACCCTTGGAGTCGTTTACCATTCCGCGGACAACGGAGCTACGTGGAGTGAATCCAGCTTGCCAGGAATGAATTTGTCGGTCCAGACAATGGCCTCGGTGGGTACAAAACTTTATGCGGGAACATATGGAGGCGGTGTCTTTGTATCGACGGATCATGGAACAAGCTGGACGAGCATGAGCGTCGGAATGAAGAATTCCAAAGTGAATGCTGTTGCGGTAAAGGACTCTAACATCTATGCAGGCACGATGGCGGTCGGAATTTTCCGTTCGACTGACGGGGGCAATACCTGGATCCAGGTAAATACAGGATTGACAAATTATCCGGGGCTTGCCGGACTGAACGTTGTTGGTCTGGCGGTTAATGACTCGAGTCTTTTCGCGGGCGTCGAGCCGGGAGGCGTCTTCAAATCGACCGACGACGGCGATAGCTGGTCACAAGTTGGAATCCAGGTGCCAGGTCTCTTCGGTACATTCGCATTGACGGCAAAGGATACAATACTCTTTGCCGGCACATTGGGTCCGGGAATCTTCAGATCCACCGATGGTGGCACAACATGGAATCTTTCCAACACGGGACTCTCCAATACCGGAGTAAGCGCGCTCGTAGCTTCGGACTCAAATCTATTTGCCGGGACGTACGGCGGCGGAGTCTTCAGGTCCACGAATGACGGCGATAATTGGACCGGCGCAGGATTGACGGACCATTATGTTGCCGCGCTGGCTTTGAATGGAACATGGCTCTATGCGAGGACGTATGATGCGGGCCTCTTCGTCTCCACAGACTTCGGAGCGAACTGGACGGAATTTGATTCAAGCTCAACAAGCGAAAGCATCATCTCCCTCGCTGCTGATCGGTCGAATCTCTACGCCGGCTCGAGCGTCGGCGTGATCTATAGACCTGTGTCCGGAATTACATACGTAGTTCCTCCGCCTGCTCATTTGCCTGTGGAGTTCAGACTTCTTCAGAACTATCCGAACCCGTTTAATCCGTCGACAGTTATCAGCTATCAGCTACCAGCAGTCAGCCGTGTAACGCTGAAGGTGTTCGACATACTTGGCAGGGAAATCGCAACACTTGTTGACGCGCGCGAAAACGCCGGGTACCATGAAGTGAGATTCGACGGGAGCAGGTTGTCGAGCGGAGTGTATTTCTATCGGATGACAGCAGGGAACTATGTTTCGACGAGAAAGTTGTTGCTCATAAAATGAATTGGATTCTTGTTCAGGGTGACGGGATGAGGCTTGCTTCGGATTAACTGACACGGTTAGGAGGAAGTCTTGAAAAAGTCGATACGTTTGATGGTAATATTTCTACTGACTGCCGCGGTATGCTATTCACAAGATGTCCCGGAAAATTTTCTGTCCGGCGGCAGAAAAAGTGAAACGTCTCGTATTCAACACTTGAATCCACTTCTTTATCCAAATTCCGACAAGGAATTTCTTCTAGTCTGGGACGAGTATCAAAATGATAGCCTGACATATCATGCCCAGCTGTTTGATTCACTTGGCAATCCCATTGGGCAGAACTTCCCGATCTTCTCAAGTACACTGATCGCGTTTGCCCCGGATAGTTCTTTTTTCGTTGAACAATATAAATCCGTCGACATCGGGGGCCCATATTTCGAGATCGATTTTATTGGTTATCTGTGCAAGCTTGATGGGACATGGTCGCTGTCTTTCTTTGACCGCGGTGGCCCGATGACGGGCTCAGACTGTGTTGGGATCTATTGTGCGGAAGGTGGATACGACTTGCTCGGCTCAGCAGATGGCTACATCAACTTATCGGGTGATGGAGGACGACTTTCATTTTCCGCAAGCGATTGGAGTGGTAATGTCCTCTGGGGTTGGAATCCGGGACAGTACCCGGATGTTTACGTCACCAACTATTCCGCCACATTTGGTTCGGAAGGTGGTTTCGCGGCCGCCTGGCTCAACGCCGAACTTCATGGTCCTTCTGACACTCTGAAGTACAATGTCATGGGATCCTTCTTCGACAAGAACGGTGACACCCTTGCGACAAACGTCGTGTTAAGTCCGGAAACCGGGACAAGCCTTGATCCGGAGTATTGGAGAAGAGAGAAAATCCGGAACATCCCTCTCATGGATTCCCTCTACGAAATATTTGATTATGATGCCGACTCGTTTGTTCTTACCTATTGGAAGGTTGATCACTTTGGGCATCTCGTCGGAGGGATGAATGAAGTGGAGGCTTATCATGACACGAGCGCCACCAACGGATTTGATCGGCGTGCCGGGAACTTTGCATTGACACCGATTCTAAAAGGCAGATTTTCCGCGGTGATAACCTCCTACGACCCCAGCATCGATTCTCCACGGAACTACAATTCGGTTCTAAACTTCGATGGAAAGGGTGACCAGATCGGAGTGATGTTGGAGGATACGACCATCAATTTCCGACAACAGAAATCTTTGTTTGCGACTCCAGACTCGCTTCTTTTGATCCCGGCCGTCAAAGACAGTGACATATATTTGAACGCTTATCAGGCTCTCGCACTTAAGTGGAGCAAAAAGGTGAACGATGATCTAGTGAGAGTCACGGACATCGGCGCGTCACCTCCAACCAGTTTCATGTTGTACCAGAGCTATCCCAATCCTTTCAATCCGGCGACAGTCATCAGTTATCAGCTACCAGCAGTCAGTCGTGTAGCGCTGAAGGTGTTCGACATACTCGGCAGGGAAATCGCAACACTTGTTGACGCGCGCGAAAACGCCGGGTACCATGAAGTGAAATTCGACGGGAGCAGACTCGCAAGCGGAGTGTACTTCGTGAGATTAACCGCCGGAACATTCTCGGCGACGAGAAAAGTTCTCTTGATGAAATAATGCCATGCAGATATTGCTGAGAGATCATTTCATTGTGATAGGACTTTCGCCAGGTGTTTGCCTTAAAGAGGAAGACGAATCATGAGAATCCTCTGGAGTTCTACTGGAATCGCCGTGGTCGTTCTGTTGCTTTCAACGCAAACGGCGGTTTCACACCCCGAGATCGCTGATTCGTCCTACTTCCCGTTGAGCATAGGTGAGCAATGGTCATATTCCGGCACGTCCGGTTTGATACAATTGATTAGCGATACGGCAAGAGTGAATGGCTATCTCTTTTACGGGAGAGCTTTAAAAGGGTACCCACCATCGGAGTGGTTCAGGATCTCAAATGACAGTTTGTTCGTGATCCGATCGCTGAACGATACAAATGAGGTTTTGCTGTACCGCTTTGGCGCCGAGGTGGGGGACACGATCTGGTTGCCATCTGCTTATGACTGCACTTATGGCGAAATGGTTATTCTTGCCGGTAAAGATGATACGGTCTCCACTCCGTCCGGGACATATTTCCATTGCTACCACTACAAGTATGTGTCGTTTTGCGCCGATGCCGGAATGCTGGATTCCTGGCTTGCAGAAGGGATTGGTACGGTAAAATTCAAACAAGAGAGCTTTGTCGGTCTACAAACCTTCAGTCTGGATTCAATCGGGATAGCTACACCGCCATCCTCACAGGATCTTCTGCAGTACTACCCTTTGCAGACAGGCGATTACTGGGAATATAAAGTGGACTCTCATGATGAGTGTGGATTTCCGGTGCTGTGTGAAGATACATCCGCTTATTCAGTCGAGGCACTCGGTGACACGGTTCTTCCCAATCGAATTCATTATGAGGTCCTGTTATTTAGATCATTCTATCCTATAAAAGACACCTCATATTTATTCGAGAGAGTCGATTCATCGAGTGGATGCGTGTTTCAATATGACACCGGCTCAACAAGTAAGGAGTACCAGGTCGACAGTCTGTTTGCCGCCCCCGGTGATACGTTTCTCACCGTTCCAAAGGCTTTGAGCTACGGGCCACGCCCGTTCAAAGGAGCTTGCAGCTATATAGCTGAGGCAACAATCCTTGGCACACAAACGCAGGCTGAATATTTCGAAGAGTATCCTCCCGTCATTGATGCGGAAGGGGAGTACCTATACACTCTCGCCGGGGGATTCGGACTCTATTACTTCTACGACTCCTGGTTCGACGGTTATAGCAATACAAGATTGGTCTATGCGAAGATAAACGGTATCGAATACGGTACAAAGATTCTGCTTGGCATCGCGGACCGTCGTCCTCCCCCAGTTGTTTTCAGTTTATCTCAGAATTATCCCAACCCGTTTAACCCGGCGACAGTCATCAGCTATCAGCTTCCAGTAGTCAGTCGTGTAACGCTGAAGGTGTTCGACATACGCGGCAGGGAAATCGCGACACTGGTGGATGGTCGTGAAAGTGCCGGTTATCATGAAGTGAAATTCGACGGGAGCAGACTCCCAAGCGGAGTGTACTTCGTGAGATTGACCGCCGGATCATTCTCGGCGACTAGAAAAATAATGCTGATGAAATGAAAATCGGTTGTGTGGTTATGGGGTGAGCTAAGCTGCATCCAGGAGGAGCGGGCCGGCCCGATGAGGCATGCGAGTACTTCGACGGGGGAACGAGCCGGCCTTTTTTAATCGATTCTCCTCATCGCTGACATTTTTTTCGCAATCATCTTGGCGTTGTATTCATCAAGCCGCTCCAGCTCCCGGATGATGTTCGCGTAATCCGTATCGTCCCGGTTCTGACTCATCTTGAAACTCGCTTCTACTTTATCAATCTTAATTTCTATTCCTACTATCCCCCCGATCTGCTTTTCTATTTCCTTCTCGAGAACTTCAGGAGTGATCGGGTGCGAAGAAATGTGCTCATGGTAGTTGGTCATCTTCCTTAATAGCTCCTTCAATCTTTCCTCGCCGACAATCCTCGCTTTTCCGAATACATGCACGCTCATGTAGTTCCATGTCGGTACGTTTGGCTTGCTGTACCATGACGACGAGATATAGTGCTGAATCGGCGAAAGGAAAACTGCCAACACATCCGGTTGCGTCTCAAACAATTTCCATTGCGGATTTTCCTTTGCGACGTGTCCGGTCAGGGTTGTCCTCCCTGACTCGTCCGAATCCAATTCAAGGGGCACGTGGGTCGCGATTGGAAAGTCGTTTCCCCGACTCACCACCGTTGCGAGTGGATTGTTGCGTATATGCCGCTCAATTTCGGGCCAGTCTTTCATCTCGAACATTGTAGGAATGTACATTGTACAGTCTTTCTCTAATTAATTTTTCGACGCATCAACTAGAGAATAAGAAGAAGTTATCGGGATTACAATTGTGAGAGACTATTATCCAGACGAAATCCTTCGGAGAAGTCTGCGGGAAATACCAAATTAATTTTCTCCGTACGTTCTCGCTGCTTCCCATCCGACTATGGCGAGTTTCCGCTCGTCTCCCCAGTGGTAGTTGCCGATCACTCCGGTCGACCTGATCACGCGATGACATGGGATCAAATATGCGACGGGATTGCTCCCGATCGCGGTGCCGACTGCCCGCGAAGCGTCCGGGTACCCGATCGATTCTGCTACCTGGGAGTACGAACTCAGCTGGCCGAACGGGATCTTCAGAAGTGCCTCCCAAACCTTCAACTGGAAGGGCGTAGCCTTCAGGTGAAGCTTTATCCCACGGATATCCGACCAATCCGACTGGAAGATTCGAAGCGCGTCGTGATGAAACGGATTCTCCTTCTGTTCCAGCCTCGCGTTCGCATATTTTTCCCGGAGCGACCTGATAGATCGGGCTCTATTGTTGGCGAACGCGATATGACACACACCCTTGCCGGTTGAAGCGATTAGGATTTCGCCGAACTGCGTCTCGTAGAATCCATATTGGATATCAAGATTCGCCCCCTTGTTTTTGAATTCACCAGGAGTCATCCTCTCGATATTTACGAAGAGATCGTGAAGTCGTCCGGTTCCCGACAGACCGACATCGAAGCTCGCTTCCGCCAGAGATGCGTTCAACTTCAAGAGATCCTTGGCGTGTTCCACGCTTATGTATTCGAGAAATTTCTTCGGACTCACGCCCGCCCATTTCTTGAAAAGCCTTTGAAAATGGTAGGGGCTCAGGTGAATTTCACTCGCCACACGATCCAGGTCGGGTTGTTCCCGGAAATGACTGTATATAAATGAAATCGCTTCCGCGATTCGTTGATAGTCTGTTTTGTTAGTTGCCGTTGTCATTGGTTTCTCCTGACACAATTTATCGAGGAGACGAATTGAGTTAAACCCGATTCTTGCTGAAATCCGGCGAGAACAAGGACGCGCGGATAATTGGAGGCGCCGCCAACCGCAAAGGTTTTACATCATCCTGACTCTTTATTGACAACACTCTCAAAGCACACGCTGATATTCAAGCGCAAAGTCTTGTGAGTAGGACGAGCGAGGAGAACGGGATGGAACAGAAGATCAGGTTTCTATTGATTAACCCCACTGCTCCGGAGTGGCGCGTCGGCGACGGGAAAGGTCCACGGCACTCCACAAGGTCATTCAGGTTTTCGATGCTGTCCAGTCTGTACGTGGCAGCGGCTATGCCCTCTTATGTGGAATCCAGAATCGTCGATGAAGATACCGAGCCAATCGACTTCAATACCGACGCCGATCTCATCGGAGTTTCGTTCATGACTTTCAACGCGCCAAGGGCTTACGAGATTGGCGACAGGTTTCGAGCGATTGGGAAGAAGGTAATTTTCGGAGGGTACCATCCCACTTTCTTGCCTGAAGAAGCGATAAGGCATTCTGATGCAGTGTGTGTGGGCGAGGCGGAAGCGAACGTCCCGCGTATGATCCAGGATTTCGTCCACGGGGAGCTTAAAGGTATTTACAGAAACGGACCTGTCGACCTGAAAGGACTTCCGATTCCCGACAGGACTCTCACGCGCAAGAACTTCTATATACCGGCGGACACAGTCCAGGCAACGCGCGGGTGTCCCAACATGTGCACGTTTTGTTCGATCACTTCTTTTTTCAAACATCAGCTCCGGGTGAGACCCGTCGATGAAGTGATAGAGGAACTGCGCGGACTTGGACGCTACATCATGTTCATGGACGACAGCATCGCGGCCGACCGGGACTACGCGGGCAAACTCTTCAGCAAAATGATACCTCTTCGAAAGCGCTGGTTCAGCCAGTGTACGATCGGCATCGCAGACGACGAAGAACTCCTCCGACTTGCAAGTGAGAGCGGATGCAAAGGTCTCTTCGTCGGCCTCGAGTCTTTATCGCAGGATGGTCTAAAGAAACTCGGAAAGAATTTCAACCGGGCATCAGACTACCGGCGCTCGATATCCTTACTTCACGATGCGGGAATCGCAGTATACACGGGAATTGTCCTCGGAAACGACTCCGATAGGCCGGACGTCTTCAGATATACTATTGAATTCCTCCTCGAGACGAATGTCGATGCGCTCCAGGCTACTATTCTGACTCCTTTTCCTGGTACACCCGTTTACGATCAGCTGAACAGGGAAGGGAGAATCACATGTACGGATTGGAGCATGTACGATTTCAATAACGTTGTGTTCGAGCCGAAGAACATGAGCGCGGATACGCTAAAGCGGGGCCATGATTGGGTGCTGTCTCAATTTTACTCCAGGCGCGCGATCACCGCCCGGCTGTCTCGGGAATTCGCCTACTTGAACATTCCTGTCATGGCACACGGCACGATACCTCTAAATCTTGGATACAGGACACGGCTCCGGAAAGTTGGGGTACTCAATGACTGAATAATCAGCCGAAAATTATTCAGCGGCATATCGCCATATCCGACTCCCATTAGTATTTCCACAGTCCATTTAGTTGGTTGAAAAAACCATCTAAACAGCAGAAGAGATCCGAACTAAATAAATCGTGGACTCCAGTTCCACTCGAAAATTTCAAGTCCCTTCATTAGATTGATACAGGTTTCTACGTTAAACTTTTTCCATTGTCCAACTAAGAAAACTTTTCATGATTGGAATGATGTCAGCTTACTATTGCTCGCATTTACCCCCGCCGATCCCGGGAGTGAAGGGATAAAGCAGGTTGGGGATTTCTCGTAATATTCTCCTTTGGGCGTCCGAGAATCCGTTTCTCGTCGATCACGTTCCCAGGTTCCGATTCGTGCGGAAGGCGCTGAGGAGATTCATGCCTGGAGAGGAACTCGATGACGCGATCGGAGCATCGAAGGAATTTCAGAAGGAAGGAATTCCTACGGTCTTTACCTATTTGGGCGAGAGTATTAAAGATCTGGGCGAGGCAGCAACGGTGAGGGATCATTATATAAGCGTTCTCGAGAGGATCTCGTCGGAAAAGCTCGAGATAGAAATCTCCGTCAAGTTGACCCAGCTCGGATTGGATTTGTCGGGCGAGACCGCTCTGGAAAACTTCAAGTTAATTGCGGAACGGGCCCGCCGGCTCGGAAATGTGGTGTGGATCGATATGGAGCGGAGCAATTACGTCGATGCGACGCTCGATCTTTACCGGAAAGCGAGAAAGGATTTCGCGAATACGGGTGTTTGTCTACAAGCATACCTCAGACGTACCCGGAGCGATGTTGAAAAATTACTCCAGATTTCTCCGTCGATACGTCTGGTCAAGGGCGCGTATAATGAGCCGAAGGAAATAGTGTTTCCCAGTAAGCACGATGTGGATGAGAATTATTTCGAGCTGTCTAAAATGCTTCTCCGCGGAATAAGAGAGAACGGGGCGAGAGCGGCTTTCGGAACACACGACATACAATTGCACGAGAGGATCATCAAGTCGTCAGCGGAGTTCGGAATTCCAAACGAGAAACTTGAATTCCAGATGCTCTATGGGATCAAGACCAACGACCAGAAGAGGCTCGCGAGAGAAGGTTATCATATACGCGTGCTCATCAGTTACGGTAAGGCGTGGTACAAATGGTACGTGCGGCGTCTCGCAGAACGGCCGGCAAACATCGGTTTCGTCCTGAGGAATCTGTTCGGGGGATGAAGTGCAGATGAGAAACGAGAAATGAGAAATGAAAAGTGAAAAGTGGACAGGCAAATAGTATTAAGGTGAGGGTGAGCTAGATGATTAATGGAATATTTCCGCCGATCGCGACTCCGTTTGAACGTGGAGAAGTGGCATTCGACAGATTAGCTCAAAATATGAATCGGTGGAACACGACGGGTCTGGCCGGATACGTCGTGATGGGCTCCAATGGCGAGAGCGCGTTCCTCACGCGTGAGGAGAAATTGAAGCTTGTCGATGCGGTGAAACAAAATCTTCCTTCCGGAAAATTGCTTATCGCGGGAACCGGATCGGACTCTATAAGGGAGACAATTTCGCTGTCTAATGATGCTGCCGGTCTCGGAGCCGATTATGCGCTCGTGCTGACTCCGTCATTCTATAAAGGAGAGATGAACGGTGCGGCGTTTGTGAGATATTTCTCGGAAGTTGCGGACTCGATAAAGATACCTCTGATTATTTACAATGTTCCGAAATTTACGGGAGTTAGCATTGAGGCAGATGCGGTGTCGAAACTTTCGCGGCATGGAAATATTGCCGGACTGAAGAACAGCTCCGAGAATACCGCTCACACGGCCGAGTTGGTCGCGTGTGCGCCCGGGGACTTTTCGGTTCTTGTGGGAACGGCTTCGGTTCTGTATCCCGGCCTCATCGCAGGTGCGACAGGCGGTATCCTCGCGCTCGCGAATATTGTGCCCGCGGAGTGTGTCGAGCTGAAGAGTCTTTTTGACTCGGGCAAACACTCGGCGGCCGCAGCGCTCCAAGCGAAACTCATCCCGGTCAACAGGGCGGTAACATCTAAGTACGGTGTTCCGGGACTTAAGGCGGCGATGGACATGCTCGGCTACTTCGGCGGCGATCCCCGCAGCCCGCTCGCCCCGCTCGGCGAGAAGGAACGTGCAGAACTAAAGCTGATTCTAAAAGGCGCAGGATTACTGGATTGATGCGGCGGTTGAACCGGGATCGTACGGAACATTTTCCGGAATTTCGAATTCCAAAACCTCTACCCATCTCGAGTCTGGAGACTGTGGACTGCGGGCAAGCGTTTTGTATTTCGAGTTTATGATTTGTCTAGAATTTAGAAATTGGACCTTCGTATTTTGACACTGAGGAGAAGCGATAATCATGAAAACCTTTCATCCTCCCGATAGAAT
Source organism: Candidatus Kryptoniota bacterium (assembly GCA_036567965.1). Taxonomy (NCBI): domain Bacteria; kingdom Pseudomonadati; phylum Candidatus Kryptoniota; species Candidatus Kryptoniota bacterium. Next base: position 88,316 of record DATCTN010000031.1, read on the forward strand.
CTTAATGGGGCCGGGACCGTCGAACGTCCACCCCAGAGTTCTCGAAGCTATGTCCCGTCCCACGATCGGCCATCTCGATCCGGCATTCATCGGGTTGATGGATGAAATCAAATCCCTTTTGAGAGACACGTTCATTACAAAGAACGAGGTGACATTCCCCGTGTCCGGACCGGGATCCGTCGGGATGGAAGCGTGTGTGGTCAACATGGTCGAACCCGGAATGAAGGTCGCAGTTTGCGTGAACGGTGCGTTCGGGGGACGACTCAGAGAGATGATCGAGCGCAGCGGGGGATTACCCGTCGTAGTCGATGCTCCCTGGGGTGAACCGGTCGATCCCAATAAACTGGAAGACGCTCTCCGCGCTGACAGGGACGTAAAGGTGGTCGCGTTCGTTCACGCAGAGACTTCGACCGGCGCCCGGTCGGACATTCAAAAACTCTCGGAGATCGCGCACGAACACGGCTGCCTCACGATCGCCGACACAGTGACGTCGCTCGGTGGAATTCCCGTGAAAGTCGACGAATGGAAGCTCGACGCTGTTTATTCCGGGAGCCAGAAATGTCTTTCGTGTCCTCCCGGACTTTCGCCTGTGACGTTCAGTGAGCGGGCGGTGAACGCGATAAAGAATCGAAAAACGAAAGTGAGGAGCTGGTTCATGGACGTAAGCCTCGTCCTTAGTTACTGGAGCGGGGCGAAGCGGACGTACCATCATACGGCACCAATCAATGCGCTCTACGGTCTCCATGAAGCGCTTCTTATCGTTCACGAAGAGGGACTTGAAAATGCCTGGGCAAGACACAGGAAAAATTCCGATTTGTTCCGGGCGGGACTTGAACAGATCGCATTGAAGACATTCGTGAACGGTGAAGCCAGCTTGCCCGAGCTCGTTACCGTCTGCGTCCCCGATGGAGTCGACGAAGCAGCGGTCAGGGAACGCCTACTGAACCGCCATAACATTGAGATCGGTGCCGGACTCGGCCAGCTTGCCGGAAAGATCTGGAGGATTGGACTGATGGGATACACTTCGAATGAGAAGAACGTTAAATTAAGTCTGGAAGCTCTGAAAGAGGAGATTGGAAAGTAATTCAAAAGTCAGATGTCAAAATTCAAAACTGAATTCGAAAACCCCCAATGCAGGCCGTCTAATTTTTGACTTTTGTGTTTTCATATCTGACTTCGATCTGAAGTTCTTACCCATAATCTAGCAAGGAGACGAATCACATTGTCAAACGCAAAATTTGAAATACCGTTGCCGCCGAACGAACCCGTGAAAAATTATCTTCCGGGTTCACAGGAGCGAGCGTCTCTGAAAGCAAAACTCGAGGAGATGCAAAATAAGCAGATCGAGATACCGCTGATCATAGGAGGAGAAGAGATAAAGACAGGCAAAATCGGAAAGTGCGTACTTCCGCACGACCATAAAACTGTAATTGCTACCTACCACCAGGCCGGTGAAAAGGAAGTAAACATGGCGATCGATGCGGCCCTTGCGGCGCGGAAAGCATGGGCTGGCCTCGATTGGGAAGAGAGACTGTCCATTTTCATGAAAGCTGCAGCTCTGCTGTCGGGTCCATGGCGCGATACACTGAATGCCGCGACGATGCTGGGACAGAGCAAAAACGTTTTCCAGGCCGAGATCGATTCGGCGGCGGAGCTGACGGATTTCTTCAGGTTCAATGCATACTACGCGATGCAGATCTTTGAGCAGCAGCCGCCGCATTCGCCGGTGGATGTCAGGAACAAAATGGAATACCGCCCGCTCGAGGGATTTGTCTTTGCCGTTTCTCCTTTTAACTTCACGTCGATAGCGGGTAACCTCCCGACCGCACCCGCGATGGTTGGCAATGTCGTTCTCGCGAAACCCGCCTCCAGCGCGGTCTATTCGGCGTACTATATAACGAAACTCCTCCAGGAAGCGGGCGTGCCGCCGGGAGTCATCAATTTTGTGCCAGGATCGGGTGGATCTGTCGGAAAACCTGCGATGCTGTCTCCGTATCTGGCCGGAATTCATTTTACCGGTAGCACTTCGGTGTTCCAGGATATGTGGAAGACGGTCGGCGAAAATATTTCGAAATACAAATGGTACCCGAGAATTGTTGGCGAGACCGGCGGCAAGGACTTTATTTTCGCCCACAAGAGTGCCGACATTCAGGAGCTCGGAGTCGGGATAATCCGCGGCGCGTTCGAATACCAGGGGCAGAAATGTTCGGCCGCGTCGAGGTCATACATCCCTCGATCGCTCTGGGCAAATCTAAAAGATTATATGATCAGCGAATTGAAGACGGTGAAGATGGGTGACGTACGTGATTTCTCGAACTTCATGAACGCGGTCATCGATAAAGGGGCGTTCTCGACAATCACCGGCTATATCGATTTCGCGAAGAAATCCTCCGAGGCTGAAATAGTATGCGGCGGGAATTACGACGACTCTAAGGGATTTTTCATCGAGCCGACGATTATCCTTGCCAGGAACCCGCACTTCAAAACTATGGAAGAGGAAATCTTTGGACCCGTCATGACGGTTTGTGTCTATGATGATGACAAGTACGAAGAGACGCTTCATCTTTGCGACGAGACGTCTCCATATGCTTTGACGGGAGCGATATTTGCGCATGACAGGTATGCGGTTGCTACCGCGAACCGGATACTGGTGAATGCCTCCGGAAACTTCTATATAAATGACAAGCCGACGGGCGCTGTCGTAGGACAACAGCCGTTCGGAGGCGCGAGAGCAAGCGGGACGAACGACAAGGCAGGAAGTTTCCTGAACATGGTCCGCTGGCTTTCGCCGCGGAGCACGAAAGAGAATCTTGTTCCCCCGAAGAATTATCGCTATCCGTTCATGGGTGAAAAATAGGGGGAATTTCTTCAGTTAGACAGACAAGGGCCTCCGCTCTGGCGTTTTAGTTCAAGCCGAGATAACTTACGCTGAACTGTGGCTTGCGATCCTTCATCCTCTTGCATCGGAGTGCGGGTTGGGGATCAAGCCTATCGATGGACTCGAAACGCATTAACAAAAACAAGACAGGAGGTACCGTTATGCGTAGATCCATGATTCTACTCGCCGTCATTTTCCTTGTGGGAGCCTCGAGCGTTCAATCCCAGACGCTGCGGGTTGGCGCGCAGGGACAGAAAGCGCTCCTCTTCAACTTTGTCGGCCTGAATGCACTTAACCTCGGAGCCTACTCGACTTACGTGAACCAATCTGCCGGCATCGGGGCGAAGTACTTTCTTTCTGATGGAGTCGCAGTCCGCGGATTGCTCCTCTTCGGAATCAACAATCACACTACGAGCACGACACCAGAAGTTTCCGACAATAAATTTTCATTTGGAATCGGTGGAGCGCTGGAGTACCACCTTCCGATTTCATCAAGCGTGAGTCCGTATGTCGGAGGCGGATTGCAGTTTATGACTAGTACAGAGACAACCAACCCCGCCTCCTTTAAGACGACACAGAGCATGTTTGGTGTCGGAGCGCTGATGGGAGTGGAGTACTTTTTTAACCAGAGTATCAGCCTCGGTGCAGAGTACCAATTCGGTCTGACAACCGGAAGCGCAACAGCGACTGGTGCGGCGGATCAAAGCCAGCTCACTGTCGGCTTCCAGACGGCGGGTCTCACGATGGCGGTCTATTTCTGATATGTCCGCGCAATGCCGTTGAAATATTTCGTCATGAAAAGGGCGGCATGGTTGTCGCCCTTTTTCTTAGCGGCTTTCTGCGCAACCATTGCTGTCAACATTTCGCACGCGCAGGGACAATGGCGATCTCAGACAAGCGCCTCTTCTGACACGCTCCTGAACGTCAAAGCTGTGAACGCTGCGGTGGCATGGGCGGCAGGATCAGGCGGATGTGTGCTTCGTACCGTCGACGGAGGGATCAACTGGAGAAAGTGCGGCACGCCGCTCGCGGACTTCGACAACGTCTGCATCGAACCGCTTGACTCGACTGTAGCATGGGTTGTCTCGATTGATGCCGCCTCAGGAACGGATTTCAGGATTTTCAAAACTGATGACGGCAGCAATAGTTGGAAACAGGTTTTCAAAACCGATCACACATTCGGCGACGCGGTCAGGTTTTTCGACAAGAGTCATGGAATCGCGCTCGGCGATCCTTCTCCCGCAAACTATTTTAGTGTTTACACAACGTCCGACGGCGGTGACTCCTGGCATCGTGTCAGACGGGAAAATATCGTCGCGGCCGACACCGCGCAGGGCGAATTCGGAGTTACTGCATGCATGTCCGTTTTCGGCACAGATGCCTGGTTCGCAACAGCATCCCAGTCGAAAGATTTTTGTCCGCGGGTTTTTCACTCCACAGACTTCGGCAAAAGCTGGCGCGCTTCGGATCCAATCAAAGGACTTAACGGGATAGCCGTGTCGCTTGAATTCACCGATGCTCTTCACGGTGTTGTAGTCGACAACCTGGGAGGCAGGTGGGCCTCCACTACGGACGGTGGTAAGTCTTGGTCAGTGCACGACATCGGCAGATTATTGTGGCTCCGAGATATCAGGCGTGTTCCCGGATCTTCAACTCTGATGATCGCCGGCGGTGAGGCGGATTCAGGATACGTCTTCGAAAGTTCGTCGGGAGATACGGCGTGGCATTCTGTACCGCTTCCGCCGGGCACGAAGAGGATCCGTTCGATTTCATTCGGCTCCCCGGATGTAGGTTGGGCTGTCGGCGGAATCGGAGAAATTCTGAGATGGACCATCTATTGACGCCAAATGTTCTCTGGAGTTGAAGGTCGGTTCGCCGATTCTGAAATGATAATCCATAGTGGATCAAAAGAAATTCTTGCTGGGGATTCATTTGAGTCTATGGAACATACTTCTTGAATGCCTTGATGCGATGGGTCTCGTGGCACTCTGGAGAGAGGCATTGCCCGACAGGAAACTCCTGGAGCGGCGGACAAAGGGCTACAAACATCATCCGCAACTTTCTCGATTCCGATCTCAGGCTTCTCCTGCGGCATCAATAGATTATTTCCTTCGCGCGCCCCACAGATCATCCTCTGGACTTTTCCTGTAAAAGATTCTTCATATATTTGGATTGAACTCAGGGGCCAACTCTTCGCCTGTTTTCTTTATCAGGATAGCGAAATATTTTGATTCAATTCGAGGAGGATGTTATGAAAAGAGTAGTCTTCTTTCTCGGCATCACTTTGTTCCTCACCGGTACCGTTTCCGCCCAGTATTACGCCGAGAGATCGCTCGAGAAATCGTTCGAACAGAACGACATGTTCTTCCAGCCGAGTTACATCAGCCCGTACGGAATCGGATCGTTTGAACTCGCAACGCCAGGCCTCATCGACGACCCAATTCTGAATCTGCAGGTGAACCCGGCGTGGTTCAACTCAGACACCTCGGGAACCAACCATCTTTATCTGGATTTCCGGTCGTACCAGCAAACAGCAAATCTCTACCAGCCGGTGTACCCTGTGTACAATGGACCGATCGCGATGTCTCAGGCAATCGTGTTTCCTTTTTATTTCGTCAACTCCCGTCCCATAATCGCCCCGATTCTTTCGGCAGCGTTCATGACAAAACCGCTTCCATCGAGTGTGCCCGGACTTTTTTTCGGAGTTACATACCAGGCGATAATGCAGGATTCGAAATACTATTCGGTTCCGTTCGACATCTACCAGCCCGACCTTGGGTATGACTACAACGGCAGAATGATAGCGAACAGCGCGAACGTGCCCATCACAACCATCTCATCGGGCCAGGACAACATGCACCACAGCGGAAATCTGTTCACGGTTTATGGCGGCTACCAGGTTACTCCAGATCTCAAGCTCGGACTGAAACTCGGGAGAGTACTTTTTTCTGAGGACGGCTCTTACGGCGATAATAACTACTGGGACAACTACACTTCTGGTTCGGGATCTTCTCTTTACTACAACATGGAGGGGAGAAACCAGGATTACAATCACTGGGACCTTTCAGGCGGTATCCGGTATGCCCTCACATCCCAATCTACTCTGGGAGTCACGGGCGGATACCTATGGGGAACCGCGACACAGAACTACTCGAGCCGCGATTCGTCTTACTATACGTTCAGCCCGAACAATAATCTTTCTCTTTCTTCGGGAACAACCGCCGAGAACTGGAACCACGACGGCAAAACGATCTATGGTGGAATCGACCTGACATCACGGCTTAACGTCCACCAGCTTATAACACTGCTGTACCAGTATAACAGGGAAAACGTCGATCTCACGTTACGCTCTACAGTAGTCGATACTTCTTACTACACTTATTCGTACTCCTACGATACGAACTACACTTCCAGCCTGTCGCATTCCTACTTTCTTGAGCACAGCGGCGGCGGCGGGACGAACATTCAAACGAGCCACAGATTTCTCGCTTCTCTGAAATGGAACCTCAGCGACGCTTCGGAACTGACGATCGGCGGGATACTCTATATAATGAGCCAGTCGATCAACACGAACGAACCAACTGTGGCGAACGGGCATTCTTATTACAACACTACCGGGAATGTTTACAATTATCTTTATTTCGATTCCACATCCCAAAACAAAAATACCCAATGGACTTTTACCGTCGACCGGTGGTCGATCGACATCCCGGTGATATTCAATTACCGGTTCTCGGACAAAGTGTCACTGCTCCTTGGACTCGACAAACAAATATCCGAATGGAAAATAACCGACCAGACGCTCGTCATCTACAATCAGAATTATGATAACAACAGCTACAGCGGAGTGACCAACAAGTCGAACTACGGCGAGCTTTACATTTCTCCCGAGCAGGACATAAGCGATGTGACCACGACATTTCTCGCGGGGCTCACCGTGTCGCCGGCGAAAGAATTCGATGTGCGGCTTCTCCTGTCGCCCAACGTTCGGGCGTCAATCAACGGCGTGTCCGTCACCAACTTCCAGTGGTGGCTCGGCGTGAACCTTTATCCGTGAAAGCTTGGTGCGTGCCTTGCGAAACGTCCTATGTAGCGATAAAGGGTTAGGTGGTTTTGACTGACTTGCGCGAGGATACCTTCGCAAGGTAACCGCGCTGCCGGAATCTTGCCGCTTCTTGGGTTGCATCCGCTCAAGAGAGATCCGGCGTACATCGATTCGACTTTTCTCGTTGAAACTCAAGCTTCCGAAGAGTAGTTTGATTCTCGGTTGCGTCCAAGCTGATGTGACCTGATAATATTTTTCGGAGCGGGCGCATTGCTCTTGTGCCCGAACTTCATCGGAGGAATTAACATGAGGAAAATTTCCTTTGTACTTATACTTCTGTCCGCTTCGGCTGCGGTCTCAATTCTGTCAGGGGCTATCAACATTGATTCCGTTTCACATCAACAAACTGGGATATCCGTGAAACCTCAGACTACACTAACGATTGACGATACCTCAGCCGCGGTATTTGCGAGCAGCAATCCATTCGCCGGACCGAGTCCACTTCAATACCAGGCGCCGCCTTTTGACCGGGTCCACGACTCCGATTACAAGCCTGCGATCGAGGAAGGGATGCGGAGGCAGCTTTCAGAGATCGACAAGATTGCCACCGATCCGTCACCCGCGACAGTTGACAATACGATCGTCGCCATGGAGAAATCAGGCGATCTTCTCACGCGTGTTACGAAAGTATTCTTCGCGATGACTCAGGCGAATACCGACGACGCACTGCAGAGCATCGAGTCCGAGGAAGCCCCGAAACTCGCCGCTCATTCAGATGCAATATATCTCAATGACAATTTGTTCCGGCGCGTAAAATTGATATACGACAGTAGGGAGAAGCTCGGTCTCGACGCTGTCCAAAAATTCCTGGTAAGGCGCTACTACCTGGACTTTGTGCGGTCGGGCGCGCTTCTTTCGGAACCCGATAAACAAAAACTCCGCGCGTTGAACCAGGAAGAATCGAAACTCGTCACCGATTTCCAGAATAAGCTTCTGGCCGGGACGAAAGCCGGCGGCCTCGTCATCGATGATAAGAAGGAGCTCGATGGTATGAGCGATGCCGAAATTGCTGCAGCGGCGCAAGCTGCGCACGACCGGGGTCTCGACGGAAAGTGGGTTGTCCCTCTTCAAAATACCACGCAGCAGCCTGCCCAGGTTTCGCTCAGCGACCGGAATGTGCGCGAGAGATTGTTCGAATCGTCGACGATGCGCACGGAGCGCGGCGATAGCAATGACACGCGCACGATTATAACCCGCCTCACAGAAATTCGTGCCGAACGGGCAAAACTTTTAGGTTATCCGAACTTCGCCGCATATTCGCTCGAAGATCAGATGGCGAAGACTCCCGCTGCGGCCATCAGGCTTCTTACAGACCTCGTGCCCGCTTCGATGGCGAAAGCACGAAACGAAGCTGCGAAGATGCAAGCGCTGGTAGATCGCGAGAGTGGCGGGTTCAAACTCCAGCCCTGGGACTGGCAGTATTATGCCGAGAAAGTCAGAAAGGCCGACTACGACCTGGATGAGTCACAGATCAAGCCGTACTTCGAGCTGAACCGTGTCCTTCAGGACGGAGTTTTCTATGCCGCGAACAAATTGTACGGACTGACGTTCAGGGAGAGGAAGGACATTCCTGTATATCAGCCTGACGTCAAAGTGTTCGAAGTGTTCGACGCCAACGGGAAATCGATAGCGCTCTGGTACTGCGACTACTTCAAGCGCGATAACAAGAGCGGAGGCGCGTGGGAAGATACGTTCGTTGACGGGTCAGGACTTCTTCACGCGAAACCTGTGGTCTTCAACGTGGCAAACTTCACGAAACCCGCCCAGGGTCAGCCGGCGCTTCTCACTTTCGATGATGTTACCACGATGTTCCACGAATTCGGACACGCGCTTCATGCAATGCTCACAAATGTCGAGTACCCGCGACTAGCCGGTACCAACGTTCCGCGGGATTTTGTAGAATTTCCGTCGCAGTTCAACGAGCACTGGGCGCTTTACCCGGCGGTCCTCGCACACTACGCGAAGCAATACAAAACGGGAGAGCCGATGCCGAAAGAACTTGTCGGTAAGATCAGGAAGGCGCGAACGTTTAACCAGGGCTTCGCCACCACCGAATATCTTGAAGCGTCTCTACTCGATATGGCGTGGCACACAATTCCACAGGGGGCGCAGGTTGCAAACGTAGACTCGTTTGAGACTCATGCCCTTGAACAGTACGGCGTTTACATGCCACTCGTGCCACCGCGGTACCGCTCAACATATTTCGCCCATATTTGGAGCAACGGATATGCAGCAGGTTATTACTCGTACCTGTGGAGCGAAGTACTCGACGATGACGCCTTCGCATGGTTCACTGAACATGGAGGCCTGACCCGGGCGAACGGCGAACGTTTCAGAAAAATGATTTTGTCGCGCGGAGGATCTGAAGACGTCGGCGCGCTCTATCGAGCTTTTCGCGGGCGCGACCCGAATGTAAAAGCGCTCCTCGAGGATCGGGGATTGACTGAAAAATGATTTCCGCACGAGAGGAAACCTCGTTTCGGGATGAATCAAATAAGTTCTTAATCCGGAACACGTTACATTAGGGCAGGGCGCTTCCTGGAAAACCCCGGCATGTGTAAAGTTCGTATGTGAAAAGTCCTGCCTTGACTGCCGGATCGCCGTCCATGATTCGCCTTACTTCCTCGACCGGTCTGTCAAATATTCCAATTCCACTTACGTCGCTCCCGTCCGCAACGGGGCAGACAATCGGGAGTATCCCTTCCGCAAGAAGGGAAAAATTCCTCCGCCCGTGTTCCCAAACGATCTTATCCACCCCCGCCTCGTTCCTTTTAGGAGTCGATTTGAGGATACACAGGCAGTATGTCCGGGTAAGCGACAACCTCTTCTTCATGTACTCGTCGGTGATTTCAACCATGTCCTGATTCCCCGTGTTGTTTAAGTTTTCGCACTAGTGCGATTTTGAACCGTGACGTTTGAAATATACAACTAAAATTCCGAGACAACATTTTTCGAAAGACGTCATGGACTTTTTCCCGGAAGTCCTGCGGCAGCTTATCATATCGATGTGATATTGCTGCGCTCATATTTGATTTTAAACCTGCTGGTAATTACACTTTCCGGACCAACGGGCTGATATTTACGGGATGAATCATATCATATTCGGAATTCTTCGCGTGACGGTCCATCTATTAGTTTTCGATTGAACAAATGCGAGATTAGTTTGACTTCAAAGACTATCCTCTTTACAATTGTCTTCTCATCCGTTTTTCTATTTTCGTGCCATAAAACCGAGAATGTCCCGCTGAAATCCGAAATAAGCGTCTGCTTCACGGGTGACGTGATGCTGGCACGGGGCGTAAAGAACAGAGTCAGGAAGAACGGAAAGGAATTTCTTTTCGAAAAAATCCAACCGGTCCTGGATAGGTTCAACTATAGGTTCATAAATCTGGAGTGCCCGATAACGCCTCTCGCCCATCTGCCTGATAAGCCTTACTCGTTCAGGGCCGACAGCAATTTCGTCGGCATCCTCTGCACGGCGCGCATAACTCACGCGACGCTGGCGAACAACCACATCAACGATCAGACTACTGAAGGTGCTCAAGACACCCACGATATTCTTCAGGAAAACGGTATCGTTCCGATCGGGCTCAAGAGAAAGGATGCGACCTACTGCAATCCGGCGGAGATCAACGTCGGCAGAAGGATGCTCGCGATTTTTGCGGCACTCGGAATAGACATGAAATCGTCGAACATCTGGTATTCGGGCGACTCGGTATTCGTAAACGGTATCAAACAGTACAGAGAGAAAAATCCTTCGGCGTTCATAGTCTGTTATGTGCACTGGGGGACGGAGTATCTCAAATTCCCATCCCACGATCAGGTGCAATCGGCCAGGACATTGATCGACGCGGGTGCCGACATCATCATCGGACACCACCCGCACGTGATCGAGTCGATAGATTGTTATAAAGGGAAACTGATTTTGTACAGTCTTGGTAACCTGATTTTCGATCAGCATGACGCGGAGACCATGAAGGGGATCATGGCGGGCCTCTCTTTTCGTGACACAACTGTCGAAGCGGAAATAATTCCGTACGGCATAAAAGACTTTCGTCCCGTTCCTATAACCGCGGGAGAGCGGGCTCCGTTCAAAGAAGCGCTTCTATCGATCTCAAGGAATATTTCTTTGGACGAAAAGATAGACGGGTGGAGTGTGGGAAAAAGGCCATCACTGATTAGCGCTAAGAACTGACTTGCCCGAATGCTTGCGGCCTGTGTCCGCAACGGACTAATATTCCGATGTGAAATTCCCGAAGAACTGGCTCAGTGAACATATCGTGAGTACGGATAAAAACCATGGTCCGTTCCTGAACTCGAAGGGAGTTTCCTAACCGGTTTATGATCCGCCGGATCTCTCCTCCTTCGTAGTCTCCGGATCGGTCTTCGGTCGTTTGAACTTCACATCGCCCCGCATCGTGTGACGATCGCTTATCAGCGCGGGGAGCCTCTCTGATGAAATATCCTTCGTGTGAACAAAGACTGCCAAAGGAGATTTACTTGACTCTGCCGATATACCGCGGGATCGTTGTCTCAAGCTGAAGCTGTCGGCGGCATCCCGATCTAATTGAAATTTGAACCTGTCCGGCTTCAATGTTGTTATCGATATGAGCGGCATCAAATTGTTTTGCCGATCAACCCGTCGAATGTGTGATGCTTCGAGAACAAATCAGTAAAGTTGGCACTGAGAGTTATGGAATCCTTCACCGTAGAATCGAAAACAAAGAACCAAAATATTCACGATGAGCTAAAGCGATTGGACGATTCCCGATTGAGGGAACGACACACCAGGCTTAGCGCGGCTTACAAAGAATTCGCGTCTCAGAATCTCGCACTCGACCTGTCTCGCGGCAAGCCCGGCGCTGAGCAGCTCGACCTCTCGTCGGAAATGATGGATTGTCTTTCAAGGAACGACTACAAATCCCGTGACGGGATCGATTGCAGAAACTACGGTGGAGTCGACGGGATTCCAGAAGCCAAGGAATTATTTGCCGGTATTCTTGAGGCGCGCCCGAATGAAATAATGATCGGCGGAAATTCCAGCCTCGCGATGATGCACGACCTGGTCGCGAGAGGTATGCTACGAGGGCTCCCGGGAAGCGAGTTACCATGGCAAAAACTTCCCGCCGTGAAATTTATTTGTCCCAGCCCGGGCTACGACAGGCACTACTCGATATGCGATTACTTCGGAATAGAAATGATCACCGTCGACTACCATGAAGACGGTCCCGACATGTCGCATGTTGAAAACCTGGTCGCTTCCGATTCGAGCATAAAAGGTATCTGGTGCGTACCCAAGTACAGCAATCCGACCGGTATCACATATTCGGACGAAGTTGTCGAGCGACTCGCGGCAATGCCCGCGAAGGCTTCCGATTTCCGGATTTTCTGGGACAACGCTTACGCTGTGCACCACCTTTCCGAAACTCCCGACAGACTGATGAACATTCTCGAGGCGTGCAGGAGATCGGGAAATCCCGACAGGGCATTCGTGTTCAGCTCGACTTCGAAGATTACATTTGCCGGAGGCGGCGTAGCGATGATGGCAAGCAGCGAAACCAACATCAACTGGCTGAAGAAACAGACGATCATACAAACGATCGGTCCGGACAAGCTTAACCAGCTGCGTCACGTTCGCTTTTTTAAAGACATGGCCGGAATCGAAGCGCACATGAAGCGTCACGCGGCTATCGTGAAACCGAAATTCGATCTCGTCCTCGACATCCTGGATTCACATCTTGGCGGAAAAGGAATTGCATCATGGAGCAGGCCGCGCGGCGGTTACTTTATCAGTCTTAACACGCAGCCCGGATTCGCCAGGAGGGTTGTCGGTATGGCTGCTGCGGCAGGAGTAACGCTCACCGAAGCCGGAGCCACGTTCCCTCACGGCAAAGATCCAGCGGACCGGAACATCAGGATCGCCGCTACATACCCGCCTCTCTCCGAGCTCAAGCCGGCGATGATCGTACTTGCGCTCTGCATCGAGCTCACGGCGATTGAACACGAATTGTCGGCGCGCGGATATAAACATCCTGTCGAGGCTTAGCCGGGATTAGTGCGCGCTCCAGCACCCGCTCCGGCTCTTTCCAGGTTCACAATTTGTTATCAGGAGTTCTTGAATGACGAAAGTGACAGAAATCGCGCCAGACGTGTATCGCATCTCGACATTTCTCACCGACGGGGATATTCAAATGAATCAATTTCTCGTGAAGGATGATGAACCTCTCCTGTGGCACACGGGACAAAAATATTTGTTCACCTATGTCCGGGATGCGGTGGCGAGATTAATCGATCCGTCGTTGATCCGCCGGATCGGATTCAGTCATTTCGAACCGGATGAATGCGGTTCTATTAATGAGTGGCTCCAAGTCGCGCCGGCTGCACAGCACTTCTGTAGTATTGTCGGCGCCCGGATAAATATGCGGGATTACACTTCTAAACCAGCCGAAGGTCTGAATCATCTTGAAACGTTTACGACAGGCAAATATAAATTCCGGTTTATCTCGACGCCTCATCTTCCGCACGGCTGGGACGCGGGACATCTTTTCGAGGAAGTAAACGGCACGCTCTTCTGCTCCGATCTTCTCCATCAAAACGGCGATGCGGAGCCGCTTACCGCTTCGGATATCATCAGCGCGGCAAAGAAGAACTTCGTCGACTTCCAGGCGGGATCGTTCAGGGATTACATGCCGTACACAACAAATACTGAGCGACAGCTCGGAGACCTCGCCGACTTGAAACCGAAGACACTTGCAATCATGCACGGCTCAAGTTTTAACGGAGATTGCGCGGAAGCGCTTCGGGATCTGGCGGCAACTATGAAGGAAGTACTGACCCGTCAAGGCACGTAGCACATCAAATGGTTTTTGATCCCGGAGTGAATCGAGAAGCGGTAAGATTGTCACAGTATCGTGCGGTAATTGCAAATGAAATCCCGAAAGGGTGACACTATTATCTCAAAAATTCGGAATTTGATAATTCGAGGAATCAAAGACATTTTGTAATCGTTGGAGGGGATGAACGTGAAAATTTCAATTATCCTTTTTGAAGAGTTTGAGTCGCTCGACGTGTTCGGTGCGGTCGAGATATTCGGAAAGCTGTCCCCGGATTTCAGCGTCGAGTTCTATTCTATCGCGGGGGGAATCGTTTGTAATTCGGATAATGCCAGGGTGCAGACACTCTCGATGGACAAAGCTTACCAGAATACTGACATCTTATTCGTTCCCGGAGGGATGGGAACCAGAAACGAGGCAAGCAACGAGATTCTCTTGGAACACATCAGGCGGCTCGCGTCGCAATCGGAATATATTTTGTCGGTTTGTACAGGCTCTCTTCTTCTGTCGAAAGCCGGACTCTTGAAGGGGAAGAAGGCGACAAGCAACAAACGTGCGTTTTCCCTCGTCGCCCGGCAGGACCCGGATGTGGTTTGGGTGAAGAAAGCGAGATGGGTGAGGGACGGCAACGTTTATACTTCATCCGGCGTGACGGCTGGGATGGACATGGCGCTGGCGTTTGTCGAAGATTTGCTGGGGAAGGATACGGCCGACACGATAGGTACGAGAATAGAATACGAAAGGAATGCAGACAGCACCCGCGATAATTTCGCGGCGCTCTACGATTGACTCTACGCCATCTCCAGCATGCGCCCGAAGATCACGTCGAAGCTGAAACTCTTCGAGTTCACACGCGACTCAATGAAGTCTGCGACTTTCTGGAGCCGGGCCGGAATGGACATGATTTTTTCCTGAGCCTTTCTCCCGATCTCGTTTAGCTGTGTCATCAGCGAGATGTTCCACGAACTTATGAGCGCCTCTACGATTCTCTGGTAATCGCGCGGTCCGTAAATTCCGGAGCGCCGAACCACGTCCGCATATTCGTTGAAGTTCAGCATAGAAATTCCCGGCATGTCTATGCTTGGCATGACTCCGGCCGCGCTGTCGAGCGCCGCATTCGGATCTCGCGCGATAATCTCCTTGAACACGTTCAGGTAAAACGCATAATGTCGCGATTCATCCTGCGCAATCTTTTGCGTGATGTTGAAGAGTAAAGGCTCTTTATCACCTACGAGCTTTCCCGTGTTCAGGTGTGAGATCGCCGTCGCTTTTTCCTGGCAGCTTGTGTACACGAAAACTTTGTACGGATCTCCGCTCCATGCGGGGTGGAAGCCTGCCCGTATGTAATCGAACTGAAGTCTTTCGAGGACTGCAAAATTCAGGAGTCGTGAATCCCGGATATAATCCCTCAGGAGATTTCCGTGACGATCTTCTTCGGCGGTCCAGAGCCCGTTCCACTCCTTCCAATGGGCTGCATCTCCGAGATTTTGCGCGATCAGTCTATGGAAATGCGGAAGACCCTCTTCGGTGAGAATGTTCAGAGTGATCGCGACACGCACGTTGTCGCTTATTCCTTCCGCGCGTCTGCGGAGCTCGCAAATCTCCTTTTCGTTTTCAGTGTCCTGATCGGCGGGAAGAAATTCTGACGGGAACCACAGTTCGCGCTTCGATTCATGTTTGGAAATCAACTCGCGTACGGGTTCTTCGAGGTCGCGCAACACCTCGTACTTGTCCCGGAGGCATCCCTCGGGTGAATGGTGAAAACTCTGCATCTCTCTTCTCTGTTTTGGTGGGGAAAACCAAGCCGTTGACGCGTTCAATGCCATCAAGCGGGCTCAACGCGAATGAAGTTACCATAGCTGAAGCCGACAAACAAGAATGAGAGTAGTGCCTCAGTTTACCCTCACGTGTCATTCCCGAATGTTCCTATCGGGAATCCAGGACAGAGCCTAACTGGATTCCCGCTATAAGCATGTCCCGATCGAAATATTCTATATATCGGTCACCGCGAAGCGGGATCCCGCATCATTTGAATGGCTATGATGTTAGAGCGGGAGATCCCGCAAGGCGGTGACGGGAATGACATGACTGTTGGATCGTCGGTACTCCTGACACGGCAGCGCGCAATCCAGGATTTCAAGCTGAGACACTACCAGAATGAGGGAAATCCGACGCCGGGTTAATTTGACGCTAATGGACGCACCATTTTTGAGAACTTCATCTATTTTGACAATCGCGCAATTGTCATTCCCGAATAATCTTACCGAGAATGTGGAGGGAATGAGGGAGATAGATTCCCGCTGTGGGAGCGTGCATACGATTGGCTCCTGTGGAAAGACCGGTTGTTTTATTCGGCGTGGAATTTTAGTTTCACTTTGAGAGATAATCCCAACAATTCAGCGATGAGACAAGAAATGAGAGTCGAGAAGATAAACATTGCGCAGAAACTGAGCCTCTTCCGGGACTACTGGCAGCCGAAGATCGTCGGCGAGCTCAACGATTCGTATGTCAAGCTCGTGAAATTCAAAGGTGACTTCGTCTGGCACCATCACGAAAACGAAGACGAATTATTTCTCGTCGTAAAAGGGAAATTCGTCATAAAGCTGAAAGACCGCGACATACATTTAGACGAAGGAGAATTCTTCATTGTCCCCAAAGGCGTCGAGCACATGCCGGTCGCGGCGGAAGAAGTTCATGTCCTCCTGCTTGAGCCCAAGACGACGCTGAACACGGGCAATGTCCGCAACGAGCGGACGGTGGAGGCGGGATGGATTTGACCATTACAAAAGATGAACGGTGAATGGCTAAGCCTGAAGTCCAACCGGCGGGCTACTCGGGTACTCCCCTCGTGGATAAGCTCGGGCTAAAAGAAAATTTCAAGATCAGAATCGTTAACCGGCCCGGATATTATTTCGATCTCCTTCCCCGATTGCCTAAGGGAATAAGAATCCTCACCGACCGAAAGACCAAAAAAGATCAGGTTCACTACTTTGTTAAAGAATCGAAGGAGTTGATGCGGGCGATTCCTGCGCTCAAGGACGAAATCGAACAGAACGGCACAATCTGGATTTCATGGCCGAAGAAATCCTCAGGGGTTGAAACCGATGTTACTGAGGACGTTGTGAGAAAGTCAGCTCTCTCGAACGGACTCGTCGATGTCAAAGTCTGTGCGATAGACGAAATGTGGTCCGGACTTAAACTGGTTATCCCGGTTAAGAATCGTAAATAAGATTTGGGAATTGAGCTTCACAACTCTCTCGAGTGGAGAATATGTTTAACGTAATCGTATTAGGACTGACGTCGTTCTTTACAGACATCTCGACTGAGATGGTCTATCCGCTAATCCCGTTCTTCCTCACCACGACACTCGGCGCGAGTCCCGCTGTGTTGGGACTGATAGAAGGTGTTGCCGAAAGTACCGCGAGTCTCCTGAAAGTAGTGTCCGGATATATCTCTGATAAGTTTAAAAGAAGAAGAATACTCGCGATTGCCGGATATTCATCGTCGACATTCGGGAAATTTCTTCTTTATGCCGCGAACTCGTGGGGAATCGTATTCCTGGGAAGAGTCGTCGACCGACTCGGCAAAGGTATCCGCACGGCTCCGCGCGACGCCCTAATCGCGGACAGCACCGACCCGTCAAAAAGAGGAATGGCATTCGGTCTCCACAGAGCATTCGATACGACCGGCGCCGCGATTGGTGTCGTCCTCGCTTACTACTTTCTTACGCAATATTCGGGGAGCTTCACGAGAGTATTTCTCTGGTCAATAGTACCAGCGATTATTGGCGTCATTCTTCTCTTCTTCGCGCGCGAAAAGAAAATCGTTTCAACTGACAGACCGAAGCCGCCATCCCTTCACTGGAAAGTGCTCCCGGGGAAACTGCAGTTGTTCCTCGTCGTCGCATTTGTTTTCACACTCGGCAATTCATCGAACACATTCCTCCTCCTTCGCGCGACAAATTTGGGATTTACACCGGCTTCAGCCGTGCTCCTTTATTTGGTTTACAATCTTGTCTACGGACTGGTTTCCTATCCGGCAGGAAAACTCTCCGATCGAGTCGGAAGGAAGCGGCTTCTCGTCGCGGGTTATACATTCTACGGACTTGTTTATCTCGGTTTCGCGCTTGTGTCGGCACCCGGTGAGGCATGGATGCTCTGGGCGCTCTTCGGTCTGTACGGACTTTACAGCGGCTTCACGGACGGGATCGAGAAGGCGCTCATTGCTGACCTCGCACCTGCCGACGTGCGAGCGACTGCGATCGGACTTCATGCCACGATCCTCGGAATCGGACTCTTCCCGGCTTCATTTATCGCCGGCGAACTTTGGCAGCACATTGGACCGGCCGCGGCTTTCTATTTTGGAGGCGGGATGGGTTTGGTCGCGGCAGCAGGACTGCTTGCGGTCCTGTGATGATTGTGATCTCATTGCGTCGGGCTCGCGTGCTGCTCGATAAGAGAGTTGTATGAATAAACGAAAATGGATCTCATTCGTTGCTACCGTGTTCATGACCACGGTATGTTCCACATTCATTGGATTCGCAGTGTACGGAGGTCGGGTTTTCGATTCGCAGCATCCCGCATTCGGATTCATCGTCTATGGAGCGATCGGTGGAATTATCTTTTCGTCGTTCAGGTATATGCCGTCACCCGCTCCTCCGGTTGTCATTGTCATGGCCGCGGGCCTGAACGCTGCGATATCGCAATTGACAGATTGGATGCAGATATATATCAAAGTGTTATTTGTCGCAGCGATCGCGGGAGCGATTTACGTATTCGAGAAGAAATATTTCGAGAGGCTTCAACAAATGCGGATTGCCCGTATCATGGTCTTCGCTTCGCTCATCGCTGTCGCGTACATCGTAGTCGCGCTCGTCCTCGATGCCACGCTCCTTGCGTCATCGAAAGGGGTCGGGTTGACTGTCCATGGAGACGTCTACTACAATCTGGCCGATGGTTTCTTCCTGGGAATAGGATTGGGACTCGGTAGTGAACTCTCACAAATTTTGGTTGTGAAATCAAAACGGGGGGAAAATTAAAATGAAACCATTCGGAATAGCGGTCTGGGTCGTTGCTCTGCCATTGATGCTGTGGGCGCAGGACAAAATTCAGGACTTCGACTCAACCGAATCGAAGTTCGCGGCTGTCGACAAGGAGTTTTCCGATTCGTCGGTTGCAGAGGGACCGTACAGAGCATTTATAAGATTCACGACCGAAGACGCGTACATTCTGTCGACACATCGCGCGCCCGAATATGGCCGGCCAGCCGTGCAGAAATTCTACGGAGATTTCCCTGCGGCAGACTCGCTTGTCTGGACTCCCATTGAAGCGCGCTGCTCAAATGACGGTTCCGTCGGATATACGATTGGAAATTACAGATATATTTCAAAAGACTCTTTGGGAGTTTACACGACCCGGACCGGAAAATATATGACGGTATGGAAGAAGCAGGCGGACGGCTCGCTCCGGGCAATCGCAGATATGGGAAGTCCTCAACAGGCGGTCTTCGACACGAGCGGGAACCGCATTTCGGTGCGTCAGGCGTTAATCCGGGAATCAACTCAGGACTTTCTGATCGAAGCGGGCACATACAAGATTGAGGAGGCACGCTCAGTTAGCGGGGGAAATGTACAGCGCGGGAATTACATTACTGCGTGGCGACTCATCCGGGCCGGAATGAAGAAAGTCGTCGCGGATTACCAAAATTGAAAACCGGGTTCATTCGCGAATGAATATTGTATCGGTCAAATGGAAATTGATGGCAGAGCCGCGGCTGTTGAAACAACTCGCGAGGTAAACCGTTGTATCTACTGTGGTTTTGAGACCAAAGGAAATGTGAGGCTGTTATCAGATGGATGCAAATGAGTCGAAGAAAGATCGCAGGGCAAAAAGAGACCACATCTTACGCAAGACAATAGTGAACGATTTTCGGAGCGGTGACATCGGGGAATCGCTTCGACGGGATTTTAAGGACCTTTATGCATTTTATATAGACGGCGAGACGCAGGAACGCCTGAAGAAGTTTCCGAAGGTCAAACGATTCATTGTTATATCGTGGTATCTCCTGAAAAATCTCCTTCTGAAACTGAATTCAGCCCGGCGGATCCTTCTTCTGGTCAGCATCGTCTTTTACATGTCCGGAGATATCAGAGTAGGCGACGGTCAATTTCAGTTTTCAATCAACGGTGTTTTCATAAGCTACCTACTGCTACTCCTCGTACTTATGCTCGAGCTGAAGGATAAACTTCTCGCTCATGACGAGCTGCAGATCGGCCGTACTGTGCAGAAGGCGCTTCTCCCCGAAGATAATCCGACACTCGCGGGATGGTCGATCTGGCTTTTCACGCGTCCCGCTAACGATGTTGGCGGCGATCTTGTAGACTATATCAATCTCGACGAGGGGAGGCTCGGCCTCGCACTCGGCGACGTCGCGGGAAAAGGCCTTGGCGCCGCACTTTTGATGTCGAAACTCCAATCCACTCTCCGGGCAATCGCGCCAGACTACAGCTCGTTATCTGAGCTGGGCCAGCGGATCAATCTGATATTCTGCCGTGACAGTTTGCCGAATAAGTTCGCGACGCTGGTTTATTTCGAGATCGTTCAGAATTCAGGGAAGGTCAGACTATTGAACGCCGGTCATCTTCCGCCCTATGTGCTTCGCGGAAATGAAATCGAGCAGCTCTCACACGGTGCGCCCGCACTCGGGCTGATGAAGTCGTCGAAGTTCGAGGAAGCAGGACTTGAACTTAATCCGGGTGATCTGCTGGTGACGTATTCCGATGGTGTTACTGAGGCGCGAAACCAGCGTAACGATTTCTTTGGCGAAGAAAGACTGAGCGATATTGTAAAGGGATCGGCAGGAATATCGCCGGATAGAGTCGGAGAGAAGATTCTAAATGCAGTGGACAATTTTGTCGGCGAAGCGCCACGAAGCGACGATCTTTCCCTTGTAATTGTGAAGAGATGGAGCTAAGGAATACGAGGTCAACGGAATTATTTCAGTAACGAAATATGGATTTCACCTTCGTCGCGGCTTAAGCGATATCCCTCCCTTCTTACAGAACTTTTGTTGAATTTCCATTCCAAGTGAAGTATAATTCGTTCATCAGTTTTAACCGGGTCCGAAAGTCGCTGGAGTCCCGTATCGACTTAAGCCACAGGATCGCAAAATTCTCAGGAGAGATGAATGAAGAATATTTCGGATTGCCTATTTATCGCCCTCTTTATTTTGTCCACAGCTGGAGGCGCGAGAGCTCAGGACGCACCCGGTCGGAAAACGAATGATAAGCCCGCATATCTCGACACAAGCCTGACATTTGAAGCGCGTGCGGCGGACCTCGTTTCGCAGATGACGCTGGATGAAAAAATATCTCAAATGCAGAACGGCGCGCCGGCTATACCGCGGCTCGGAGTCGACAAGTACAACTGGTGGAGCGAATGCCTACACGGGGTCGCGCGGAACGGAATTGCCACGGTGTTCCCGCAAGCAATTGGAATGGCGGCGACCTGGGATGACGCTCTCATCCATTCCGAAGCGGATGTCATATCAACTGAAGCGCGTGCCAAGCATAATGACGATGTCCTTAAAGGAGAACGGAATATTTACCAGGGACTGACGTTCTGGTCTCCGAACGTAAACATATTCAGGGATCCGAGATGGGGAAGAGGACAGGAAACCTACGGCGAAGATCCTTACCTGACGTCGAGAACTGGTGTCGCGTTCGTGAAGGGGCTCCAGGGAGACGATCCGAAATATTTCAAAGTCATCTCGACACCAAAGCATTATGCGGTGCACAGCGGTCCGGAGCCGCTAAGACATGAATTCGATGCAGTCGTCAGCAACCGAGATCTTTTCGAGACCTACCTTCCCGCATTCCGCGCATGCGTTACCGAGGGCGGCGCGTTTTCTGTAATGGGTGCTTACAGTGCTTTGGACGGAACTCCATGCTGCGCAAGCAAGTTCCTCCTGACGAAGGTGCTCCGTGACAAATGGGGATTCAAGGGCTACGTCGTTTCAGACTGCGGTGCGATTGAAAATATTTACGGCGGCCACAAATATGCCCCTGACCTTGCATCTGCATCCGCACTCGCGGTAAAAGCGGGATGCGATCTAACCTGCGGAGGAGAATTCGTTACGTTGAAAGACGCGGCAGCAAGAGGGCTCGTCTCGGAAAAGGAAATCGACCGAAGTGTAGAACGATTGATGCTCGCTCGGTTTAAACTCGGGATGTTCGATCCGCCCGACGCGGTCCCATATAATAAGATTACAATTTCCGACAACGACACCGAGCCGCACCGCCAGCTCGCGAGGAAAGTTGCGGATGAGAGCATCGTACTCCTGAAGAATGCCGGCAACTTTCTCCCGCTCAAGAAGAATTTGAAATCCGTCGCGGTGATTGGAGCTTATGCCGATGATATCGCTATTCTCCTCGGCAATTACGAAGGGACTCCCTCAAGACCTGTGACGCTTCTCCGGGGAATCAAGAACAAGATCGGATCGACTTCGGACGTGGAGTTCGCGGCAGGCTATCGTGCACTTGAGGATACCGTGAGTGTTGGACCGACAAACGAGGAGCTGATCAAGAGCGCAGTCGATGTTTCCCGGAAATCTGATGTCGCGATTATCGTCGCCGGTATATCGCCATACCTCGAGGGCGAAGAGATGAACATAGATATTCCCGGCTTCAAAGGAGGAGACCGGACGAGTTTGAATATTCCTCCAGTCGAAGAAGATTTGATAAAAGCGGTGTACGCCACGGGGAAACCGGTAGTCCTTGTTCTTGTCGGTGGAAGCGCGCTCGCAGTAAATTGGGAAGATAAGAATCTTCCTGCGATCGTGGACGCGTGGTACCCGGGTGAAGAAGGTGGAAATGCCGTTGCCGACGTCCTTTTCGGCGACTATAATCCAGCGGGAAGACTTCCCATCACCTTCTATAAGTCAGTGAAGGACATCCCCCCGTTCGAAGACTACAATATGTCTCCGGGTCGTGATACACTGACCGAGCCGGGAAGAACTTACAGGTACTATACTGGAACGCCTCTCTATCCGTTCGGATTTGGTCTGAGTTATACGAAATTCGATTATTCGAATTTCAGGTTGAGCAGCAATAGCGCGTCGCCTTCCGACACACTCGCGGTTTCACTCACGCTTCAAAACACTGGTCAGTATGATGGGGATGAAGTCGTGGAATTGTACGTACGCAGCCTGACTCATTCGAAACCCCAACCGATCAAGTCGCTTGAAGGATTCAAACGAGTTGAGCTGGCGAAAGGCCAGTCAAAGGTAGTCAACCTCAATCTTCCAGTGAGCTCGCTCGAATACTTTGATGATCAAAAAGAAGATTATGTGGTTGAACCGGGTAAATATGAAATTCAGGTCGGGTCGTCGTCGAGCGACATTAGACTGAGAGCCGTCCTGAATGTACAGTAAGGGAAATTTGTATCTTGAGTTCAATCTGCGATTTCCGATTGCGGAAATGGAGATCGGGAGAATTGATCTCAGAGTTCGGAGGAGGAAAATTTGCTTGAATTGATGATGCTAAGACGACACAAGAACTCCTCGTGTTTTCTTATCTGTTTCTGCCTGATTTCAACTTGCTCAGCGCAGACTCTGTCGGGACAGATTGACATGGGTGTTAGGAAAAGCCCGGCTGAAGTTCGTCTCGATCAGAATGCGGAGGAATCGATCGAACCGGGCTCAGGATTTCACATCGGATTTTTCGGCGGGGTGTCGCTGCCGATGGGGAAGTTTGCGGAAGTGAGCGACAAGGCTTCAGGTTTTTCGATTACCGGATGGGCGGTAGGAGTCGACGGTCTGGTTGAGCTCGACCCGCACGTGGATTGGATTTCGAGCCTCAATCTTTCGGTGAACAGGACCGATATGGGTTCGCTGGTCACTGCGCCTAATATTCATGTGTCGTCGACGTCATGGAGCAATGTCTGGCTTCTTACCGGCCTCAGGGTGAACGGTCCCGTAGTACCTGGCTCACCACTAAAATTGTTCGCACAGGGACAAGTAGGATTTTTATTTGGGACAAGTCCTGCGGTGAACCTGGATTGGGGATCCGGATATTCCGACCAGGGATCGTCCAGTTCTCAGGCTCTTGGATATTCGATAGGAGCCGGACTCGCCATTGAAAATTTTTCCGTTTGTGTGCGGTATGTAGGCGGAAACCCTTCGTATAATTTTACCGCGACAGGCTCAGGCGGAAAGGTAAGCGGGGCATTTGAGCAGCAGACGTCCTGCATCGAGATCGCTGCCGGAGTGGGTTTCTAGTTTTTCACAGCCGAGAGAATTTCCTTTGAGATGATGTCGAGAAGCGCCTGGGCGGAAAGCCGACATATCAAATTACAACCACCGATCCAGTCTCAGCTGTCGCTAGCTCACACGAGCAGTAGACGGCTTCCCTCCAGATCACTGCGGGAGTAAGTTTCTAGATCGCCCTTAAACCATCTCGCAGGTTAATCAAGACAGATGCCTGAAGATCTTGGCTTGCCGACATTTCTGGGGAGGATCGCGGCTATAGGCTGTCCCGGTTAACGCTAGCACAAGCACTTGTTTCTCTAACGGGCGGTGTGCAGAAGGGAAAGTCGGAAGCAACATGTTCTTTTCCACCAAGGTTGTGGATGCTTTGACCTTGGTCGCAATGGTAAGGGTCTTTCGGGAGGGGAGATTTCCAGAGACACTGTACCCACCTGACTTATACCCGGGTTTGGCGAACCCGGCAAAACCGTTTTGATTTTACAAAAATCCGCGAAAAGGAGATTCACGGAGCTGACTCTGGGCTGGGCTAAAGCATCGCTTGGTTTTGGGACAGACAGACCTTTCCCTTGCCTTTTGAAAATTACTTCTGTATTATTGAAACGGTTCAAATGTTTTAAAACCGGTTCAGAGCGGCGAGAACAGTTACGGTCCGTTTGGAAAGTGTTGGTATGGTTGGAAGCTAGCTCAGGCACGCGGGTCTATGCGGCTGCATTGTTGTTTTCGGACCGAGTGCCGAATGTCCATGGCTATAAGAGGACAAAACGGAAACTGATTTCGTGATTGAGTCCTATTCTCTTTTAGAAGGGATCCCTCCGGGGGATCCGACCGACGGAAAACGGCGTTGAACCGTACTGGCAAGTAACAGGTCAAACGAAGGTGACATTGACAAAGAACCAGAGACTTGCAGATACCCTCCTTTTTATGTTTTGTGTGGCAATCCCAGGGATGGCTGTGACACAGAATCAACCCGATAGGAATTGCACAATCAACCGTAGAATGACTTCACTAAAGAATTAGAAAGGTTGCTAGATCAGATATGCTAACTAAATTTTTTCCGATGATGGACAAGCAAATTCCCTACGAAGGTAGGGATTCTAAGAATCCCCTGGCATTCAAGTACTACAAGAAGGATCAAAAAGTCGGCGGCAAGACGATGGCTGAACACCTGCGCTTTTCCGTCGCATACTGGCACACGATGATGGGTAACGGCCAGGATATGTTTGGCGGTCCTGCATTCAAGAGAGAATGGTACAAGGCAAGTGACCCGATATCCCGCGCCAAGGACACGATGGAAGCGGCGTTTGAACTCTTCACGAAGCTAGGTATCGAGTATTATTGCTTTCACGACCGCGACATTGCGCCCGAAGGTGAGACTTTCTCCCAGACATGCACGAATTTAGAAACCATGGTACAGTTTGCGAAAAAGCTTCAGAAGGAAACCGGCGTAAAGCTTTTATGGGGCACGGCAAATCTATTTAGCAATCCTATTTACTCGCAGGGTGCAGGGACAAGCCCGAATGCCGAAGTCATGGCACACGCTGCCGCGCAGTTGAAGAATGCGATCGATGCAGCCAAGGAACTTGGCGGCGAAAACTATGTCTTCTGGGGCGGCCGTGAAGGGTATGAGACTCTGCTGAACACTAACTTAAAGAGAGAACAGGAGCAGATGGCCCGTTTCCTGCACATGGCTGTCGACTATAAACGCAAAATCGGATTCGACGGACAATTCCTTATCGAGCCGAAGCCCTGTGAGCCTACGAAGCATCAATATGATTCTGACGCGGCTACGACCTTGTACTTTTTGAAAGAGCATGATCTAATAGACGATTTCAAACTGAATATCGAAGCCAATCATGCCACGTTAGCTGGAAATACGTTCGAACATGAATTGGCAGTTGCTTCTGCCGCCGGGAGACTTGGCAGCGTGGATGCCAATCGCGGCGACCTCCTACTCGGGTGGGATACAGACCAATTCCCAACGGACATTTACAGCACCACGATGGCAATGGTGATAATATTGAACCAAGGCGGCTTGGGCAAGGGTGGATTGAACTTCGATGCGAAGGTGAGGCGTAGCTCTAACGATCCAATAGATCTTTTCCATGCACATATCGGCGGTATGGATGCGTTTGCACGAGGACTTCTGATCGCAGACCGCATAATCAAAGACAAGGCGCTGAGTAAGTTTATTGAAGAAAGGTACAGCAGCTTCAAGACCGGAATCGGTGCCGATATAATGTCGGGAAAAGTAGGTCTCGCGGAAATTGACAAACATGTGCGCAATAGTGGTACACCCGTGCTGCAAAGCGGCCGGCAGGAAATGCTTGAGAACATTTTGAATTCATATATTCAGTAATAAAATCAGACAGGTGAATTTGCTTCTTCCTTGTTTTAAGGTTATTCATGACCAACGCCGCGATGACTGCGAAATACGCTGACCTGTCTAGTCTGAAGGATGCGTTTAAGGACGACTTCTATATGGGTGTTGCCCTCAGTGTAAATCAGATTCTAGGCAATGAGCCGGACGCTATTGCTCTTGTTGAAAAACACTTCAATAGCATCACGCCGGAGAATATCCTGAAATGGGAAGAGGTCCACCCGGAGCCGAATAAATATAACTTCGGAGCGGTAGATCGTTATGTGGATTTTGGCGAGAAGCACAAAATGCACA
This sequence comes from Candidatus Kryptoniota bacterium, assembly GCA_036567965.1. Lineage (NCBI taxonomy): Bacteria > Pseudomonadati > Candidatus Kryptoniota > Candidatus Kryptoniota bacterium. The sequence continues at coordinate 115,066 of DATCTN010000031.1, forward strand.
TTGTGGGGCACACCCTAGTCTGGCATCTGCAAACGCCGGACTGGGTGTTCCAGGATAAGTCAGGCAGACCCCTGGACCGCGAGGCGTTGCTTGGCCGAATGAAAGAACATATTTTCACGGTGGTGGGTCGTTACAAGGGCCGAATCCACGGGTGGGACGTTGCTAATGAGGCGGTTGCCGCTGACGGTCAGCTCAGAAAGAGCAAGTGGCTGGAAATCATCGGCGAAGACTACCTACTGAAAGCTTTCGAATACGCCCACCAAGCCGATCCAGACGCGCAACTCTATTACAACGACTACGATTCCGAGATCCGACCCAAATGTGAAGGTATCATCCGACTCATTGAGAACCTGCAATCGAAGGGCGTCCACCTGGATGGCATTGGCATACAGGGGCACTGGTTCCTCGACCGTCCGCGCATCGAGGAGATTGAGTCATCTATTTTGGCCCTTTCCAAATTGGGTGTCAAACTGATGATTACAGAGATGGACGTAAGCGTGCTACCTTTTTATGCTATCGACTCCAAGGTCGTTGACATCTCCTCCTTCGACACTGAGGGGCAGAAGAAGCACAATCCATATCCCAATGCCTTGCCGGACTCTGTTCAGCAAAATCTGGCATCTCGATACGCCGAGTTGTTTGCATTGCTTCATAAGCACCACGACAAGTTCAGCCGGGTTACATTTTGGGCAGTCGATGACCGCCAATCGTGGCGCAGCTACCTGCCGATAGGGGGAAGGACCGATTATCCAATGCTGTTCGACCGTAACTGTAAACCGAAGCCGGCTTTCGATGCCGTTGTCAATACAGTTCACAACAGAAAGTAGAGCCATTGACAGATCGATTGAATAAAGATCTGAGAGGACGAGGTACGAATCTTAAACCATCGAACACCAAAGATCTTGAAATCGTGGCAGCAGGACATACCTGCCTTGACTTGATACCAGCGTTCAGAATTGATGGTGAAGTGGATAAGCTTACGGATGTTCTCGTGCCCGGTAAGATGATAGACATGGGGGACTGCGTTGTTGTGGCAGGAGGTCCTGTAACAAACGCGGGTGTGTCCATTCGGCGGCTTGGAGTAAAAACCGAATTAATCGGCAAAGTCGGCAATGATGATTTTGGCAAACAGGTACTTAACTGGTATGAAGAGCACGAGGGTCATTTTACGGGGATTAAAATGGTCGATGGGGAATCAACATCATATACAATTGCTATCTGTATCCCTGGGATAGATCGTTTCTATCTGCATCATTGCGGTGCGAACGATACGTTCGGTTATGATGATATGGATTTTGACCTTGTGCTGCGTTCGAAACTGATGCTTTTCGGTTATCCTCCCTGGATGAAAAAGCTTTATGATGGCAGGGGATGTGAATTGACAAGAATCCTCAGGAAAACCAAAGAATTAGGAACTACAACTGCGCTTGATCTCTCGCTTCCCGACGTAGATAGTTATGCAGGGCAAGTCGACTGGTTCGCCATCCTCAGAGACTGGGTTCCGCTGTCAGATATTATGGCACCGAGTGCTGAAGAGATATTCTTTTTCCTTTACAGAGAAACGTTCCTCGAGAAAAAGGCGAAGCTCGGACCCAAAGAGAGCGTACTTGATCATATGACCGTGAAAGAGATTTCCACCGTAGGAAATGATTTAGTGAAGATGGGCGCAGCGATAGCGATGGTCAAGTGCGGCCACAGGGGCTTGTACATAAGGACCGCAGACAGGAGCCGGCTTAATGAGATGGGGGCAGCACGGTGTTGCGACCTTGAAAACTGGGCGAATCGTGAGCTTTGGTTCCCAGTTTATCAGGAGGAGAAATTCGTGGGGGCACTGGGCTCAGGTGATTCGGCAATTGCGGGATTTCTCTCTGCATTTATTGGGAACCATACTATCGAATCCTGCTTGAGATATGCGAACGCTGCGGGAAGCATGAACGTTACCGTTCCCGACGGACTTACATGGAACAAGGGGTTCGATGATCTGACAAGACGCCTGGAAACAGGGTGGAAGACAAAAGAATTGAAGATCGAGGAGCCGGGCTGGAAATATGAGCGCGGATTCTGGGTGGGGCCTGCCAACAGTGGAAAATGGGAATCTTAAATGACTCCAAAGCGAGAGACAAGAATGTCAAAAAAAGAAAGAGAATCATTTGTCAGCAAGACAATTGCAGGAATGAGTTTGGAAGAAAAGGTCGGCCAGCTATTGACATTTACCAGACGCGGCGCAATGTTAACGCCGAGCGCAATAGAACAGATCACAAGACTGCAATGCGGCGGGCTTTGTCTTGAGCCTTATGCACTTGAGACCTGCAAGAATCTTTACTGGGGCAATTCACAGATTGATCAGAATTTCAAAAAGCCCGCGGACTATTTTACCATATCGAACACTTACTTTGCAGGTAAGACTTTTGGTATCAGCATAACACCGGAAGATTACACAAAAGACTTAAACAGGCTGCAGAAGATTGCAATGAAAAGGCGCTCTGGTATTCCTCTCCACATGACTATTGATTTCGAGGGCGACTTCAAAAACGATTATATGTCCGGCGGAATAAGACAGTTTCCGCCTCCGATGGGTATGACAGCGATGGGCGACGTTAAGCTGACTTACAAAATTGGTTTCACCATCGCGAAACAGTTGAGCGCCATAGGTGTTACCCAAATGTATTCGCCTGTCTGCGATGTGAATATCAATCCCAAGAACCCGGAAATCGGGGTCAGATCATTTGGTGACGATCCCGAAGTGTGCGCAAAACAGGCCGTTGCCTTGATCAAGGGTTTGCAGGACGGCGGCATAGCAGCGACGGCGAAACATTTTCCCGGGAGAGGTGATTCTGCAACTGATGCCCACGATGTTCTGGATGTGATAAGGGCCGACAAGAAAAGGATGCAGGAGGTTGAGCTGGTCCCTTTCAAAGCTGCGATCGCCGCGGGGGTAAAAGCAATTATGACGGGGCATTCGGTCTATCCGGCGTATGACGACAAATACCCGACCACGTTGTCGGAGAAGATCCTTACGGGACTCTTGAGAGAAGAGCTGGGTTTCGATGGTGTGATTGTCTCTGACGCAATCGGCATGGCTGCCATTCTCAAGCAATGGCCTCTTCCGAGAGCTTGTGCATTAGCGATACAGGCCGGATGCGATACGATACTCCTGAAGGCAGATGACGAATCGAGGTCGCAGTGCTTCTTTGGAATCAAGCAAGCCGTTGAAACAGGCGAACTCTCCGAAGACAGGGTAAACGATGCTGTCAGACACCTTCTGAACATGAAATACGACCAGGGCTTATTTGAGAAGGCTGGGAAGATGGACCCCAAAAAAGCCCAGACTTATGCCAGCAGCAAACAAGTTATAGATTTCTCGTGGGACGTTGCGAAGAAAGCTCTGATAGTAATGCGCGACGATAATGGAATGCTGCCATTGAATCCAAAGCAGAAATTGCTCGTCATTGAACAACGTATTCCCTATGAGTTTGTCGGGAAAGATCCTTATATGCACACGCATATGTTCTGTGAGGCAATGGTAAACCATTCAACGAATTTGATTCTGACCGATACCGATTTCTCAGCGAACGAAGAGGAAATTTCCGAATGCTTGGAGCTAGCGAAACAAGCTGACATAGTCGTCATGACGAATTATTACGCCCGAATCGTCAAAGCGGGAAACAACCGACTTCTTGCTAAGCAGCTCAAAGACGCGGGTCATAAAATTATTCTCGTGACCAATTATCCCTACGTTGAGGGGACTACAAATGAAGCTGACGTCGTTGTCTGTAATTTCAGCGGGACACCTGATTCCATAAGAGCTTCGGCAGACCTCCTTTTTGGAAAAATCAAGCCCTCGGCTAAGACTAAGTTGCCCATATCCCTCGGCGTTCAGAAAGAAGCTCCTCTAAAAAAACCGCCGGCAAAGCAAAACCCCTGGGGGCTATCATATTGTTAGGAATGCCATGTCGAGAACTTATAGTCTAAAGATAAGCGACGTTTTCACAATCTCAGGATCACAAATATCTGAGATCTATGTTAACAACAAGATGTTGGTTCATTTTCAAGGAATGTCAAAAACCCTTCAATTCCCTCTCACTATTGCTCTTCAAGGTGCTCCGACCTGTTCGATCGGCATATCTCCCGAAGGTTTATACAACAGACTTAATAATGCCGGCAGGGTGATCTTGTTGAACCAGAATGCGATTCAACTTGCCTCTGCGCCATTTATCCGTTTTGGCGTTAAGTGTGTTATGCTCACTACAAAAAATCCCAGAGCGGCTGAAGGGCCTGACGATATACCCGCCCTGAAAAATTACTACCACCCTCCGGTATCTGAGAAGCAGGCATCAATTTCTCTTTCCACCCCTTTGGCGGAGATGTCGTATGACCTTGGCGAGCTTAAAGTGATTAGAAGGATGATTTCTCCTCTCTTATCCAGAAATGCCCAGGCACTCATGCCCGTCGGGGTAGAGGAATATGAGGTAACGAATCGTTCAAACAAAGTTCAACAAATTACTTTAGTAATCCCCAGACCGTCACTGGTAAATCTTCAGGAAAAAGAATTAAAGCCAACAGATCAGGATACTGTTTACGTATGCTCTGCGCCAGTGAAAGGCCAGGTGCATGAAGACTTCAGGCATGCCGCCACAAGGGGAGTGGTTATGGGAAGCAGTGAATGCACGGATAGGATGGTCATTGCCGTACCGGAAATGGAAGGCATGAAGATAGATACACAACCTTACTTTTGCTTGAACAGGCTTAAGCAGGATTTATTGTTAAATAGCGATGGAAGTTTCTACGAGAAGAGAGAGCCGCTGGTCAATCAAGATTATGGAGCGGCTATAAGCCTGAGTTTCGAGTTGAGACCAAAAGCAACGACAAAAGTACCGGTCGCCATCATCTTGGATTTTCCGCAGCAGCGGTATATCGACGGCAAGACCTTTGAGCGGAAATATGTCAAGAGCTTTGAGAATAAAGAGACCAGAGCGATGGATATGGCGAAGATTGCCCTGGACAATTATTCTGAATGGTTGAAGCGTACATTGACAATTCAAAACAGGATATATGATCTCATTCGGAGAAGCCCTTCCTATAAGAATGATAAGAGCGGTGCATTAAGACTAACAAGGTTGATCTTCAACGAGTTTAGTTTTCCATTATCGAATGCTGCTGTATGGATTGAAGACAACAACGGCAATGATATTGCCAGGTTCCTGGAGTGTTTTGATTACGCTTATTTAGATCCCTCGGATGTTGAGTGGTATTCCATGGTTCTGCTGATACTTTTTCCTTCTGTGGAGCGGGAGCTCTGCCAGCGGTTCATTGACTCGATTCAAGCAGAGGATCTCACAAAGCGTTATTATCATCACCATGCATCTTTTGTTGAAGCTAGAAAGCATTTCGAAGAGCATCCGGAAGAATACAAAGGCATGTCGCTGACTCAGATAAGAGACGCCTTCAAGGTCAAGGGGAGTGTGGCGCATGACTTGGGCGCTTTGCCTAAAGGTCATGCCTTGCGCAATGTTAGTGATTATGCTTGGTACAATAATAACTATTGGGTGGACCTTTTCCCCAAGCTGGCGATAAGGGTGCTGCGCAACGTTAAATTCTTGGGCGATGTCGATTTCCTAAGGAAGAATTGGGAGACACTGAAATTCGGATTTGAGCATTTGAAAGAGCTTGATAACGATGGAGACGGTGTACCCGAAGGCAATTCTCACGAAGTGAAGAATACATTTGACAATATCACTTTATTCGGCATAGATGCGTATGATGTGACTATTTTTATGGCTGCTTGTCAAGCCATGATTAGAATGGCCGAGCTTATGAATGATGAACCTGCCAGAAAATCATATGAAGAGAGCTTTGAAAAAGCCTCCAGGATGTTCGAGAAACTTTGGAGAGACCGGAAAGACGGCAATGGTCGCAGGCTGCAGTACTATGTCACCTGCTATGATCCCGTTACACGAAAGACAAATACAGACGTCTGGACCAACCAACTGGATGCCTTGTGGTCATTGATTGCAATGGGAGAAGAGCCGTTTGTTCCTGACGAGAGGGCCAGGAAAATCCTGAAGACAATATATAGGAACAACCGGACCCCCATGGGTTGGTCGATGGCTCGAACACAAGATGGCAAGCCGGTAGAATCCGATCAGGGAAAGGATGTATACACCACGTCCAACTATGTTTTTGCACAACTCCTTGATTATTATGGCCTGGTTAAGGAGAGCAAGGAAGTCTACAAAGCAATGGATAAAGTTGTTTTCCAGCACGCCAATTCCTTGATAACCCCGGACAACCTCAGGGCTGAACTCGAGAAAGAAGATGGAGAGCAGGCTAAAGGGGCTCATTATATAGTCGCCGCTTATCCCAGACCTGGTGCAATATTGACTCAGTTAGTCGTAAATTATATTAAAGAGCTCCAAGAGCGAACGAATTCTAGCAGAATTCCTCCTGAGCAGTTAAGTTCTTTTGCGGCTGAGCTGGTGAAGTAAAATGCCTGCGCATCTTGAAAGATTGACAGTGCGAAAAGGGGATCGAGATTAGCAGGTGAGGGAGCCAGGATTTGCTCTTAATGTTACAGAAAAATCAAGTTGATCTTTGAGGTGAAATTGCAGACACCCATAGGAAAACTTTCTGTACGGGAAAAAATCGGTTACGGCTTCGGAGACGGAGCGGCGAACTTCGTGTTCCAGACGATGCTGATATTTCAACTTCCTTTCTACACGAACGTTTTCGGCATTACTGCCGCTGCGGCTGGCACTCTTCTTCTTGTCGGACGCTTCTGGGACGCGGCATTCGATCCGTTTATGGGCACCCTGGCAGATCGCACAAACACACGGTGGGGTAAGTTTCGGCCATGGGTTCTATGGTCGGCGGTTCCCTTCGCAGTTGCATTTGTCCTGGTGTTCACCACGCCCCATTTTGGCGCGACAGGAAAAATGCTATACGCATACATAACGTACATCCTTTTGATGACACTTTATTCCGTCAACAACACTCCTTATTCTGCTCTGAACGGCGTTATTACCGGCGATGTAAATGAAAGAACTTCCCTTTCGTCTTACAGATTCTTCTTCTCGATGGCGGCGGCGCTTATAGTGCAAGGTTTCACACTGCCGCTGGTTTATAAGTTCGGTCAGGGCGACGCTCAGAAAGGTTATTCGATGACGATCGGAATGTTTGCTATAGTTTGTATCGTCTTTTTCCTCATAACTTTTTTCAGCGTCAGAGAGCGTATCAAACCCGATCCGAAGCAGAAATCTTCCCCGAAGAAGGACCTGGTCGGTCTTTTGAAAACCGGACCATGGATCACAATGTTCGTCACGACTCTTTTCGTCTTCATAACGCTCGCGATGTGGGGTAGCGGCATGTTTTACTACTTCACCTATTATGTGGACAAAGACGCACTGTTTAACTTCCTCCAGTCGATGGGTTTGGCCCAAGTTCCTTCGGGAACAGGCGGTTTTTGGTATGGAATCTTGAATACCTTCGGACTCATTGTCGGCAAGGATGCGAGCAATGTCTCCGGGGTAGGATTCAGTCTCTTCAATATGGCCGGCATGGTCATGAATATTCTCGGAGTCATGGTTTCTACCGCCCTGGCGATACGGTTCGGGAAGAAGGCTGTTTTCACTATCGGACTGTTCTTCACGGCAGTATTTACTTCATTGTTTATAGTCCTGCCTGCACAGGCAGTCGGGCTGGCATTTCTTCTGAATATTCTTAAGTCGCTCGCTTACGGTCCGACAATTCCTCTCTTGTGGGCCATGATGGCGGATGTAGCGGATTATTCGGAATGGAAGACAAAGCGTCGCGCTACGGGGCTCGTGTTTGCGGGAATAGTTTTTGGCCTGAAGGCGGGTCTCGGATTGGGCGGCGCGATATGCGGTTGGATTCTGGCGGCTTATGACTACGTTCCCAATGTCGCACAAACTGCTCATGCCCTATTCGGCATCCGAATGGCTGCCAGCATATATCCGGCATTGACTTTCTTTGCGGGTGTGATTGCCATACTATTCTATGGAATCAGCAAGAAGCTCAATTTGCAGATTCAAGATGAACTTGCGGAGCGGAGAAAAAGTTTTGATTTCACCTGAACGGGTCAGAGTCTTTCAAATCGATGTTTGTCCAAGATTGCATCCGCGGTGCGCTGGTGCCGTGGAGATATAAGACAAAATAAGGAGGCACTCTTGTGAAACACGCGTTACGAATTTTCGTCCGGTCGGTCGGGGCAAACGGTCGGAGTCCTTCTATCAGGAGCACATTTATTCTGGTGGGAATCCTCTTTCTGGCGTCAGCGCAGACCTTGATGGCCACCGGGACAGTAAAGGGAAAAGTCTACGATAAGGATACGAAGACAGAGCTTCCCGGTGCCAACATTCTGGTGAAGGGAACAAGTATCGGGGCGGCTACCGATATCAACGGAGCTTACAGTATTCCGAATGCTCCAGCAGGTGCCCAGACGATTGTAGTTTCCTATGTGGGTTATCGCTCGTCGAGTGTAGATGTAACTATTGTCGATGGCGGTACCACAACGCAGGATTTTTATCTTGAGCCGGTTGCGGTCCAGGGCAAGGAAGTCATTGTCACTGCCCAGGCACAGGGGCAGATCCAGGCGATCAACCAGCAGCTGACTTCGAACAAAATTGTGAACGTCGTGTCGGATGCGAAGATTCAGCAGCTCCCCGACTTCAACGCGGCACAGGCCATAAGCCGTTTGCCGGGCGTCTCAGTCACAAATAGCTCTGGCGAGGCTAACAAGGTCGTGATCAGAGGTCTGGCTCCTGAATACAATGAAGTGGCAGTAAGCGGAGTGACAGTTGCATCAACTGGAAGCGCTCAGATCGGTGCGACTTCACACATTGCCTCGCCCGGCGGCGGATCAATCAACAACGATAGAAGCGTTGACCTTACCATGGTTACTCCATACATGATTAAGTCAATTGAAGTTTACAAAACGCTTACTCCGGATATGAACGCGAATGCCATCGGGGGTTTTGTCAACATGTCTCTAAGAGAGGCGCCGTCCGGAATCCATGGCGACGCTTTGTGGCAATCGGGCTACACGCAGAAGAGCAACACGTACGGAAATTACAGAGCTGTGGCATCGGCCAGCGATCGCTTTTTTAATGATATGCTCGGAGTGTATGTGCTCGGAAATGCAGAGCAGTACGACAGAAATTCAGATAACATGACTGCCTCATACACTATCCCGGTTGCTGATTCGGTGAAGGTGACGAATGTTGGACTTCAGCGTCATATAGAAACCAGGAAACGGTACGGTGGAAATCTAATTCTTGATTACAAGTTCCCCTCGGGCTCGATTAAATCGATAAATATGATTAGCCGTCTGAATTCCAATTCTCAAGATTATACGGAGAACCTGAATTATTCGGGTAGAGCGCTCAGTTTCACGTATGGGGCGGGAAATCAAAATACTGATCTTGCCGTCAACACATTAAATATCGTGAATGATTTCGGGTTCGTGTCTGTAGATTTGTTAGCTGGCAATACTTATTCCCGTAACCATCTTCCAGCCTTCCCTGATTTTCAATTTCACCAACAGCAATCGTATCCTCCAACTCCTCTCAACACCATTCCGGAGGATTTATCGACTGAGACAAAGTATCAAGGCACTGATGCCACGATACTCGACGATATGGGTTTGTTTAGTTCCGACTATCACGAGAACGACCAGGTTTACAAAGGCGATTTCAAAGTGCCATTGAATTTCGGGAATTCAGTTTCGGGCTTCTTCAAATTCGGCGGCGAGTATCGTTACAACTATCACACTAATGATCAAAGTACACCTTACGGAAATATAAGCGGACCGGTTGCTGGAGGAGGGACTACCACTGATCCTAATACGATAATGGGTGATTCTCTCATAGCGCATTTCCCTCAACTCAAAGGGGCCAGTGGCAATTTCACCGGTACTTATTTCACGACGCCTCTCGGTTCGAATCTTTACAACAGTTTCCTCAACGACAACTTTGGAAAGATATACTGGATTGTCGACCCAACTATTTTGAATTATGCCGTTAATTATCTCTCCACCGACACCATTTTCCGTGCGAAAAGTGGTGCGGGTGGGTGGTATGATGGCATATATCAAAATTATCCTAACGACTATAAATACATAGAGAGGTATTACGCAGCATACTTGATGTCAGAATTAGATTTCGGACCTGACCTTATGGTGGTCGGAGGTGCGAGATACGAAGAGGATAAATCGCTGTTCTTTGCGTGGGACGTACTCGATGATCCTAGTCCTTCAAATCAACGGGCTTACCCCGTGACCAGTTATCCGGAAAGTCATTACTGGCTCCCAATGGTACAGGCGAAATATGATATTGCCGATTGGGCTGATCTGCGATATTCATATACGCAGACACTTGCACGGCCCGGTTATTCGCAACTTGATCCACACTTCTACCTGGACTACAGCCATAATAATGTTTGGGCGGGGAACCCTAATCTCAAGCCTGCACAGGCGTACAATCATGATATTGAGCTTACGCTTCACAGCAATGGCATAGGACTCATTACCATAGGGGCATTTTACAAAACCATATCGCACTTCACGTACCCCACGTCATACCCAATGCTTGATGATCCGAGTAGTGTCCCGGCCGGATTTGACTCTACCGGTTCATTCCGTTTTCCAAATGGAGTTAAGCCAAATCAGCAGGTCGGAGCGGTGTATACTTACATAAACAGCCCTTACAAGGCTTTACTGAAAGGCGTCGAAGCAGATTTCGAAACGAGATTCTGGTATTTGCCGTCTCCGTTAGATGGGGTCGTTTTCGGTATCAACTACACTCATATTTCGTCGTCAGCGACATATCCGTTTCTGTTCGTTCGTACTATCAACAATCCTACTCCGCCGCCGAGATTCAAGACCATTTTGGTCGATAGTTCACGCAGCGGAAGATTGCTTGACCAGCCAAACGACATACTGAACACTTACATAGGTTATGACTATGAAGGGTTCTCTGCCAGGGTGTCTTTTGTTTTCCAGGGGAATTCTGTCAACTATGTTGGGCAGTATCCTCAACAGGACGGATATACCAGGAATTATTTTCGAATTGATGCCTCGGCAAGGCAGATGCTTCCCTGGATGGGAGCTCAAATCTACCTGGATGCCAATAACCTAAACAGCGAGTCCAATATTTCCGCTCAGCAGACCATTGGCGGTTTCACATCCGAGCAATATTACGGCCTTACCGCGGACTTAGGAATTCGGATCACGCTGTGAAGCAAATAGGAAATTCTAAACACTCACGAGAAGGAGAATAAAAATGAAACATTTTATACGTGCGCTGTTTCTCTTGGCGGCCATGATACCGCTGTCATTGTACGCACAAACTGATACGGTAGATGTTCCTGCTGACGGTGCGAGCGGAGGAAATCTTGATGGCGCCATCAACACGGCCATAAGTCAAGGGACGCTGTCCAACACTGTTTTCAGGTTGGCCGCCGGATCTGGATACGGTCAGGATTATATCTTGAACGGTATAGTCACCACTCCAGTTCATCAGAAGCTCACCATAATCGCTCCGGATCCGACGCCCTCTTCGCCGCCTCCGCAGATAGTGATGAACGCACAGGGAGGTGTGACATGGACGGAGAACTTCGACTGCTTCGGTGATCTCTACATGAAAAATCTGTGGATAATGTATGTAAACACCAGTGGCACGCAAAATGGTGCCGGTTTATTCATAGAAGACGACAGTATCGCAAATCAAAGCGGTGAAGGAGAATACGGCTATTTCGAAAACTGTATTTTCGATATGCAGAAAACGAGTGCGAATGGTTGCATAAATCCGGAATGCCTGCATTTCAGAGGAACTTTCAAGAACTGCTATTTCCGGAACGACGTTGATAATTACTTCATCTATTATGGTCGAGCAATCTCCTGGCAGTATAGTGATACAAAGTGGCACACCGACAGTCTCTCGTTCGAGAATTGTACCTTTGCTAACCTGGGGTATGTTCTAATGAATGAGAAGCCTTGCTACTCGGACTATGTGTGGTTCAATCATTGCACATTCCTGAATATTTGCTGTTATCCTTTGGAAGGAGACGTGTGGCATTGGCTTAACGTCAGCAATTGTATTTTCGTGAATACATGGATGTATGGTGACAATCAAAGCAGTCTCTATAGTAGATTCCCAAGAGGGGCAGGCACCAATCCAGGCGGCGCCATATTTTCAGTCGACAGTTTAGCCGCCAGCAACTACTCTCAGGGCACTGACGCAGTAACATTTCCATACACCGATGCCGACAGGCACATACTTTTTGCCAACAACAGCTTTTATGAAGAGAAATGGTTGACGGACTACTGGTTCAGCAATCCAATTACTATTTATCCCGCTAGCGACACGTCTCAGCCGCGTCCTGAGCCGATGATAAATCACCCAACTCTTCTGATGTTTGGGAATGATTCTTTGGGTCAGAAACGTTTTCCTCTGATGAACCTGGCAAATCTTTACCCGTCTGATGATACCTCTTACAATGCTTCGATTGCGAACCCCGGCTTCGTTCTGCCTCCGACCCAAGCTGACAGCATCAAGCGCTTCTTGAACGGAAGATACTTTACCAGCGAACAGATCAACTGGGCGTATAACCAGGGCAAGGATGATATAAACGGTGGATGGCCAATGGGCGAAGACCTGTCTTATGATGCGGGCTCTCCATTATACGCTGCGGGAATAAGCGGTTTTCCACTTGGAGATTTATTTCATTGGTGGGGTCCAAATTCTTTGTCTGATAAATACACACCGTGGAAGGCACAGCAAGCGCAGGAAGATACTTTGATCCATCATGCACTTGCTACGGGAGATCTTACGGGAATTATAACCGCCGTGAAGCCGCGTCCTGGTACACCTGAGACTTATGTGCTTCTTCAGAACTATCCTAATCCGTTCAACCCGACGACAACCATCGAATACTCGGTACCGAATAACGGATTTGTTACTCTGAAGGTTTATAATATTCTTGGACAGGAAGTAACCACGCTCTTCTCTGGTGTCCGGCAAGCAGGGAATTATCAGGCGACGTTTGAGGGCGCAAAGTTCGCCAGCGGGGTCTATTTCTACAGGCTGAATGCCGGCAGTGTGTCTATTACAAGGAAATTAGTTCTCATGAAATAGTTTCTTGCTGAAGTTCTCTCTGACCCGGTCGGAGTCTCCACATCGGGACTCCGATTTCCGGGCGGGGTGGACTTCTCAACGAATTTCGTTTGCCGACGGAGGAGGTGGTGAGGTTTTAGATGAAATGTTTGTGGATCAGCTTTTCTTTTTGGAACGCTTAAAAATTATCGGGAGTTGTTAATGATCCGACCTGGTTCAGCTAACAATTACCCCGATAACAAAAAACCGTAGGAGGAAATATGAAAACATTTATACGTTCAGCAACAGCGGGATTGTTCTTGCTGTTGCTGGGCATCAGCACAGTGAATGCGCAGGAGGTGACATTCTCCGCAGGTCCGACGTTTCCCACGCTAACGGGTGCCGGCGCAAACGGCGGCTTTGCATGGGCAGACCTGAAAGGGAGTGGGAATTTGGATGTCTTCATTCCATCCAATATCCTTCTTCATAACAGCATCACAGCGTTCACCCAGGATGCGACTGCCACGGCGAATATTACGCCTAATACTAACTCGACCGGTTTGCTACTCGCCGATTTTAATGGCGACGGCGTTCCCGACCTGTTTTCAACCAATGGCGGCAATCCCAATACCGGTCTATTTTATGACAGCGCCGGGGTGTTCATACCGGCGACCGGCACTGGCGATCTTGCGACGGCGGGAGTTACTGGCGAAGTCTTCCAGGGGGCTTCGGCGGCACCTATCGATCACAGCAATTACCTCAGCATCGCGTATCCTGGTACCTTCACAGGTATTACGGGCTCGTCAGTGCCATACGGCGGAGGTATCTGGCTCCTTAAAGGAGGTCCGACCGGCTTTACTGATATAGGAAAAGGAGCAACAGCTGGAAATCTTGCCATAGACACCGCCCATTCATTCGAATCCTGGGATGTACGCTTCTTCGACGCAAATAATGACGGCTACCAAGATTTGTTGATGCCGAGTTTCCGAAACGGATTTTCCCGAATAAACACCAAATCATCGGGCGGTGTAAATGGTTGCGTCCTGTTCTTGAATGATGGTACAGTCAAGTTTTATGTGCCGACTGCAACGACTCTTGGACGCTCAATCTATGCTCTCGATTCTGTAACACTTACCTATAATGGGGCTGCTGACAGTATTGAATATGCCAGCATTCATCCGGATACAGGAATCATTGTCGATGATACCGTCCGCCACTTCTCTGCCATTGGTGAGCAATGGGGTGACCTCAATAACGATGGTATCCCCGATCTCGTATTAAACGGTCTTAATTTAACCGATAACAGGGACGGTAATGATACCTTAAGGTCCGATATTATCCTGTACGGAAAGGGAGACGGCACGTTTACGTACAAGTGGAATGGAGTGCAAGTCGTTGCCAATAACGGATTGACCCAGGTCACATCCCAACGGGCAATGAGCATAGGCGACTACAATAATGATGGGTTGCAGGATATATATACAATCCAAACCTACGGACCCCAACACCTTTACAGGAACAACGGTGATGGTACGTTCACTGACGAAGCGACCACAGATGGACTGGCGACAAGTGGTGCGCGCGCTGGACAGTTAGTCGACTATAATAACGACGGATTCCTTGACATATTCCAGTATACCGGTGGTACTCCTGCACTGCAGCTGAACGGCGGCAATTCCAACCATTGGATTGCGTTCAAGCCGATTGGCACTGGTCATAACAAGTCGGCAATCGGAGCAAAGTTCACCGTGTGGACCGGAGGACATCAACAAGTTCGCGTCATCCGTGCAGAAGGCGGCTCCGCAGGTATGGGCGGAACATTGAGAGCAAACTTCGGCCTTGGCACAGCGACCACGGTTGACAGCGTGCACGTTCAGTGGCCCGATGGAACCAGCCAGACCCTTGTTCTCAAAGATGGGGTCAATCGGTATTATACTGTCAAGGAAGGCGAGCTGGTGCCCGCTGTTCCTGCCCTTGTCAGCCCGAAGAATGACTCGACGGGAGTGGCAACCTCGCTGACACTAAATTGGAACAGTGCCGCCAACGCTACTGGTTATCATGTGCAACTCTCGCTTGATCCCACATTTCAGACGAACGTTCTCGTGAACGATTCGACGGCCACAACTAGCAGCGCAGTTACTGGACTCGGCTATAGTTCATGGTATTACTGGCGCGTTGCCGCGTATGACACCGATTACACGAGCGGCTTCTCCATAGCTGATTCCTTCCAGACCATCGTACAGGCTCCGGTAGAAGTGCCCACGTTGCTCTTGCCTGCAAACAAAGCAACGAACCAGCCTTACAAGCTTAAACTGGCGATAAGCAAAACATCGGATGCTGCACAATATAATTGGCAGGTGTCGACTGACGGTACATTTGGTTCAAGCTTTGCCGTCAATGATTCAACTATCGACACGACGAATACCGTGATGCTCGCCGGCGGCACGAAGTATTATTGGCGTGTACGCGGAGTCAACCCCGGTGGCGCGGCTGCCTTTTCGTCTGCCGATACGTTTACGGTCATGACTGTTCCGGCAGTACCGGTGCTTGCATTCCCTGCACAAGGTCAAATGTCTGTGCGTGCAGATACCCTGATTTTGAAGTGGCACGCTGTGGCGGCTGACACTGGGTATATTTGTCAGATCTCCACAAGCAAATCGTTCTCTTCGTTAGTATTTACTTCGGATACGACGAGAGACACGACGTTCAAGGCCACTTCATTGCACAATCTCAGCTGGTACTACTGGCGTGTAGCGTCATACAACGCTGGCGGCGCAAGCGCATATAGCGCGATAGATTCATTCGAGACGATTGTCCCGCTCCCCGCCGCTCCGACGCTCTCTTCACCTGCTAGCAGCGCGACGGGTGTCGGTCGGTTGACAACCTTTGTGTGGCGCACCATGACGTATGCGACACTCTACCACCTGCAAGTCGCAACGGCTAATGACTTTTCTACTATAGTGCGCGACACGACATCCAGTGATACCACGGTAACTTTGTCGATTCATTTGGATGCCAGCACGAGATACTATTGGCATGTAAGCGCAATCGATACCAAGGGGGAAGGTGTATTCTCATCTACGAGGACCTTCGTCACAGGATTAATAGACGCGGTTGATGAACAAGGCGGCAACATTCCGAAAGAGTTCGCGCTCTTGCAGAACTACCCGAATCCGTTCAACCCGTCGACCACGATCAGTTATGACATACCGAAGAGTTCGTACGTGAAGGTTGTAATTTACGACATACTCGGTCGGCAGGTCGCAACGCTCGCGGATGGCTTGCAACAGGCGAACCACTACATCATGCAGTGGTCACCGGCAGGCCTGAGCAGCGGCGTGTACTTCTGCCGCATCCAGGCCAACAGCCAGGACGGGAAGAATAGTTTCGCTTCCGTCAAGAAACTGATCTTCATGAAGTAAAACCAACCAGCTCTTTTCCTTTCCCCTCCCTGAATAAGGGAGGGGAAGGAGAGGGCGGTTCCTGACCGGCTCTCGGTCCGGGTAATGGGTCATCGCTTTCGACCGAAAGATTGTAACAGCTGCGAGCGATAACCTCCGCCCGAACCGCAGGAGGTCGGAAGTTTTTCTAAGGTTGACTTCTCCTTCAGTTAGATTCCGTCCCGGCGATCTCCGCCGGGACGGAAATCTTTTTCCGCGCAGTATGACCGACGGGGAAAAAGGTCATAGTACCAATTAACAGTGCAGTCGCCATTCATAACTAAAAGCCGTATCGTGAAACCTTCATCTGTAAAACGATCCTAGGAGACAGGAGCCCCAACGCGATGAAAATAAATGGAAGTCTCGCTGCGGCATCTCTAACCGTTTTACTCTTTAACGCCTCTCCGTGTCGCACCCAGACCGGATCCCAACGGTCGGGCTCATATTATTCAGGCAGATATGTAAACCTCTTCGTCCAGCTGCTTGGTAAGAACGAAAGTGAAACACGCGGGAAGATCGATACCGCATTCAACCGGTTGTTCTTCGGCGGCGACGAATCCCAGCGAGTTTGCTACCCCGCCGGAGATGACATGGGCTATGTGGAAGATATTGCGAACGGCGACGTCAGAACCGAGGGAATGTCTTACGGAATGATGATAGCTGTCCAAATGGACAGAAAAGATGTCTTCGACCGAATCTGGAAGTGGGCGAAATCGAATATGCAAGTTCAAGCCGGACCGCATTCCGGTTACTTTGCGTGGCACTGCAAAACCGACGGGACAGTTCTCGATTCAACTGCGGCTTCTGACGGTGAACAGTGGTTCGTTATGTCTTTGCTTTTCGCTTCGGCGAGATGGGGAAATGGGAACGGAATTTATGATTACCGGACCGAAGCGCAAGAGATTCTGAATACGATGCTCCATAAAGAAGATGAACCGGACCACGGGAACGTAACCGACATGTTCGACGCAAAGTCTAAGCTCGTCTCTTTCGTGCCGGCGGCCCAGGCATCATGGTTCACCGACCCATCGTACCAACTCCCTCACTTCTACGAATTGTGGGCGAGATGGACGAACAACCAGTTCTGGTGCGACGCGGCGAAAGCTAGTCGGGATCTTCTTCAACAGGCAGCGGATCCGAAGACGGGTCTCTCCCCCGATTACTCAAACTTCGATGGTGGCCCTCTCGACAGATGGGGACGCGGACACGATGATTTCCGCTTTGACGCGTGGCGCGTCGCTATGAATATCGCGATGGATCACGAGTGGTTTGACAAAGATCCGCGGGAAGTCGAAGAAGCAAACCGGCTTCTGAACTTTTTTTATTCACAGGGGATAGACGCGTATGTGAACCAATACTCGCTCAACGGAAAGCCTCTGTCTCACGATCGCAGCCTGGGCCTTGTAGCGATGAACGCGGTTGCGGCAGTTGCGTCGACGAACCGGAACAGGCAAGAATTTGTCGAGAAGCTCTGGAATAGTCCTGTCCCCAGCGGTTTCTACAGATATTATGACGGGATGTTGTACATGCTCGCAATGCTTCAGGTAAGCGGCAACTTCAGAATATATGATCCAACAGGGAAACCGGTTGAAGCTTGTACGAAATGACTTTAGGCAGAGAGTGAAACTTACTATTCACATAATCCGACCACAGAGTCGCGGAGGCAGAGAGAGGCGCTCGTTCCCTCTGTGGCTCTGTGCCTGCACGCGCTCCGTCGCTGAAGCTTTGGAGCGTAAGCGACCGAAGTGCGTTTCGGCACGTTTACGCGCCGTATCATCAGCACGTGCATGCAAGTCCATGTTAGTTCGCTCCAACGCGCAGGCACGCAGGCGTGTCTCTTGTGGTATAATTTCAATATTCTTTGCTTTTCTCCTTTCCGGTCCGCAACAAGCATTTGCAGTCGGTGGCGACTCTTTTGTTCGATTTGAAAAAGTTGGCGCGGGCTTCCCGCTCTCTTCTTCAGGAAGACCTGCGCCGCTTTTGGTCAGCTCGAACGACTATCCAGGAGTCCTTCTCATCCTGAAAGATTTTCAAGAAGATGTCGAGGCGGCGACCGGTGCAAAACCTGAAATCTACACCGACACCGTCCCCTCAAATGGGGAGATAGTAATTGTCGGTACAATTGGACGGAGTGCCTTGGTCGATAAGCTGGTACAGCAAAAAAAGATAGACGTGACCGGAATCTCCGGTAAATGGGAGGCGTATTTGATCCAGTCCGTCGATAATCCTCTTCCGGGAGTTGATCGGGCACTTGTTGTTGCCGGAAGCGATAAACGCGGAACAATTTTCGGAATGTTCGAGATTTCAAGACAGATCGGTGTATCTCCGTGGTACTGGTGGGCAGATGTTCCTATAAAGCAACATGAAAATATTTACGTGACTTCCGGTCGTCACACAGACGGTCCCCCGTCGGTAAAGTATCGCGGAATTTTTTTGAACGATGAATGGCCGGACCTGACAAACTGGATCGTCGCCAAGTTCGGAACGGCGGCCGTGAGTCAAAACCCGCCCGTCCCGCCCGGCATCGCGAACTACGGTCACTTGTTCTACGAGAAAATCTTCGAACTTGTACTCAGACTAAAGGGCAACTACCTCTGGCCTGCAATGTGGAACAACGCGTTCAACGAGGACGACCCTGAAAACCAGAAGCTTGCCGATGAATACGGAATAGTCATGGGTACGTCTCACCAGGAGCCGATGATGCGCGCGCAAAAGGAATGGGACAGGCGGTATCAGAGCACGCTGGGGAGCTGGAACTTCGCGAAGTTTCCCGAAACTCTGGAGAGCTTCTGGCAAGAAGGAATAAGACGCAACAAGAATTATGAGAGCATTGTCACGATCGGACTCCGCGGTGCAAATGACACACCCATGGCTCCGGGCGGCCCCGAAGCAAACATGACACTCCTGGAGAAAATTGTCGGAGTTCAACGGAATATTCTCGCAGAGGAAATGAATCCGGACGCCACAAAAGTTCCGCAGCTCTGGTGTCTTTACAAAGAGGTGCTGGACTTCTATAGCGCGGGAATGCGCGTTCCGGACGACGTGACTCTACTGTGGCCCGATGATAATTGGGGGAATGTACGGAGACTCCCGACATCCGGGGAACGAAATCGACCTGGCGGCGCAGGAATTTATTATCACTTCGACTATCACGGCGGACCTCGGAACTACCAGTGGATAAACACGAGTCCAATTTCAAAAATTTGGGACCAGTTGTCGCTTGCAAAAGAATACGGCGCGGACAGGATCTGGATCGTTAACGTAGGCCATCTAAAAGGTTATGAATTCCCTATAGAGTTCTTCATGGACCTGGCGTGGAACGCAGATCGATGGACGAACTCGAATCTGAATGAGTACTCGGAACTATGGGCAAAGGAACAGTTTGGCGAGAAATACTCCGATCAGATCGCGCGGATTCTTTCCGAGTATACAAAGTTTAACGGCAGGCATAAGCCGGAGCTGCTCGCACCGAAGACCTATAGCCTCGTCGATTATGACGAAGCAGAAAATGTGATCGCGGCGTTCGACTCGTTAAAAGATGACGCGGAGAAAATCTTTAAAGAACTCCCCGAAGATGAACGCGATGCGTTCTATGAACTTGTCCTTTTCCCGACTCAGGTGAGCGCGATCCTGAACGAGATGTATTATGCAGCCGGGCGGAATGAGCTTTATGCGAAGCAGGGCCGCTCACTTACAGACAGTATGGCGGATGAAACGAGATCGCTCTTCAGCAAGGACACTAGTCTCTTCGGTTACTTCAACCGCACTTTTGCCGGCGGAAAGTGGGACCATTTCATGGATCAACCTGTAATCGGGTACACCGGCTGGAATCAGCCGTCTGAAAATAATCTGGGGGCCGTCGATCTGAAAGAGTTGAATCTGCCTGCCGATGCTGCGATGGGTGTGGCAGTAGAAAATTCGGACGAGGCATGGCCGGGACCCAATGATGCTCCCGAGCTGCCGCGGTTCGATCCCTTTAATGAGCAGCGACACCACATCGATCTTTTTAATAAAGGCAAAACGCCATTTGAGTACGCCGTTCATGCGAGCGATCCCTGGATCAAAGTGAGTTCTCCGTCCAGCGAGGTTCGCGATCAGTCGAGGATCTGGGTCGACATAGACTGGAGCAAAGCTCCGCAAGGTTTCTCATCCGCAACTTTGACAATCTCCGGAACAGACAAAAAAGTGCCAGTTGGTGTTCGGTTATGGAATCCCGCTGATGTTACGCGCGACAACCTTGACGGGTTTGTCGAAGAAGACGGCTGCGTGTCGATCGAAGCTACGCACTATTCAAGCAAGTCAGATGCAGGCACAAGAAAGTGGGTTCAGATCGAAAATTACGGGAACACATTGTCCGCGATGCGGGCATGTTCCGGTCCTGACGACCCACCAGCCGACCCCGGAAAGGACTCTCCTCTTCTGGAATACAAAATGTTCTTAACTGATTCGGGTAAGATCGATGTCGAAGGAATATTTGGGCCCTCCTTGAATTTCATGCCCGGTCGCGCTGTGAGGTACGCGGTGTCCTTCGATGATGAGGCCCCGCAGGTTGTCGCTCTCGTTCCCGATAAATATAACGCTCAGAACGGTAACCGGGATTGGGAGAAGTCGGTAGCCGATAACGCACGTCGCTGTCATACTGCACATGAAATTTCACGGGTTGGTTATCACACGCTGAAAATCTGGATGATCGATCCGGGAATCGCGTTGGAGAAGATCGTTGTCAATTTCGGAGGTGCCAAACCCAGCTACCTCGGTCCGCCCGAAAGTTTTCACAGGGAAGTCAAGAATGACGATTGAAACGAAGAAGGATTGCGCTGAGTCGCGCAAAGAGATTCAAGCGATACTTGGCGACTTCTTAGTTCAATCGAGCTCACGGCTCCTCCGCGTCTCTCTGCGTAATATTTTCCTTGCGGCTCTGTTCATCGGTTCTCATGCAAGCGCTCAGACACCTGAATTCACGAAGATGACCCCTCAAGAACGCGCGGCGTACTTCGCCAAGATTGGTGCCGAATCCCAGAAAGATTGGCAGAGGATGATCGACATTCTTCACATAGGGTTGCCGGACTCACTTCCCTCTCCGGCAGAAGATCCCAACCGCCCCGCGGACACGTTCCAGAAAAAAGGATCAACAAGCTGGTACGACAGCACCGGCAATACCTACACGCGCTCCGCCTGGGGAACATGGAACAATTATGATGAGATGAAAGCAAACCCATATCGGAATCTGCCGGATCCATTGATAATGGATGACGGCCTGACCATCGCGGATGCCAATGCTTGGTGGAAAGTCCGCCGTCCCGAAGTGGAGAGACAGTTCGACGAGGAGATCTTCGGTCACGTTCCGGAGAATGTGCCGGCAGTAAATTGGAGAATTGTGGAAACCACGGACAGCACGATCGGAAGTGTCGCTGTTGTCATAAAACATCTCGTCGGACATGCGGACAATTCGCTCGATCCTGATATTCAGGTGAATATTCAACTTGCTCTCACACTCCCTGCCAAAGTGGTACACCCGGTTCCTGTGATCATGGAATTCGGATTCGTATTTCCACCGGGTTTTAAATTTCCCGGAATGCCTGAACCAAAAGGACCGACGTGGCAGGAACAAGTTCTCGACAAGGGTTGGGGATATGCCATTTATGTTCCGACGAGCGTCCAGCCGGACAATGGCGCCGGATTGACGGAAGGAATCGTCGGACTGGTGAATAAAGGTCAGCCGCGAACTCCAGGTCAATGGGGGGCATTGCGTGCCTGGGCTTGGGGAGCAAGCAGAGTCTTGGATTATTTTGAGACGGACAAGTCGGTTGACGCAAAGAAAGTCGGCATCGAAGGCGTCTCTCGTTATGGCAAGGCTGTTCTTGTAACCATGGCATATGACCGGAGATTTGCGATAGTACTTGTCGGATCTTCCGGCAAAGGTGGAGCAGCACTTTACCGGCGCGACTTCGGTGAGGACATGGGGAATATTTGTTCGTCAGGAGAGTACCATTGGTTTGCCGGAAATTTCCTGAAATATGTTTTGAATCCGGATAGTCTATCCGTCGATTCGCACGAGCTGATTGACCTTTGCGCACCGCGACCGGTTTTCATTAGCTGCGGCTCGCCGCAGGAGGAAGGAAGCTGGGTTGATGACAGGGGGCAATTCATGGCAGAGGTTGCTGCGGGACCGGTCTACAGACTTCTGGGAGAGAAATCTATGGAGGTCACCCAAATGCCGGTGATGGGCACACAGATCGTCGACGGTGCTCTCGGATTTCGCCAGCATGAGGACGGACATACGGTCGGACCCAACTGGCCGTACTTCCTCGAGTTTGCGCAACGGTATTTTGATACAATCGCAAATTCATCAGCTAAATGAATTTAGATGAAAATGACCTCGTGCAACCGGTCTTGAGATTCGCCGATACTCAAGGACAAAAGGAATGTAGAAATGAAGAACCCTGAGTCATCATGCAAAATGACACTGGAGCTGCCCCGCCGGCTTCGTCATCTGAGCGTGGGCAGACATAAGACAATCATGTCCATCGCGGTATTTTCTGTTGCCCTCTTGTCGGCACCGGTCCTCGATGCGCAGAGGTCGGACACCGGTATCCCACATCTGGTCAAGCATGGAACCGCCACCCAACTGGTCGTTGATGGTAAACCATTTCTTGTCCTGGGTGGCGAGCTTGGCAATTCATCCGCGTCAGATATGAATTACCTGAATCCATTTTGGAAGAACTTTGAGCAGATGCACCTGAACGCTCTAATAGTTCCCGTTTACTGGGAGCTGATAGAGCCCGAAGAAGGACATTTCAATTTCACGTTAGTCGATAGCATCATTACCGCGGCGCGACAACATAAACTAAAAATCGTTTTCCTCTGGTTCGGTTCGTGGAAGAACAGCATGTCCTGCTATACTCCCCTGTGGGTGAAGACCGATGAGAAGAGGTTTCCAAGAGCGCGCGCGAAGAGCGGAGCGGCGCTTGAAATACTGACGCCCTTCAGCGACGAGTCCCGTGATGCCGATGCGGGAGCCTTCGCCGCGCTGATGAAACACATCCGGACGATAGACGGTCCGAATGGATCCCTTCGGGAGAAGAGCTATACTGTCATCATGGTACAGGTTGAAAATGAAATTGGAATGATACCGGACGCAAGAGATTATTCTCCCGAAGCAAATAAGGCTTTTAAGGCGGCCGTGCCACAGGAGCTGATCAACTGCCTGGAGACACATAAAGATTCGCTTGAAGCCGGCATGAGAAATAGTTGGGAGGAAAACGGGTTCAAGACGACCGGAACGTGGGAAGAAATATTCGGACAAGGATTGAGCACGGACGAGTTATTCATGGCATGGTATTTTGGAAAGTACACAGACTATGTTGCCGAGGCAGGAAAACGTGAATATCCTCTGCCTATGTACGTGAACGCGGCATTGATCCGGCCCGGATACAAGCCGGGCCAATACCCGAGTGCGGGACCGCTGCCTCACCTTTTTGACATATGGAGAGCGGCGGCTCCTCATCTGGATTTTCTGGCCCCCGATGTCTACTTCGCTAACTTTTCGGAGTGGATCGGCAAATACGACCATCGAGGGAATCCTCTTTTCATTCCCGAATGCGCGAACAGTCAAAGTGTCGCAAACGCCTATTTTGCATTCGCCGAGCACAATGCCATCGGCTTCAGCCCGTTTTCAATCGAGTCTCTCGAAGACCCTGATCATAATCAGGTCTCGCAGGGATACAAAGTGCTTCACGAGCTCACTCCGTTGATACTTGAAAACCAGGGTAAAGGCACAATGGCAGGTGTCCTGCTCGACAGTGCGGGTCAGGAAGATAAGATTACTCTTGGAAATTATCTGTTCACCGTAAAGCACGAATACGCATGGAGATTTGCAGAGAGGGAAAGCGGGCCGACGCCGAGAGTGGGAGGCATGATCATTATGCTGTCTCCGGATGAATTTATAATTGCCGGCACAGGCATGCTCATTACATTCGAGACGCGCGCCGGAGGAAATTCCATTGCCGGAATTGGCACCGACTATGAAGGAAGATTCGTGGATGGGAAATGGGTTCCAGGTCTTAGTCTGAATGGTGACCAGACAAACCAGGGAAGACAGGTCTTCCTGCGCGGTGGAAAATTCACAATCCAGAGAGTGAGACTTTACAGCTACGAATAAATGACAAGCGTCAATCAGTAGAAGATTAGTCATGGTACGTCGAAGGAGTTCAAAACGAATGAAGAGAAATATCTTTTGTTATTTGCTCTGTTCCATTTTGTTTGTCGCTTTACAAGCCGGTGTCTGTAACGTTAAACTTCCGCGTCTCGTCAGTGACGGAATGGTTTTGCAAAGAGGGGACACCCTGCGCGTCTGGGGTTGGGCTTCACCGGGCGAGAAAGTAGCAGTCAGATTCTTAGGGCGAATCGTCAGCACAACGACTGGCTCAGAAGGAAAGTGGGCGATCATGCTTCCTCCAATGAAAGCGGGCGGACCGTGCAGCATGGAGATTGACGGCAACAATCATATCGTTCTAAACAATATCCTGATCGGCGACGTGTGGGTTTGTTCCGGGCAATCCAACATGGAGCTGCCTATGGCGAGAGTCAAATGGAAATACGAAGATGTGATCGCTCATTCTGACAACTCCTTCATAAGACAGATTCTCGTTCCCGATAAATATGATTTCAGCGCGCCCCAGGATGACATACAGTGGACCACATGGGAGCCGGCAAATCCCTGGACGGTGCTCCAATTTACCGCCGCAGGATACTTTTTTGCGAGAAGCCTCTACGAGAAATACCATGTTCCGATCGGCTTGATAAACGCAAGTGTCGGCGGAACACCGATTGAAGCCTGGATGAGCAAGGATGCGTTGAAGGAATTTCCCGACATTCTGGCAAGAGGCGAAAAGTTCCGCGAGAGTGCCTACAGAGACAGCATCACAAAACGGAGCGACTCGGTATATGGTGGCTGGAATAGCAGTGTGTGGCAGCGAGATGAAGGTCTCCACGGCGACAAACCGTGGTACGATCCAACTTATAACGACTCTGGATGGCAAACGATGAAACTCCCTGCATATTGGGCGGATGAAGGTTTGAAAAACACCAATGGAATAGTCTGGTTCAGGAGGGAGTTTGTTGTGCCGCCGTCTCTGGCAGGCAAGCAGGCAAAGCTCATCATGGGGAGAATCGTTGATGCCGATTTTGATTACATCAATGGAGTGTTCGTCGGGTCGGTTTCTTACCAGTATCCTCCCAGAAGATATGACGTTGCTCCGGGCTTGCTCAATGCGGGTAAGAACACTGTCGTGGTACGCGTTCTTAATTCAGGCGGCCTCGGAGGATTCATTAAGGATAAACAGTATGCTTTGGTAATAGGGAACCGTATTATCAATCTTGCCGGGAATTGGAAATACAAAGTAGGTGTTGCGGCATCGCCAATGCCGTTTGGAGGACCAACAATAATTTATCAGCCGTTCGGGTGTTTCAACGCGATGATCGCTCCACTTTTGAACTATACCATCAAAGGCGTGATCTGGTACCAGGGCGAATCGAACGCGGGTTATCCCATTGGGTACGCGAAGAAATTTTCGGCTATGATTGCCGATTGGAGGGAGAAATGGCGTGAGGGAGAATTTCCATTCATCTACGTCCAGCTTCCCAACTACGGTGAACCGTTCGACCATCCCACCGAGAGCGGCATGGCGGGTCTCAGGGAGGCACAGCTTCAAACACTCTCGGTTCCCAACACTGGCATGGCGGTAACAATTGACATCGGCGAGTGGAACGACATTCATCCCCTTGATAAAGGCGATGTCGGCAAGCGGCTGGCGCTCGCGGCTGAAAAAGTGGCTTACGGCAACAACAAGATTGTCTATTCCGGTCCGATTTATAAAAGCGTGAAGATTGAAGGAGCCAGAGCCGTGGTCTCGTTCACAAATGTCGGAACCGGGTTGGTCTCGAAGGGCGGACACCTCAGAACTTTTGAGATTTGCGGTGCCGATGGCAAATACGTCTGGGCAAATGCGACGATCAGAGATAACGAGGTAGTTGTATGGAGTGATTCGGTATCGGTTCCCGTCGCCGTCCGGTATGCCTGGGCCGATACACCCACCGGTGCGAACCTGTACAACAGGGAGGGTTTACCTGCCTCGCCATTTGAGACGGGAAAGTGATTCAAGATGAATCGAAGTTTGGTGATCACAACCGGAAGAGGGACAAAGGCACGGAGATGCGTAGACACCGAGAGAAAGAAATTGCTTTGTGCCTCTATGCCTCTTTACCTTTTTGCCTTTATCATGATTACAGGAGCCACCTTTAACCTGCATGCACAAATGAAATCGGAATACACAAATCCAATCCTCGCTGGCTTCTATCCTGATCCCAGCATCTGTCGCGTGGACGATGACTATTATCTTGTCAACTCCACTTTTGCTTATTATCCGGGCATCCCGGTGTTCCACAGTAAGGATCTTGTCAACTGGAAATTGAGCGGGTATGTTATAGACAGGCCGGACGAATTGAATTATGACAGCCTCGGGGTTTCGCGAGGGATATTCGCACCGGCGATAAGGTACCACGATGGACTCTTTTATGTCACCTGCACATTTGTGGATGGAGGTGGAAACTTCGTTTGTACAGCAAAGAATCCTGCTGGCCCTTGGTCAAAGCCGGTTTGGTTACCGCAGGTTAGTGGAATAGATCCATCTTTGTTTTTCGACGACAACGGAAAGGCGTATTTGGTTTTTAACAGCATCGCGCCCGATAATAAGCCGCTCTACCAGGGGCACAGGACGATCAGGATCCGGGAATTTGACTACGTGGGGCTGCATGTTCTCGATGAAGAAAAAATTATTGTGAATGGCGGAACAAATATCAAAAACAAACCAGTTTGGATTGAAGGACCTCATGTTTTCAAAGTGCGCGACAGGTATTACCTCATCGCTGCAGAAGGAGGTACGGCCGAAAATCATTCCGAAGTCGTGTTCAGAAGCGAAAACATTGACGGCCCTTATGTTCCCTACGAAGATAACCCGATCCTCACGCAGAGGGATTTGAATCCTGACCGGAAGAATCCGGTGACATGCACGGGACATGCGGATCTCGTCGAGACTCAAGCGAGTACCTGGTGGGCAGTCTTTCTCGGTTGCCGGCCATACGCGGACGATTCCTACAACACCGGCAGAGAAACATTCCTCGCACCTGTGACTTGGAAGAACGACTGGCCGATAATTCTTCCACACGGCGATGCAGTGAAGTACTTCTATCAACGACCACTTCCCCCGGTTAGCTCAGACGAGCAATCATCTTATAGCGGCAATTTCAAATTCCGGGACGACTTTGATTCAGATAGCTTGAACCTCGTTTGGGAATTCCTGAGGGCTCCTATTGAAAACTGGTACAACCTGCGCGACAGGAAAGGATATTTGACTCTGCAACTTAGACCGGAGACATGCTCCGGAAAGAATAATCCAAGCTTTATAGCTCATCGCCAGGAACATATGGCTAGCACAGCGAGCACAGCATTCCAGTTTCTTCCTAAAGCTGAAAACGAGAAAGCCGGTCTGATAATTTTCCAGAACGAGTCGCACTTCTATTTCCTTTGCAAATCTCTTGAAGAGGGCAAACCTGCGGTCCAGCTTTACAGGTCTATCGACAGCGACAGCTCGAAGACTGAGATGGAACTCATCGCCTCGCGCGAGCTCAGCCCGGACAGAAGAAATTCCGAATTGAATCTTGAGATCGTGGCGAAGGGCGCTTACTACTCGTTCTCATACGGCTTCAAAAATGACAGATGGATTTCTTTGGGTGACAGTGTTGACGCTGCGTTCTTGAGTACGAAGACCGCTGGAGGCTTTGTCGGCTGTATGTTCGGTTTATACGCGACATCAATGGGCAAATTGAGCGGCAACAAGGCGGAGTTTGATTGGTTTAGATACATTGGTAATGATAGCGTTTATTCGAAAGGGACGGATGAAAAGTAAACTAGACAAGACTCCTCTATATGAGGACTTGAAAAATAAAATTGTTCTCGTGACGGGAGGATCCGGCGGAATCGGGTACGCGATAACCGAAGCGTTCCTGGCAATCGGTTCCCGAGTCGTCATCGTGGGAAGGGACAGAGATAAGCTTCGCGCGGCAGAAAAAAAACTGAACGGTGACGTGAAGTCATTCGCATTTGACCTGAATGAGATCGACAAGATTCCATCGCTTATAAAGAAAATCACCTCAACTGTCGGCGAGATCGATATTCTCGTCAACAACGCGGGTGTCAACCTGAAGAAGGACGCGCTCGCCCTCTCAAACCAGGAATACAAAGAAATAATACTCGCGAATCAAACTGCTGTCTTCGCGCTGAGCAGGGAAGTCGCAAAGCCAATGCTGGCGCGTCGGAGCGGCAATATTATAATGATAAGCTCGATGGCGTCCCTGTACGGGATCCCCAAAGTGGTCGCCTATACGGCATCCAAATCTGCCATCGAAGGAATGACGCGCGCCCTTGCAGTCGAGTGGTCGCCACACGGCATTCGCGTGAATTGCATCGCGCCCGGTTTCATCGAGACCGCGATGTCTAAGAGAGCGCTGGATACCGATCCTGAAAGAAAAAATAAAGTCCTCGAACGAACTCCGCTTGGGAAACTTGGTGAGCCTTCAGACGTTGCAAGCGCCGCGCTCTTTCTCGCTTCGTCCCAGTCGAAATATATTACCGGGATCGTGCTTCCGGTCGACGGCGGAAACTCAATAGGATTCTAGTCAGTACTCAAGTACCAGAGTGAAAAGGAGCCGAACATGTTGTTTGAAGTAATGCGTCGCTGCAAACGAAGGGAACTCTCCGTTGCATTATCCCTTCTTATTGTCGTCTCGTTACCCGCTCAGTCGATCTCGCAATTGGCTCTCGGCAGGAATAAGTTCGTGGGCAATGCCGTAACATTTGGCAGTAATATTCCATTGAACTTCATGCAGTATTGGGATCAGGTCACTCCAGGCAATGACGGCAAGTGGGGAAGTGTAGAGAACACTCAGGGCGTGTTTAGTTGGTCGGGCCTCGACGCCATCTATAATTTTGCCCTGATAAACGGGATTCCCTTCAAAGAGCACAACCTCATCTGTGGATCGCAGCAGCCTTCGTGGATCGGTTCACTCGATTCCGCCGATCAAAGAGCCGCGATACAAGCCTGGATCGACAGCGTCGGGCACAGATATCCGCAAGCGACGTTTGTCGATGTCGTCAACGAACCCTTCAATACTCCACCCGACGGGAATAACGGCAGGCCCAACTACATCAATGCGATTGGCGGGGCGGGGGCTACGGGCTGGGATTGGGTCGTCACGGCGTTCACATGGGCAAGGAAGTCCTTTGCGCCGGGCGTGAAGCTCCTGGTGAATGAATACAACATTCTGCAAAGCAACTCGGTCACGAGTAACTACATCGCCCTCATTGACACGCTGAAGTCAAGAGGACTCATCGACGGGATCGGAATCCAGGGACACTACTTTGAATTCAAGGACGCGGCATACCTTGGATCCAGGTATTCTTATCCCGTTAGTACGTTGAAATCCAATCTTGACAGACTGGCTTCCGCCACCGGTTTGCCTATTTACATTACAGAGTTCGATGTTGACGAGAAAGACGGCAATACCCAACTTCAAAATTATAAAACGTATTTCCCTCTCTTCTACGAAGATCCCGGCGTAAAGGGGATGACATTGTGGGGATATAATTACGGAGACACGTGGAAACCCTACGCATATCTAGATTCTGTAGGAGTGGAACGACCGGCGTTACAGTGGCTGACGACGTACCTGGCGAAGTATCTGCTGCAGCCGGCGGTGATATCACCGGCAGACAACACGACAGGCGCACTGCGAAATCCCGTAATGTCGTGGCATACATCGATAGCGGCATCGTTATACCGGGTGCAGGTATCGACGAACGACATATTCACGAGTGTAGTTGCGGACACGACGGTATCCGACACGCTCCTGCAGCTGCCGGCCCTTACCGCTCATGTGAAATACTACTGGCATGTCAGCGCAATGAATGCGAGCGACACCGGCGATTTCTCCGCGCCGCTGAGTTTCACGACAGGAGACTCGATAGCTACCGGTATAAAAGAATTTGAAGAGGTTCCGACCGAGTTTAAACTTTCTCAGAACTATCCGAACCCATTCAACCCGACGACTGTGATCAGCTATCAGTTGTCGGCAGTCAGCAATGTAAGCCTGAAGATCTATGACGTTCTTGGAAGAACAGTCGCGACTCTAGTGAATGGGAGACAGAACGCCGGATATTACAATGTCATATTCGACGCGAGCAATCTTCCGAGCGGAGTCTATTTTTATCGGTTGAGCACTCAGAACTTTATTGCGGTTAAGAAACTTCTGCTTCTCAAATGATATAAGAAAGCGGGAACAACAGCATGAACAATTTTCATAAACGTCTTTTTGCAATTATTGTAGTGGCCGCGGCATTTTCATCGAGCGCCTACGCGCAGTCGTACACCGTCAGTGGCAACGTGTCGGCGTCATCGAATGCCGTCCGAAATGCCTCGATCATTTTCACTGATAATGGTAATCCCACTCTAAAATACACAGCTGTAACTGACAGTATGGGCAATTTCTTGATTGGCTCGATTACGTCAGTTAACAATGGGACCAACGTACCGTCCAGTTTCAAGCTGCAACAGAACTATCCCAACCCATTTTCGAGTGCGACGTCTATCCCTTACGAGCTCGACAAGCAATCGGATGTGAAGGTTACGATTTACGATATTCTTGGAAGAAAGGTCCAGGAATTTTCGGTCGGCTTTCAGTCGGCCGGGGCACACGGAATAGTATGGAACGGGAGAGACAATTTCGGAAAGAGAGTCGCAGCAGGTGTCTACATCTATCGCCTTCAGGCGGGAGGTGAAGCCCAGGCCAGGAAGCTTGTCTTTGGATTGGGAGGTGAAAACGCGCCCATTTCATTTTCGGGTCTGATCCCTTCGAGATCTTCAGAAATACAATATGAGAAGCCCGCGACTCCAGCAGGTGAAACTTTTACCGTGCAGATTCAGAATACAGACAGCACATTCCCTGCGATCACCCCGCAGCAATTCAACAACGTAACGGTTCAAAGCGATACCACACTCGATTACAGTGTAACCGCGCCGGCCCCTGTGATGGTTTACTTCGACAGCACCCAGCAGATAATTAGGGGATTTGGTGCGGCTAATATAGTCACCTGGCGGCCAGACATGACGCCGGCAGAAATCCAGACCGCTTTCGGAACAGGCCCCGGCCAACTCGGGCTTTCTATAATGCGCCTCCGGATCCCGCCCGACTCCACACAGTTTGGCATCAACATCCCCTCGGCAAAGGCGGCGGAAACTCTCGGTGTGACGGTCATTGCATCGCCATGGACGCCGCCGGCTTGGATGAAGACTAACGACAACATTGTCGGCGGAAGCCTGGATACAAATAACTACGCCGCGTTCGCTGCATTCCTCAATTCGTTCGCGGATACCATGGCGAATAACGGCGCACCGATGTACGCTATCTCAGTCCAGAATGAACCCGACGCAAACGTCACTTACGAGTCGTGCTACTGGACGGGAGCGCAATTTCTAAATTTCATGAGGAACAACGCGCCCGCAGTGGGCACACCGATTATAATGCCGGAATCCGAAAGCTTCACACACTCGTTCTCCGATCCGACGCTCAACGATTCCCTCGCGGCGTCCCATCTTACCATTGTCGGCGGACACCTGTACGGTACGAGCCCCTCGCCTTATCCGCTTGCACTAAGTAAGGGGAAAGAATTATGGATGACAGAATATCTTGTGACCGATACGACATGGAACGCGGTCATGGGAACCGCCCAGAGCATCAATGATTGCATGGCCGACCAGATGAGCGCGTACATATGGTGGTACATCATAAGATTTTACGGACCGATTAACGAAAGCGGCGTGGTCATGAAGAGAGGCTATGTAATGTCCCAGTACTCAAAATTCGTCCGTCCCGGATCATACCGTGTCGCTGCGACAGCGAATCCTTTGCCAGGGGTCTACCTGACGGCTTACAAGAACGGCTCTAAAGTGGTTGTCGTGGTCATCAGCACTAACTCGTCTTCATCCCGTTTGACATTTGATGTTGAGGGCGGGTCCGCGTCTTCATTCACTCCATATGTTACGTCGACTACGAAAAATTGCGCGCAAGGGATCAGCATACCTGTTACCGGGGGAGGTTTCGCCGCTTCGCTTGATGCATCAAGCGTGACCACTTTCGTATCGAATTGAAGAACCAGGTGAAGCACCGGATGAGACTTATTGCTACTCTCGGGCTGATATTCGCGTCAGTCTTCTTATCGGGTGAGAAGTGTCTGTCTCAAATTGCGGAAGGTCAGGGCAAGTTCGTCGGCTGCGCTGTGAGCTTACCGATTCCGCAGAGCTTTCTGACCTACTGGAATC
Source organism: Candidatus Kryptoniota bacterium (assembly GCA_036567965.1). Lineage (NCBI taxonomy): Bacteria > Pseudomonadati > Candidatus Kryptoniota > Candidatus Kryptoniota bacterium. The sequence goes on from DATCTN010000031.1 coordinate 148,045, forward strand.
AAGTCACGCCCGCGGATGAAGGCAAATTTGGACGGGTCGCCAGCTTATCTGCTGATACATCATTGTGGATCTGGAGTTCTCTTGACCAGATTTATGATTTTGCGTTGATTGACAGTATCCCTTTCAAAGAACATAATCTCGTCTGGGGGCAGGAACAGCCGTCGTGGATCGGTTCACTCGATTCATCCGATCAGTACCAGGATGTGGTCAACTGGATAAGGCTTTGTGGAGAGAGATATCCCAAAACGGCAATGGTCGACGTTGTAAATGAGCCTCTCCATGACACGCCGCAGGCCTCCCAAAGCCCTGTACCATATTACAACGCGCTGGGAGGCGCAGGCTCGACGGGCTGGGATTGGGTTATTACCGCTTTTACACTGGCGAGGAAATATTTCCCGAATGCGAAGCTGCTTATCAATGAATACTACATTCTTAATTCCGACCCGTCCGATCCCTATGCGTCAGTCTATAAGTACGTGAACATAATTAATCTTTTGAAACAGCGGAATCTCATTGACGGGATCGGTTGCGAGATGCATTTTCTGGAACAGCAGGATTCATCAGTCTTAAGAGCGAATCTTGATATCCTCGCAGCGACAGGCGTGCCGATCTATATCACGGAATACACGATCAACGAGTCGAGTGATGCAGCACAGCTTTCCATCATCGAAAATCAGTTCCCCGTATTCTGGAAGCACCCCGCCGTGAAAGGAATTACCTTCTTTGGTTACATACAGGGGCAGGTGTGGAACCGGACTCCAAATTGTTTCCTGATTTATTCGAACGGATCCGTGCGGCCGGCATTGACTTGGCTGATGAATTACGTGGCAGAGAACCCTACAGGAATAAAGAAGACGATTCTCCCTTCATCGCCGACGCTCGACCAGAACTTCCCCGATCCATTCAATCCGACAACAGTTATTAGGTATCAGCTATCAGCCACCAGCCGCGTGAGTCTGAAGGTGTACGATGTAATAGGAAGGGAAATTGAAACGCTTGTGGACGAAAGAGAAACACCCGGAACGCACAGTGTTTCATTTGATGCAGCAAAATTCCCGAGCGGCGTCTACTTCTACCGGCTCGTGACGGGGAATTTCAATGAAGTAAAGAAACTTGTCCTGATTAAATGATAAACGGAATGACAGGAAACATAATGCAGACACAAACCCGCAAAAAATCGAAGGCATTCCAATGAATCGATTTCTGAGATACACTTTCATCCCGGCGCTTTTCCTTTTGTGTTGTGACTTGATACCGGTTTCGGCTCAGCCTTCCGGTGGACCTTACGGTCCCGCTCGACAAACTTATGAGTTGCCGATCGTCTCTGGAAAAGTATATTATGTCGCACCTGACGGAAACGGCGCGCAGCCCGGTCAATCCCTGACGAATCCGACATCACTGGATTCGGCAATTGCGCGAGTCGTGTCGGGTGACGCCATCGTAATCCGCGGAGGAGTATACCGGACGGGAAACCTGGAGGTCAACCAGGGAATTGCCATACAGCCGTACGAAGATGAGCAACCGGTACTGAAGGGAACCTATGTCGCCGCGAACTGGAAAAACCTCGGTAACGGCCTGTGGGTCACAAAGTGGACTCGTCTTTTCCCTGACAAGCCCGCCGACTGGTGGCAGCGCAGTACCGAAGGGAAGAAGACTCCGCTGTGCAAGTTCAACGATGATATGGTGTTTGTCGACGGGAAGTTCCTTCAGTCAGTGGGATGGGAGGGCGGAGTCGATGAGAATTCATACTACATCGATTATGACGACAGCCTGGTGTACATCGGCATAGATCCGACCAACCGTCTGGTGGAGATCACCGCCTTCAACTCGGCGCTCATCAGAACCACTGGTGAGTGTCACGGGAAACAAGCTGACCATGAAGGGTTTGCCATCCGCGGCATTACGTTCACGCAGTACGCATACCGAGCGCTCGAGATCGAAGGCGCTGAGCCGGGCAAGGCTGAGGACGAATCGCAATTCGGAAAGGACGTCGTCGGCACGACACTCGAGAATTGCACGATCTCATACTGTTCGCGGGTCGCGGGATTTTTCCGTGGAGACCGCCTGACGATTCGACATTGCATGATTAGCAATACAAGCACCGAAGGCGTTTATGTCATTGCATCAAATGATATTCTTCTTGAAGGAAACATTTTCGAGCGGAATAATATTGAGAATATCACCGGCTACTATCCTGCCGCCGTGAAAATCTTTAACCAATGCCACCGCGCGACGTTCCGCGATAATCTCGTCACTGACCTTCCGAACTCGAACGGCGTGTGGTACGATGTGGGCGAAGTAGACGGCGTTTTCGTGAACAACTGGGTTGAGAATGTCGGCCATGTCGAGAAGACAATCCCGACAAACCAGGTCTGGCCAAGCAGCAATGGGTTTTTCTTCGAGATTTCAAAAGGCGCAGTGTGCGCCGGAAATGTTTTTGTGAATTGCGACCACGGCATGATGATACTCAATAGCTCGAACGTCGGCGTCTACCAGAACACTTTCGTCAACAGCATGGCATGCTTCGGAAGGAACGGCAGGACTCCCGCGGGAGACAGGTTCGGTTGGCATTCGAGCACCGGTCCCGATGTCGACAAACGTGAGGGGCACATTTTTGTAAATAACCTTCTCACGGGAGACGAGAATTTTCTCAGACCGCTCCTTTTCGTCTGGCAGCCGGCATCTGTGTGCGGTCAGCTTACGAAACCGGAACTGAGCAAGTTCGACCACAATGTATATGTGCGCAATGCAAACAGGACAGAGTATTCACTCATCTTATGGAGTCCCGCACAAAATGATACATGTCAGGTCGGATTTGATTCCCCTGAAAGTGTAACCAAGTTGTATCCTGAGTTCGAGTCTGACAGCCGCGCTTACACCGGATACAGCAACTCGGTATTCAAGAGCGCTGTGCTTCATAATTACCGTTTGCTGCCGGAGTTTCCCGGCGTAAAACTCGGAACGAAACTTCCGAAAGATGTTGCCGCATTCCTGGAAAAATCCGGAGCGGAAGAAACATACGTCGGAGCCTATCCGCCGGGACCGAAATAGTTTCTTTTTTCAATTGCATGTCGATATTATGAAATGAGGGAATTAGATGACAGATCAACAATGGGAAACTCTGAAAGAAATCGTCAGCGGCCGGCAGGTCAACCCGCTTCCGATCGGTTTCGTGATCGATAGCCCATGGCTTCCGAACTGGTACGGAATAAAGATCATTGATTATTTCTCCAACGATGAATTGTGGTTGAATGCCAACTTGAAGGCACTAAATGATTTTCAGGATGTGATGTTTCTTCCAGGATTCTGGTCGGAGTTTGGAATGTGCACAGAGCCTTCGGCGTTTGGCGCACGCTGCACATTCCCGCCGGATGAATTTCCGTTTGCCCATAAGATCATCAGGTCGACGGATGATATCGATTACCTGCCGGAGCCCAATCCAAAAACAGACGGCCTCCTCCCTTATGTTGTTAACCGCTTGAAACTTGCCCGCCCGAAGATCGAAGCGGCCGGACATAAGATCAGATTTGCCGTTGCCAGAGGGCCTCTCAATATCGCAAGCTATCTCATGGGTTCGACTGAATTCCTTACGACCATGATGATGGAACCTGAGAAAGCCGAGACGCTCGTCAAAAAGATAACCGCGTTCCTTAAGAACTGGCTCAACTTCCAGATGGAAACTTTTCCCACCATCGACGGAATTTTCCTGCTTGATGACATAATCGGATTCATGGGCGAGACGGAATTCCTTTCGTTCGGCATGCCGTTCTTCAAGGAACTGTTCGACGTAAATGTCTCGATCAAGTTTCTCCACAACGATGCACCGTGCAGAGTGTCGGCACCGTTCCTTCCGGAGATGGGAGTCAACCTTTTCAACATGGGTTTCGATGTGACATTGAACGAGCTTAAAGAAATGTCGAAAAACCGCGTCACGATGCTCGGGAATCTACCTCCGCGAGACGTGCTCGCTGCGGGTACTCCCGCCGTTGTCGAAAAAACCGCAGGTGAAATGGCGGCCGCTCTGAAGGAAAAGGCGAGAGTGATCATGTCGTGTGGGGGCGGTATGCCTCCGGGAGTGAAGACGGAGAATATTCAGGCTTTCATCCGTGGAATCCGAAATGCGCGATGACCTCCCGACGGGACGCTTTATCGTGCGGATATGGGCGTCATTACCAGACCGAGAACCTCCTGATCAATTGCGGCGTTGAATATTTAACGGGCCGCTCCGGAAAAATCACATGGTCTCACCGACGGGCGGCTTGTTGAATTCAATTTTTCGGGAGAATCGAACATGAGACGAAGAGATTTCATCAGGTACGCGACGGTGGCTGCTGGGGTGCTCTCACTGCCGTCATACGCCCGGAAATTAGCCGCGGCTCCAGTGAAGAAGTTCGCAAGCGATGTCGTGACGCTGGGAAAATCAGGAATTAAAGTGTCACGTCTTGCGGTTGGAACAGGCACGCACGGATTCAATCACCGATCTGACCAGTCGGAAAACCTCGGCTTGAGCGGACTCGCCGACCTGCTCCACGCCGCGTATGACAGAGGCATAAACTTCTGGGATTCAGCAGACCAATACGGTACACATCCAGATTTGAAGGAGGCACTGAAGAAAATACCGCGTGAAAAAGTGGTGATTCTTACGAAGACTGAGGCGACCACGGCGGACGAAATGCGGTCGGACCTCGACAGGTTCAGGAGAGAAATCGGAACGGATTATATAGACATAATTCTTCTTCATATGATGACGGATCGCGATTGGCCCACATCGAAGCGCGGTGCAATGGAAGTATTGTCGAAGGCGCGCGAGGACGGTGTCATCCGTGCGCATGGAGTATCATGCCACACCCTCGAAGCTCTGCGGTCGGCGGCGGATTCGGATTGGGTACAGGTGGACTTCGCACGCATCAACCCAGCTGGCACAATGATGGACGCTGACGTGCCGACAGTCGCGGATGTCCTGAAGAAAATGCACTCCGGCGGAAAAGGCGTTGTGGGAATGAAAATATTTGGCGCAGGTCGGCTTGTCGCGAGAAAAGACGAGTGCCTCAGGTATGTGCTCGGTCTCGATTTTGTCGACGCGTTTACAATCGGCCAGGAAAGCAAGGAACAAATGCTCGATCTGATAGAAAGCATCCCTGCCGCAAGCATCGCAGGTTAAACGAAGAGCAATCGTCCGGAATCGTCGTGTCTGTTCGCGATTCGGAATTCATTCTTGTTCGTCCGGACCGTTTGCGAGGTGGTTTGCACATTCACAAACCTTGGAGGAAGAAGATCAATGAGTCGAATGATCCTGAAATCGTGTCTGTTCCTCATTGTCGTGAGCGTATCGCGTCTAAACGCGCAGTCATTGACTGATACCGGCGTATTATCACCGCCTGCAGTCCAGATCGCCGGCTCACAGTCTTTCACGATCGCATCTTCCATCACGAAGGAGAAGTACGACATCTATGTTTACGTCCCTCGTAGTTATGGAGACACGACAAGAGTTTTTCCCGTGATATATTCGCTCGACGGGCAATGGGACTTCACGCTCATCGAAAGCATTTTCGGACAGCAATATTACGATGGGTTTCTCCCCCAACTTGTAGTCGTGGGAATAACCTGGAACGGTCCGAACCCAAATTACGATTATCTGCGTGCAATGGATCTCACCCCAACAACAAGCGACGAAATGCCGCTATCGGGTAAAGGACCGAAGTTCCTTCAATTCATCAAGAGTGAACTCATCCCATTTATCGAATCAAGATTCCGGGTCAGAAAGGACGACAGGACTCTGATTGGAAGTTCACTCGGAGGACTCTTTACATTATATACTCTTTTCAAAGAGACAAATCTTTTCGAACGATACGTCCTGACAAGTCCCGCGGTGCAGTGGGACAACGGGGTCATTTACAATTTCGAGAGCGAATACCACAAGAAGAATTCACAGCTTCCTGTAAAGTTATTCATGGCGATAGGTGAATACGAAGATGTCACGCCGTTCCAGCGCTTTGTAGATGTCCTTAAGTCGCGAGAATACGGCGGGTTGAGCATGCAGACGATGGTCCTCGCCGCCACCGGTCACTCCGGCACGAAGGCAGAAGGATTTGCGAGAGGGCTGCAATTTGTTTATGCACGCCCGGATCTGATGATCGATAGTAAAACGCTCGAGAGATACTCCGGAACTTACCGAACCTTCGCGGGCGCGTCAACGATAATTTCTGTTGAAGATGGACACCTCATGATTCAGGAATCCGAATCGACCAGGCATGTGTTATCAGCTGAAACCGATTCTGACTTTTACGTCAGGGGGACTTTCGAATTCGTCCACTTCAACAAAGACTCGACCGGGAAGACAACTGGATTTCTCATCCGGCGGTTCAACGGAAACAGTTCGGCGACACGAGTGGAGAATTAGCATCAGCGCCGTCTAAGCGTTAGATTATTCTTTGGCGTTCACCGAACGATCCGTATACCTGAGGATCTTAAAATTTATATTTCCGTTCCGCAGCCGGGCACGAATGAAGCATCTTATGGAAAGTGAATAGTCTATGGTACGTTCGACGGTTTCTCTCTCGTGGAAATTCAATCGTGAATTGATCCTTCTATTTATCTTAATAGCTTTTCCATACGAACATTCGGCGGCAGGACAACTCCCGGGCGACGACAGTTCTCTAACTATACAGAAGATAAAAGCTGTCGCAAGTATGGTCATCAAAAGCAGCACGTTTGAGTTTGTCGATGACAGCACAGGCAAGAAGTACGGATCGACTTCAGACGCGCCCGACATCGCGCGGATCCGTCCGGAAAGCCCATACAACGATTGGAGATACTGGAACGGAGTCCTGAATATCGCGATGATTAACTTGGGCAAGGTCATGAACGATCCTTCCTGCGTGACTTTTTCGGAAAAATCAATTTCATTCGATTTCGACAATTACGGATATTTCCGGGATCGGTACGTTAATCAGGACAAATGGTCGTACCCATTCGGCCAGAAAATCGTCATCGAAGTTCTCGACGACTACGGCGCAATGGGGGCAAGCCTGATAGAGGTGTATGAACAGGATAGGCAGAAGCGCTATCGGGAATACATCGACCAGGCAATCGATTTTCTTGAGACCAAACAGGATCGTCTCGCCTATGGCACGCTGGTCCGTCCGCTTCCGAGAAAGTGGACCCTCTGGGCAGATGACCTCTATATGAGTGTATCGTTCCTGAGTCGCATGGGCGAGCTGACTCATGATGACCGCTATCTCGATGACGCGGCGAATCAGGTTATAAACTTTCACAAGTGTCTCTTCGATTCCCTGACGGGTTTAAATTATCACTGCTGGTTCTCCGACTCCATGAAAAACGGTGTGGCCTGCTGGGGACGTGCGAACGGTTGGATCATGCTCGGCCAGATCGACCTGCTGGATCGGCTGCCGGCAAATTATTCAAAGCGCGACACACTCCTCTCGATCTTTAGAGAAGAGATCGCAGGGATTGCAAGGTACCAGAGCGATAATGGTTTATGGCACCAGCTCCTCGACAAACCCGATTCATATCTCGAGACATCTTGCTCGGCCATGTTTACTTACGTAATCGCGCGCGGCGTGAGAAAAGGGTATCTTGAGCGCCAGTATGAATCCGTTGCACGCCGGGGGTGGAACGGCGTCATGTCAAGGATCAGGCCTGACGGCGAGATTGAAGGGGTATGCGAGGGAACCGGCGTCGGGGATGATCTCGCATTCTACTACGCAAGGCCGACACCTTTAAATGATCCGCACGGTATCGGTCCGGTCCTCCTGGCAGGAGCCGAAATCCTGCGACTCGCAAAATAATTGTTGCGATGGGAAAAAGGGACTTGAAGTGGAATAAATCCTCTATTAATAACGGGACAATCCAATGGTAACCGAACAAGAGAGATCCGGAAACTCTGCTTCTCCTATGAGCTCATATCGATGGACGGTCTGCGCGCTCCTCTTCTTTGCGACGACGATAAATTATATTGACAGACAGGTCCTCGGGATCCTTGCGCCCGTTCTTCAGAAGGACATAGGCTGGAACGAGATCGAATACGGCTACATCGTCGCCGCGTTCACAGGCGCGTATGCTGTCGGGCTTTTGTTTGTGGGAAGATTCATCGATCGAGTGGGAACAAAGATCGGCTATTCCATTTCGATATTTATATGGAGTATCGCGGCCATGGCACACGCGCTCGCGAGAAACGCTTTAGGATTTGGAGCGGCGAGGGCGGCACTCGGGCTCGGCGAATCGGGAAATTTTCCTGCGGCAATAAAGGCAACGGCTGAATGGTTCCCTAAAAAGGAAAGAGCATTCGCGACCGGGTTATTCAACTCCGGCGCCAATATAGGTGCGGTCGTCGCGCCGCTCGTCGTACCGTGGATCACGCTCACCTGGGGCTGGCGGGAAGCTTTTATTTTCACCGGACTTCTCGGATTTATCTGGTTCGCATTGTGGGTCTGGCTTTATGAAACCCCGGAAAGACATAAAAGAGTCTCTCAAGCGGAGCTCGCGTACATCCGGAGCGATCCCGAAGAACTCGTCTCGGTGAAAGTCCCCTGGCTGAAGCTTCTAAAGTACAAGGAGACATGGGCGTTCGTCGCCGGAAAATTCTTAACCGATCCGATATGGTGGTTCTATCTTTACTGGCTTCCGAAGTTTCTGAATGAAAGATATAATCTGGATCTCGCTCAGCTCGGATTACCCCTCATCGTCATTTATACAATGACGAGCATCGGGAGCATCGGAGGGGGCTGGTTATCGGGAGCGTTTCTAAAGAGAGGGTGGACACTCAACCGAAGCAGGAAATCGGTAATGCTGGTCAGCGCGATATTGATAGTTCCCATCGTGTTCGCTTCGACTGTCCCCGAGTGGTGGGCCGTTCTCCTGATTGGGCTCGCCGCCGCGTCTCACCAGAGTTGGTCTGCAAACCTATTCACGACTGTCTCCGACATGTTTCCGAAAGAAGCCGTCGGTTCTGTTGTCGGGTTGGGAGGAACGGCAGGCGCGGTCGGAGGAATGCTCGTGGCGACTGCCGCCGGACTTATCCTGCAATTGACGGGGAATTATCTGTCGCTCTTCATTCTCGCGGGAACGGTATACCTGCTCGCGTTATTGATCTTCAACTGGCTCGTCCCCAGACTCAAGCAAATTCAACTTGCCTGAGAGAATCAATTTAACAGCGGAAGACGACATTCGCTCTTGAAATCAGAAATCGCCTGAGTGGTGAGTATGGTGATGGGAGGACGCGACTAGTAACCGAGAGAACGTCTGATACCCATTTCCAGGCCGCGTAATTCGGCAAGCCCTCTCATTCTTCCGAAGAGAGAGTAGCCCGGATAAATTCCTTTCCTGTTTTGATCGGGTATCATGAGATGCCCGTGATCGGGGCGCATCGGCATCTTCGCGCCTCGCCTTCCTTCTTTCAACCGGTTGTTCTGTTCCACTATCAACGGCCTCATAACGCCGTAAATATCTATATCACCCTCGAGATGATTTTCTTCAAGGAAGTCGCCGTCAGCGTTCCTTGTCACGTTTCGCAAATGAATGAAGTTTACCCTCCGCGCAAATGTCTGTGCCATATCGACGAGATCGTTCTTGAATGAGGCACCAAACGACCCGGTGCAAAGAGTTATTCCATTCGAAGGCGAATCGTTAACTCGTAAGATCTGTTCAATGTCTTTCTTGTCGCATACGACCCGCGGCAATCCCAGAAGAGGCCAGGGCGGATCGTCAGGATGGATTGCCATCATGACCCCCGATTCGTCGGCGACAGGAATGATCTCTTTCACGAACCCATGAAGGTTTTGTCGAAGTTCGCCGTCACCTATCTCCCTGTACTCTGCGAGAGCCGACCTGAAACCGTCGAGAGTATATGCTTCAAGCGAGCCGGGAAGACCGAGAAGAATGGTGTCCACCAATTTCTTTTTCTTATCGTCGTCCAATCTTCCAAAATATTTTTTCGCGAGGCGGATTTGGTCGGGAGTGTAATCTCTCTCAGCGTCGTTACGCTTCAGAATGAAAATGTCGAACGCGGCAAGCGCTTTCGGTTCGAACCGCGTGGTGATGGAGCCATCGCGATAAATCACCTGTAAATCCGTGCGGAGCCAATCGAGGACAGGCATGAAGTTATAGCAGACGGTATCGACTCCGCATTCCCCAAGGTTTCTGATCGATTGCTTGTAATTTTCAATTAGCTTTCTGTAATTGTCTTTTTGCTTTTTGATATTTTCGTGGACCGGAATGCTCTCCGCTACTGACCACCTTAGCCCTTCCGATTCTACAACGGCTTTTCTTTTGTTTATCTCGTCGGGTGTCCACACGTCACCGACGGGAATGTGGTGCAGGGCGGTGACGATTCCTGTCGCACCGGTCTGCCTTATTTCCTTGAGACTGAATGGATCGTTGGGTCCGAACCATCTCCAGGTTTGTTCAAATCCTGCAGGCATAGATTCCCATGGTCATTGTGTATCCGAATATCCCGTCAGATTGTCGCGATCTCGTCTTTTTGGATCCATCCGAGTTTTCCATCCTGCAGCCTTATCTTCACCCAGTTTTCGACTTCGTCTAGCTCTCTCACTTTTAAGCCCTCGTGTACGACAAACGCATCGTTGCTGGTGGGGTCGGGGGCGAGCTTCACGACGGCTGTCGGCTCAATTACTATTGCGTCCCGGACTGTAAGTTCTCTGTTAAGTTTTACGGCCCCTATAGAGATCGAGAGAATAAGCAATAAAGTTGCAACGAGTCCTACGAAAAACGAATTTCGCTGTATAAATCTCTGCCTCGCAAGGAAGTACAGACCGAATGCGAAAAGGGAAATGATGTATAGGGTAAATACGACGTGAGTCCATCCGGATAGCGAAAATAACGCGAGGAGACTTTCCCACCATTGGAAGACAAAGAACCTCGGCAGTGCATCCAACTTGTCGACGGTCCTGGCGTTGGCGATCGCGAGATTGTGCGCGACGTCCTCATCGCCTGGCGACAGTCTCGAGGCCTTTTCGTAATAAAGTATCGCGAGACCGATCTTTCCCGCCCGGTAATATGAATTTCCGAGGTTGTAATAGAGAGATGTCCCTTCGTACCCGAGACTAGTTAATTCCTGGTACGCTGCGATCGCCCTCGGAAAGTCTTTGCTCTGGTACGCGGCATTTCCGGTGCTCATCAGGCTGTCGGTCGTGGATGCCAGCGCACTGCCGGAAAGAATGAGAAGCGCGACAGCGACCAGCCGTGCAAGCGGCAATTTTCTAAAGATGTCTTCTCCCTTAAACATTCTTCTTTACCGTTCCTCCGGCGAGATGCTTCTCGAGTTCCACGACGACATGAGTCAGCCCCGCATACATCTCCTTCATGGCGGGTGCGCCCTCGCCGGCGGGAGCGAATCTCATGAACTCACACCTGTCGACGCAGTCCTTAAGTTGAGCAATCACTTCTTCCTTCACGTTTCTCTTCCTGAGTTCGGAAGCCGCAAATTCGGACGACACATCCGATTTTGGAATGTGAAGCTTGTCTTCCAGGTATCCGAAGACAGCCTGCGAAATCTCCGCGTAAAATCCCGTCTGATTTCCGGAGTCCATCAACGCTTTGGCGTTCTTGAATCTCTTCCGGGCGATCTTCTCCGCCCTTTGGTACCGGAGAAGCTGGAGATTGCCCGCCAGCCTGTCCTGCTTCCTCCGCCATGTGACTAGTCCGCCGAAAGCTACCAGAGGGACGATTGCCCCGGCCCAGAATCCGAAACCGAATACTTCTATTCCCTCGCTCCTTCTGATGTCGCTGTCGGTCGTCTTTATGTACCTGATGTCCTGTCCGAGCAGGGTTATCTCCTCCTTCGAGAATCCTCCCGCGGCTTCGTTCTCCGAGCCCGTCCCCTGTACTACATGCAATTCGTACGACGGGGATGCGAGTGCTATGTATGACTTCTTAGCCGGACTGAAGTATGAAAACTGTTCGGGTGGAATTGCTTTTGTCCCCGGGTCTCTCGGCACGATGAGATATTCGAAAGTTTTTGTCCCTGAAATCGTTCCGTTTCTGTCTATCTGCTGGGAAATCTTCGGCTGATACTTATCGAATCCGGGCGGGAGATCAATATCGGGAAGGTTCAGCAGCTGTATGTTGCCGCGGCCGCTCAGGTTAAACTTCAGCGACAGCGGTTCGTTCGTCTTGGCGTTTGTCGAGCTGATGGATGACGAGAGCGAGTAGTCGCCCACGGCTCCGTTGAAAGATTTCGGAACTCCTTTCGTGGGAAGCGGGATCACATGAAGGCGGATCGTGTTGGAGGTGGCAGTATAGTTGACGACCTGAGCTGTATTGAAGAACGGATCGTTGAAGAACCTGTCGAAAAAACTGTCGCCGGTTTTTTGTTTTTGCTGCACCTGGATCGGTATGTCGAGGACGAGCGGCGTGACTGATAACTCACCAAGCTGTGAAGGAAAAAGGGCAACTCTATCTATCGTATACACCCGGTATTGTTTCTTGTTGTACATTTCCAGGGAGGATGGGATCGGACTCGGAACGTTTAATTGTTCCGACCATAATCCCTCGTAGGAGGGAAGTTTGGAAGGCTGGAAGGACGCAATGTCGAGCCGCGTGTAAATTTTGTACGTGACTGTCACCTGCTCTCCCAGGTAGATGTTCTGCTTGTCGGCTGTGGCCAGAATGAAGAGGTTGTCGCCTATATCTTTCGAAGAGATGCTCTGGTTACTCTGTCGCGTGCTCGCCTGCGGAGGAGTGCCTTTTGTAACCGTAATCTCAATCGGCTGCGTGGTAAGAGGTTTCCCTTCGTAATCGATCCTAGCGCTCCCGATCGTGAACTTTCCTGCCTCCCGAGCTTGAAGATAATATGAGTAAGACGCCGACGCAGAGACCGATCCGTTTATGAACTGCATACTCGTGGATTGGTTCGGGCCCGATATTATCATGAATCCCTTGAAGTCGGGAGGATTGAAATTCTTCATCCCGTTAATGTCTTTTCCCGCAAATGTAAATGTAATCTGGAACTGATCTGAGGTTGATACCGTGGTGTTGTCTACTGATGCCGTAAAAGTCTGCGCACCCGTGGTTTCAGCGAGTATCGTGATTGCAAGCGCGAAAATTAATTTCAAAATTGTCTTCATCTTTGTGTCTATGAATAAAAAAATCTGCTCAAAAGGTTAGTTCCACATTTTAATGTCTTAATCCGTATACCTTTCTTCCGCTTGCCCTTTTCGTCATTCTTGTACTTTTACCAATCCTTATCTGTCTTCGCCTGTTCAGCCTTCATTTTCCTGAGCCTCTTCTGCAACGCCTTCTCGTCGTTGTTCAGCGCGCTGAGTATCGCTTCGGCCTGGTCCCTTGAGATTTTGCTCTGTTTCATCTGGGCCTGCTGGTTCTGCTGCTGTTTATTCTGGTCTTTGTTCTTCTGATTGTTGTCCTGCTTATTCTGCTTTTGATCGTTCTTATCCTGATTGTTTTTATTCTTGTCTTTATTCTGATTCTGGTTTTTCAGCAGGTCGATCGCGTAAGATAAATTATATTTCGCGTCCTGGTCGTTCGGATTAAGTTTGAGCGCGTCCACGTATGCGCCGATGCTTTCCTTGATCTTCTTATCTTTGAGAAGCGAGTTTCCCATGTTGTAAAATATATCGGACTTCCGGTTCTCGCCGCCGGCTTTCGGCAGCGCTGTGTTGTACGATTTCATGGCCTCGTCGTATTTACCTTCTTTGTAGTAAGAATCGCCGAGGTTGTAGTGGGCCTGGAAATTTGCCGGCGCCTGAGCGAGACCTTTCTTGAATTCCACCTCAGAGTCTACGTATCTTCCGTCCTTGTAAAGTTTGACGCCCTTGTTGACATGTGACCTTATGGTTTGCGCCGGTGCGAACCCGGCCGATGCAAATATCACGAATAGGGTAGAATATGCAATCAAGTATTTATTTCTCATGGATCACTCTTTCTCGTCTGAGTCGGCTGTGAGGCCAAGTTTCCGATTCAATCTGCCGAAAAGTGCCGATTTACGCTCTGACATCTGGAATTCGACCAGAAGAAGAAATATTGCCGGTGCCAGAAAATAGTAAAATCTGTCCTCGAAGTCAGTGACTTTTTTCTCGCCGAGCTCCGCCTTCTTCAGTTTGGAAAGATCCTTGTAGATAATATCAAGCTCATCCCGGTCGTTAGTACCCCTGAAGTATTCTCCTCCTGTGCCGGAAGAAATCTCACTCAATGCGGATTCATCGAGCTTTGTCAAAACAGTTTTCCCCGATCTGTCCTGCTTGAAACCGGTCTGCTGACCTTGATCATTGTAAACCGGTATTGGAACTCCGTCCGGTGAGCCGAGTCCGACTGTGTAGATAAGAACGTTTTTGCTCTTCGCGTCACTTATCGCCTCACCGAGATTTCCCTCGTGATCTTCGCCGTCCGTAAAGATAACAATCATCCGTTCACGCGGTGTCGTGTAGTCGAATGAGCGCGTCGCGAGTTGTATTGCCGATGCGATTGCCGTTCCCTGGTCTGGCACCGTGGAGACGTCTGCCGCTGAAAGAAAAAGACTCGCCGCGGAATAGTCCGTCGTCAGCGGAAACTGCACGAACGGTTCACCCGCAAAAACTATAAGGCCAATCCGGTCGCCGCTGAGTTTCTGAATGAGGTTCGATATTTCAAATTTCGCCTTCTCAAGCCTGCTTGGTTTTATGTCCTGCGCCTGCATGCTTAGCGAGACGTCCAAAAGAATATAAATGTCGATTCCTGTCTGCTTGACATTTTCGATCCTGGTCCCGACCTGCGGATCGGCCGCGGCGAGAAAAAGGAGAGCGATGACAATTACGATCGTACCCGATCTGAGGAAAGCTTTCCAGCCGCTATAAGCGGGAATAAGTATATGGTGCAGCTTCCTGTCCGCAAAGTTGCCCACGGCCCGGTTCCGCCTTACTGCCGCGTACCAGAGACTCATTATCACCAGCGGGATGACGTACAGGCCGTTAAGATATTCGGGATGAGCGAATCGAAACATGCGTTCAGTTCAGATCTTTTTGAATGGTTGTTCTAAATTATTTGACGGTCGGAAATTTTCTTTGTTCATACGTTCTACGGGGACTTTCTCAGTATTGTTTTTGAGAGCGACAGCTCAAGGAGAAGTATGAGGAGGCCGGCATTCAGCCACGCCGGGAAAAGTTCGGCGGCGTTACGGTAAGAAGTGACTTCGATCCTCGATTTTTCGAGCTGGTCGATCTTCTTGTAGATTTCTTCGAGCGTTCTGTTGTTCGAAGCGACATACGCCTGTCCGCCGGTTATATCGGCGATGTCTTTGAGCAAGCCTTCGTCGATCGCAAAGGAGACCATCTGGTAACGGAGTCCATACGGTGTCTGGACGGGATATGGTGCGGGGGCACCGGTGCCGACACAGATCGTGTATACACGTATTCCATACGTCTTCGCGATTTCGGCAGCGGTCCGAGGGTCTATCTCGCCCGCATTACTGGCGCCGTCGGTCAGGAGGATAATGATTTTGCTCTTAGCCTGTCCATCTTTCAGTCTGCCAACCGCGTCAGCGATGCCGTTGCCTATGGCGGTTCCGTCGGGAAGCATGCTCGGATCGATTTTCTGCAGGAGATCTTTCAAAACCCGGTGATCGATAGTGATCGGACATTGAGTGAACGCCTCACCCGCGAAGATGACCAGTCCTATCCTGTCGTTCGGCCTGCCGTCTATGAACTTATCGGCAACGCTCTTTGCCGCATCCACGCGGTTCGGTTTGAAGTCTTCAGACCTCATGCTTCCTGAAATGTCCACCGCGAGCACGATATCGATTCCTTCAGTGGTAACGTTCTGACCCGTCGAGAAACTCTGCGGCCTCGCGAGTGCGATGATGAGGATGGCTGTTGCGATTGAGCGAAGCGCGACCGGCAGATGCCTCGCCCTCTCCTTCCACGATGGTGGTACAGACTGGAATATCTTGAGCGAAGAATAAGTCAGGGATGTCTGTCTTTTCGCGCCGATCCTCCAGTACCAGAAGATCATCGCGGGAATAATTGCGAGAAAGTAGAGGACCCACGGATAAGCGAACTTCACGTCACCGAACATCTTTGCTCTCCGGCGTTCCGTCCTCATTGTCTCGAGGCGCGGTCCTGTTTACGATATCCATCGCCTGCCGCATCATCTGTTCGTTTACAGAGTCGAGAGGAGTGAACTTCGCGAATTTCACCATGTCAGCGTTGGATAGAAACTCGTACGTGATCTCCAATACGGGCTCAGTGCCGTCCTTCGTTCTCAACAGCTCAACGGATTCGGACGTAGGGAGTTCCATCGCAGGCATCCCGAAACGATCTTCAAAATATCGCCGCACAATCTCGGTGATCCTGGAGTGATATTCTTTTATTTGTCCTCTTCTCCAAAGTTCCTGTTCCGCGAGTTCCTTCAGCGCGTTCATCGCCACAACGTGTGGAGGGAGTACAACAGCCGGCGCGGCCTGATTGGCCGCGGCGCGTTGCTTCTTGTAAAACCGGTACAGGAAATAAACGATCGCAGCTCCTGCCAGAATTACTACGACCCAGAGAAGGACCAGCTTCCAATCGAGCGGAATGGCGAGCGGCGGCTTGACGTCTTTGATGTCCTGCTGCGTGTTGACCTTCAATGTCCGGATCGTGAAGCTCACCGGGTTTGAATACGCAACTCTGATTACCGAGTCACCCGGGGCCTTGTACATCAAGGAGACGGGAGGGACCACCACTCCCGCGGAATCATATCCGGATAGTATATAGTTGAACGTAATTGTCTTTTTACCAGCGGAGTCTTCTTCGGTTGGGCTGAAAGTCTTCAGCAATGAGACGTTCCTCAGGCTGTCGGTGAAGGATGGAGTGTAGATCGTTACGCTGGTGTCGGACTTCACGCGCAAAACAAAATGAATGTAGTCTCCCACCTGATAATCGGACTTGTCGGATGAAGCAGTCGTGCTTACTGATTGTGACCGCGCGCCGGATGGGACCAGAAGTCCGAGTAATACGACCGCGAAGAACTTCCTTACCACCGTGTTTGTCTCAATTTGAAAAACTTTACAAGGGGTTTTATGTAGTTCTCCCCGGTTTGAATCTCGATACTGTCGAGATGACTCGACAAGAATAGCGATTTCCTGTTCGCCCGAATAGTCTCCCTCGACTTTTTGAACATGTCTCTCGTTCTCTTGTCCTCGGTATCGATCCATCTTTCCTTTCCGGTTTCGGCGTCGAGGAATTTCACCAATCCCATCCTCGGTATTTCTTCTTCCCTCCTGTCGTTGAGCACGATCCCGATAAGGTCGTGCTTCTTTCCGACCACGCGCAGAATCTTTTCGTGCCCCGAATCCATAAAGTCTGAAATGAGAAACACTATGCTCCGTTTCTTGATCGCAGAATTCATGAATTCCAGGGCGGACTTGATATTCGTGGATTTACCCTTTGCTTCGAACGAAAGGACTTCACGGATAATCCTCAGGACATGTTTTCTCCCTTTTCTTGGAGGAACAAACGTCTCGATGCCGTCGGTGAAGAGAATAAGACCGACCTTATCGTTGTTCTTAAGTGCGGAGAATGCGAGGATTGCGCTGATCTCGGCGGCGATCTGCTGCTTTGTCTTCTCAACCGAGCCGAAGACTAGTGAGCCGCTCAGGTCGACCAACAAGATAATCGTGAGCTCACGCTCCTCTTCGAAGATCTTTACGAAAGGATGGCCGAAACGCGCTGTCACGTTCCAGTCGATGCTCCTGATATCGTCCCCTAGCTGATACTCCCGCACTTCGGAAAACTCCATACCTCTTCCTTTGAAAACGGAATGGTATTCACCGGAGAAGACCTGGTTAACCAGACCCTTCGTCTGGATTTCAATCTGTCTGACCTGTTTCAGAAGTTCTTTGGTAAGCATGGGTGAAGCAGCGATCAGCTGTCAGTGATCAGCACTTAGCCGTTGGAGCAGGCGCTGATAGCTGACGGCTGATTACTAACTGCTATTACGGCACTTCCACCTTATTCAGGATTTCTCTAATAACGTCCTCGGTCGTTATCTCCTCGGCCTCGGCTTCGTATGTTATCGCGATGCGGTGGCGAAGGACATCAAGCGCAATTCCTCTGACATCTTCCGGAATGACATAGCCCCGTCTCCGGATAAACGCCAGCGCCTTTGCACCGAGGGCCAGGTTGATTGACGCCCGCGGTGAGGCTCCGTAACTGATGAAGTCCGCAAGATTCGGCAGGCCGAACTCCTTCGGAGAACGCGTGGCAAATACTATGTCGAGTATATACTTCTCGATCTTTTCATCGATGTATACCTCATGGACAAGACCGCGGGCTCTGAGGATGTCCTTGGGGGTTACCACCTGCTGCACCACGCCGTCGGTCATGCCGACGTTCTGGCGCATGATCTTCAATTCTTCATCACGGGTGGGATATGATATCTTTACCTTCAGCATGAACCTGTCGACCTGGGCTTCAGGAAGAGGATATGTCCCCTCCTGTTCTATCGGGTTCTGTGTCGCGAGGACGAGGAAAGGTTCTTCAAGCTTAAACGTCTGATCCCCGATCGTGACCTGTCTTTCCTGCATTGCTTCAAGTAGTGCGCTCTGGACTTTTGCGGGTGCCCGATTGATTTCATCTGCAAGAATAAAATTGGAAAAGATCGGGCCCTTCCTGATCATGAAGCTTCCGTCCTTCTGGTTGTAGATCTGAGTTCCAATCAAATCTGCCGGAAGGAGATCGGGCGTGAACTGGATCCTCTGGAACTTCGCTTTCGTTGCGGACGACAGCGTTTTGATCGCGAGTGTTTTTGCAAGACCGGGAACACCCTCGAGTAGGATGTGGCCATTGCTGAGGAGTCCTATGACAAGTCTTTCTACCATCGGCTTCTGTCCCACGATGACTTTGCCGATTTCGTTCATCAGAAGATCGACGAACGCGCTGTCCTGCTTGATCTTTTCGTTAAGTGCTGTAATATCCAATATCGGCCTCGTTCAATTTTATGTTCTTTGATCAATATTTTCAAGTTGAAAAGAAACCCGGCGTCGGGAGTAAATCTCCTTGCTGGGATTAACTTGCACCGGTTTCCGGCCCGCTGCAGCGGCGCTAACGGATCCGACGTAACCGTGCAGCGACTATCTCGGGGTCAAACAGTAGCAGATAATTATGCAGATGAACTTCTCTATTTCGTGCCGTTCAAAACTCTTGAGGATTCTCTGATCACAAACTCCGTATCGAGTACGACCCGCTCGATCGGTAGGAGCGTCGAAGATTCGATGTTCCTTATCAGGATCTCGGCTGCAGTTTTCCCGATCTCTTGCTGAGGCGCTTGTATCGTTGTCAACGGTATCGGGTACATCTTGGCATAATAGATGTCGTCATTTCCGATAATCGATATCTCTTGCGGTACAGATATCTTCAGTTGTTTAAGAGCCGTCATTACCGCGAGTGCTTGCTGATCATTGAAACAAACAATTGCAGTCGGAAAATCATTCCTGTCCAGTTTCCTAAAATATTCGATTGTCTTGCCGTAGCTCTCTTCGTAGTGCGATCCGATCGAGACGATCATGTTTTCGTTGAACACCAGAGTGCTCTCGCTAAACGCGTCGCGGAATCCCTCGATGCGTTCCTGCGTGTGGGATGACTGCGGCGGACCAGCGAAATGCACGATCTTGGTATGCCCGCCTTCGATAAGATATTTCACCGCCTTTTTTATCGCTCTAAGGTTGTCGATTGCCACCACGTTTGCTTGTATGCCCTTGACGTCCTCGAGAAGTACGAAAGGATGATTTATCATCTTCAACTTGAATAGGTGCTCGATTTCAGCAGAGCCCTGTACGATCGGTGCGATTATGGTCCCCTTTATGTCCTTCGTCGAAAAGAGATGTGAGAGTTTCTTTTCGCGTTCGTGATTGTCATCGGAACTTGTGATGATCACCGAATAACCTTTTTGTGCGGCATAATCCTTTACACCTGTGGCGATCGATGTATAAAATGGATAGTTCAAATCTTTTATGATGATCGCGATGCTCTTGTCCTGAGCCCCGTTCTTCAGGTTTCTGGCCGTCCCCCTTGGTCGAAAATTCACTTCCTTCATTATCTCGAGTATCCGATCTCTCGTGCCCGGTTTGACGGTGTTCTTCGCGTTTATGACCGCAGAAACCGTCCCCTTCGAGACCCCGGCGCGTTTTGCAACGTCTTCGATAGTAATTTTCTTCATCTGGCCCTCCCTATCCTTGGGTCATTCCTCGTAATTGAAACGGCATGAAAAATCCTGAACTTTTTAATTTATTCTCATAAACCCTCAGAATCAACGTTCTGAACTTGAAATGAATCCAAGCACGAAAGAAATTAAGTTCTTCGCCGGTGCACTGTCTCAGGAGCTCTTTTCGTCCTCACTCCTTCGGCTCCTCGGCCGGCTTGTCTCGGGAAAAATTTCCCGCTGAGTCAGTCCGGTCGCTTCAAATACTGTCGGAAAAATCTCGCGTCTCTCATTTTGCCAACCGCTAGTCCGCATCGATGAGGGTGCGGAGTCGCGCAATAAGACGTTCCTTCACAAGGACATCAATCAAATCTTTCCAGGTAAGTCTTGACATTAAAGGGGTGTTTGCCTAAAATCGATGGGTTTAATGGGACAGCGAACAAACTCGAGTTAAGAAACGCACATTCAAAGACCTGCACCAAGCCGCCAAAAGAGAGCGATGACGAGGAGTACCACAACGACTCACCTGCTATTCTGTCTTTTCACTTTCGCTCTAGTGAATCCGTTTTCGAGCGCATTCGCCCAGGAAAAGAAATTTAACTTCGTCGCGATCGGTCGAACCGACACTAAGTCAGAAATCATCACCAAGGCAGCGAATGTTGTTCCGACAACGGAGCAGTACGAGTGGCAGAAGATGGAGTGTATCGCGTTCGTCCACTTCGGTATGAACACGTTCACTGAGACACAGATTGGGAGCGGACATGCGGATCCGAATCTGTTCGATCCAACCGGGCTCGACTGCGATCAATGGGCACGCGTCCTCAAAAACGCCGGAATGAAAATGGCAATCCTCACCGCGAAACACCACGACGGTTTCTGTCTCTGGCCAAGCAGATTTACGGACTACTCGGTCAAGAGCAGCCGATGGAAGAACGGGAAGGGAGATGTCGTTAAAGAATTTGTCGACGCGTGCAGGAAGCACGGACTCAAGGTGGGTCTTTATCTTTCTCCATGGGACAGAAACAATACGGCGTACGGCACTCCCGCTTACAACACTTATCTCATGAACCAGCTGCGCGAGCTTCTATCTAATTACGGGAAGATAAGTGAAGTCTGGTTCGACGGTTACCGTGGACCTGGTGCGAAGCCGGAGTCTTACCACTGGCACGGGCATTACCGGCTGATCAGGCAGCTCCAACCAGATGCTCTGATCGCCGTAATGGGTCCCGACGTTCGGTGGGTCGGAACCGAATCAGGTTACGGCAGGGAGACCGAGTGGGATGTAATTCCGCTCGACGTGAACGGTGAAAATATATCGAAGGAAGAAGACGGCGATCACCCGCTTGACAGCATTTTTATCCCGCGCAACTATATGGGAGATGATCTCGGCAGCAGAGATTCGTTGTACAGCGCGAGCGCGTTGTTCTGGTATCCCGCGGAGACCGATGTGTCCATCCGGCCCGGCTGGTTCTACGACTCGTCGCAGGACACATCCGTCAAGTCCGTCGATCAGCTTGTCGACATTTACTTCAACTCTGTCGGGAAGAATTCCGTTTTGCTTCTCAACGTTCCTGCAGACAAAAGGGGACTGATCTCGGATTACGACATAAAAGCGCTTGACGGATTTCACAGAGTTCTCAAAAAGACATTTAGCGTCAACCTCTCAAGCGATGCGATTGTCAGGCATGGCGGGGAGAAGGGATTGAAGTATGCTAAACTGTTCGGTGATCATAGATTCTGGTCGGGTCCGGATAATACCGATACGAGTTCTCTGGAATTCGACCTCAAAGGTGAAAAGACATTCGATGTCGCGATGCTTCAGGAAGAAATAACCGTAGGCCAGAGGATTGAGAAGTTTCACGTCGATTATTGGGACGAAGGCGGTTGGAAGAAGCTTACTGAGGGAACAACAGTTGGGTATAAAAGACTCTTGCGATTTAAGCCCGTCAAGACTTCTCGCGTACGGTTGGTAATTGAGAGTTCGAGACTCAATCCGACGCTCGCGAATTTCGGATTGTACATGCTTCCGGAACGATACGTTCAGTTCTCACACTCCGAATGAAGTCCCGAAACTTTCTTGCCGTCCATTTCCGAATTAGAATCTATCTGTCGGGAAAAATAAAATGAGAGAAATTGCCGTCGTGATCTTGTTAATGGTTGTGTTCGGTTCTGCGACAACTGTTGCGCAGTCGTCGATAAACGTCATCCCGAAACCCGATTCAGTCGTGTATATAAATGGTGCGTTCCGATATTCGGCCGCGTCCGTGATCTCTTCTGATGATAACCTGGGGAAACTTGCAGAGTATCTGTCGGAACAATTGGCGCTGTTTACAAAAATCTCTCCCGCGCTGGTCGGAGGAAAAAGCACCGACGGATCTGGGCTGATCACTTTAGATATTGATTCCACTTCAGCACCCGCGAATCCTGAATCTTATAAGCTCGACATATCACGGGAGAAAATAGCGTTGACGGCGAGAACTGAGGCAGGACTCTTCAGGGGCATCCAGACACTCCTGCAGATATTTCCGCCGGCGGACTCGTTGGCACCGCAAGAAGTATATCTGATTCCATGCTGCACGATCATCGATCATCCCAGGTTCTCCTGGCGCGGACTCAACCTCGATTGTTGCAGACACTTCATGACGAAGGACTTCATCAAGAGATATATCGACCTCCTTGCTTATTACAAGTTCAACATACTTCACTGGCATCTCACTGATGATCAGGGCTGGCGGATCGAGATCAAGAAATATCCGAGACTTACTCAGGTAGGCGCATGGCGAAAGGAACCGGACGGTTCGGTATATGGAGGATTCTACACTCAGGAGGACATCAGAGAAATTGTGGCTTACGCCGAGAGCAGATACATAAATGTAGTCCCCGAGATAGAGATGCCGGGACATTGTATGGCATCCCTCGCGGCATATCCCGAGAATTCCTGTACCGGAGGCCCGTTCGATGTGGGCATACAGTGGGGCGTATACAAAGATGTTTACTGTGCAGGAAGGGATTCGACATTCATTTTCCTTGAGAATATCCTCGATGAAGTGATGCAGCTTTTCCCGTCTCACTACATTCACATCGGAGGTGACGAAGTGCCGAAGGACCGCTGGAAAGCGTGCCCACGTTGCCAGAGGCGCATCAAGGACAACAATCTCAAGGACGAAGAAGAATTGCAGAGTTACTTCATCAAGAGGATTGAGAAATATGTCGAATCGAAGGGAGGAGAGATAATCGGCTGGGACGAAATACTTGAGGGCGGTCTGGCTCCTGGCGCGACGGTGCAATCGTGGCGGGGTGTCGATGGAGCGATTCAGGCGGCACAGAGCAAACACAACACGATTGTGTCTCCCGGCGACTACGCGTATTTCGATAGGAGTGTGGATGAGCTGGATCTGGATACCGTGTACTCATTCAACCCGGTCCCTGCCGGTCTTTCTCCCGACGAATCGAAGTATGTCCTGGGCACGGAGGCAAACATGTGGAGCGAAAGGGCGCCGCAGGAAACGGTCGACAGCAAACTCTTCCCGCGCATTCTTGCACTTTCGGAAGTCGGCTGGACTGAACTCCGTAAGAAAGACTATAAAGAATTTCATAACAGGCTGGAGGGTCAGTACGAACGCCTCTCGTGCCTTGGCGTCGATTACGGCCTTGAAAGAAAAGCGATCGGATATAAGACGTACTTCGATGAAGTGAAAAAGGACTTCACGATTGAACTTGAGTCGCTGCAGGCGGGAACGAAAATCCGTTACACGCTCGACGGAGGCATACCTTCTCTCTCTTCGCCGCTGTACGAATCGCCTTTAACCGTTAAGGGGACTTCCCAGCTCATTGCACAATCGGTGATGAACGGAAAACTCGTTGGAAATCCAATCGATCTTGCATTCATGATTTCTAAAACCCTAAATGCGAGTGTCTCATTAAACATCCCGTTCTGGCGAAAATATCCTGCAAGTGGAGCCGGCTCTCTTGTCGACGGAGTGCGGGGAACGATGGACTTCCGGGACGGACTGTGGCAGGGTTACGAAGGAGTGGATATTGACGCAGTGATTGACCTCGGCAGACAAACCGAGATTTCCCAAATTGGTGCCGGCTTCTATCAGAATACAAGCTCGTGGATCTTCATGCCCGACAGCGTGGTGTTCTCGGTCTCGACTGACGGCGTGAAGTACAATCAATTGGGAGTTGCAAGGAATGATGTCCCCCAGAAGGACCCCGATCCTGTGAAAAAAGATTTTACTCTGGAATTCGGCAAACAGAATATACGATTCCTGAGAGTTCAGGCGAAGAATATAGGCGTCTGCCCTCCATGGCACGAGGGAGCTGGAGGAAAGGCCTGGCTTTTCATCGATGAGGTATATGCCAATTGAGACGATCAGATCCGTGAGTCAAACAAGGATGCATAACTTAATACCGATCTCGCAAGACATACGCCCTGCTGGATGTACCGGATCATCGGCTGGTGTAAGTGGTGTGTATGAAGTTAAAGGGCTGTCTGTTGTGAAATGTCCAATGGGAGAAGTGTACAGATGAAAAGGACCGCCTTGGTAGTTTTGTTCTTAATGCTGGCTAGCGGGTTGTCGTTCGGCCAGGACTATTTGCAAAAGTATTACCCTGAGACCGACACGCTGGTACTGGGGAATCTCCATAAGTGGCAAGGAAACAAGTTCGGTCTCCTCATGCATTGGGGCACGTACAGTCAATGGGGCGTTGTTGAATCGTGGTCGATCTGTTCGGAAGACGAAGGATGGGAAAAGAGACGAGACTCGAATTATACGGAATACAAAACACGGTACCAGGACCTGATAAAGACTTTCAATCCGGTGAAGTTTAATCCTGCAAAATGGGCTGAAGCTGCTGAAGACGCAGGAATGAAATACGTCGTGTTCACGACAAAGCATCACGACGGGTTTTGCATGTTTGATACGAAAACGACCGATTACAAAATCACTGGGCCCGATTGTCCGTTTCACACCGATCCCCGCGCAAATATCGCAAAGGAAATTTTTGACGCGTTCAGAAAAGACGGATTCATGATTGGCGCCTATTTCTCGAAACCTGACTGGCATTCTCCATACTACTGGTGGCCGAACTTCGCTACGCCTGACAGAAATCCTAATTACAGCATCAGACGTCATCCCGACAGGTGGCAGAAGTTTGTCGAGTACACGCAGGCTCAAATTAACGAGCTCATGTCCGATTATGGCCGCATCGATATTCTCTGGCTGGACGGCGGATGGGTGCGGCAGAAAACCGATGCGGAAATTACTGAAGAGAAATTGAGCGCGGATTATCCGGTGTTTCCGCAGAGTCAGGACATCGACATGCCGCTCATTGTCAGAGATGCCAGGGAAAAACAACCCGGACTGATTGTCGTCGACCGTGCTGTGCCGGGTCCGGATCAGGACTATCTTACGCCGGAGAATACCGTCCCGGATCACCCGCTTCCGTATCCGTGGGAAACATGCATGCCGATGGCGACAAGCTGGTCGTACGTCCCACATGACAAGTATAAATCAGTCGGCGAATTGATACATCTGTTGGTCGATATTGTTTCGAAAGGCGGAAATTTTCTCGTTAATATCGGCCCGGGACCTGATGGTGAATTCGATCCGGTCGCTTACGAGAGACTTAAAGGAATCGGCGAATGGATGAAGATCAACGGCGAGGCGATATACAAGACTCATCCCGTCGCGCCATATAAAGATGGAAAAGTCTGCTTGACTCAGCTCGATGACGGAACAACCTACGCAATATATCTTGCGGATAAAGATGAGACTAATCCCCCTCCGAAAATATGGATGTCTGAATTTTGTCCTGAGAGCGGGGCAAAGGTCACACTTCTCGGCTCAAACAGCGAACTCATTTGGGAGAAGGTGGGGAATGGATTCGAAGTGGAGGTGCCCTCGTCATATCAACAGCATCCTCCGTGCAAGTACGCGTGGGTACTGAAGATTTCCGGCCAGCATAAATGAAAAGAATATTTCTCGTCCTCAGTTTTCTTGCTGCTGTTGTCTCCGCCCGTGAGACACGGCATTCGTTCGCGATTTCAGGAAACAATTTTCTGCTCGACGGTAAACCATTTCAGATCATCAGCGGCGAGATGCATTTCTCCAGAATACCGAGAGAGTACTGGCGGTCGCGTCTACGGATGGCGAAAGCCATGGGATTGAACACGGTCTGCACTTATGTTTTCTGGAACGTCGAGGAACCCGAAAAGGGAAAATTCAATTTTAAAAGAGGCGCTGATGTTGCCGCATTCGTACGAATTGCCCAGGAGGAAGGACTCTGGGTACTGGTACGGCCAAGCGCCTACGCGTGCGCCGAATGGGAATTCGGCGGGTATCCTTACTGGCTCCTTAACGAAAAGGGAATGAAGGTACGAAGCCGTAATCCGGATTTCATGAAGCTGATGAAAAATTACTATGAACGACTCGGCAAGGAGCTCGCCCCGCTGCAGGTGACGAATGGCGGACCGATTCTGATGGTCCAGATTGAGAATGAATATGGCTCTTACGGAAATGATAAGAAATATTTGATGATGAATGAGCAACTGATGCGCGATGCAGGATTTGATGTTCCGTTTTATACTCTCGACGGGATCGACAGGGTCTCCATGGGATCTGTCGAAGGGGCGCTTCCTGCTGTCGACGGGTCGACCGACGTCGAACAAATCGAAGATACGGTCCGGACCTATCACAACGGGTCGGGTCCGTTTTTCATCGGAGAGTGGTATCCCGGCTGGTTTGACGACTGGGGAAAGCCGTTCAACACCGTGTCCGCGAAAGTATGCGCAGAACAGCTTGACACGATCATTGCACATGGTCTGTCGGTAAATATGTATATGGCGCATGGTGGTACAACCCGTGCGTTCATGAACGGGGCGAACTATTCGGATGACAATCCTTATTCACCTCAGATCAGCAGCTACGATTACGACGCGCCCATAGACGAAGCTGGGCATGCTACACCCAAATATTTTGCTCTGCGGAAAGTGATCCGAAAATTTCTTTCTGACAGCTCGAAGATTCCGCCTGTCCCGGCAGTGGAGAACATTATCGATATTCGCGGGTTCAAACTACGGTACTCCTCGGATATCGTGCACTTCCTTCCAAAACCCGCCCGCTCGAGAGTCCCCCTGACATTTGAGGAACTTCACCAGCCGTACGGTTATGTCCTGTATTCGAGCAGTCTTATTGGCCCGCTGAAAGGGGCACTTCACATAGTTCACCTGAGGGATTTTGGAATTGTATTTGTCGACGGGAAACGCGTCGCGGTCCTGGATAGACGCCTGGGTCAGGATAGCTGCGAAATTGAGCTGGCAAAGGGTGAAAACAAGATCGACATATTCGTCGAGAACCTGGGACGAATAAACTACGGCAAGTATATAAATGATAATTGCAAAGGGATTACTGATTCCGTTTCCATAGACGGAAAAAAAATCGACGGTTGGAAAATTTACGGTTTCCCAATGACAGTCCAGCCGGAAGTCGGTATCTCACGAGAGAAGCGCTCTGATTACCCGGCCGTACTCGAAGGGGACTTTGTGCTCGAGAAAGTCGGAGACGCATTCCTCGACATGCGGGAGTTCGGAAAGGGAGTTGTCTGGGTAAACGGTCACAACCTCGGAAGATACTGGAACATCGGACCGCAGCAGACGCTCTACGTTCCCGCGCCATGGCTCAAGATTGGGAGAAACACGATCGCAGTCTTCGAAGAGCTCAAGACCGGACAGGACTCGATCGGTTCACTCACTTCTCCGATCCTCAACGAGTTGAAATCGAATTAGGCCGCTTCCGGCTCTCGGCCGGGTCTCTTCTTCACTTTATCCGGATAATCTTCAATTCGTTCGGACTAAATGTAATTTCGGAAGAAGGATGTCCGATCGTCTCCTGAAGGCTGTTGACTTCGATGACGGATTTTCCAGGAAGAGGTTTGAGGAGCTGTGTAATATCAAGCTTTGTACCTTTGCCTTCTTTCTCCCTCATGTAGAGGATGTCGCCGTTGCCATCCCATGCCGGCCGGGCCAAAACAAGCATCAGGTCCGGGTTCCCGAAGTCTAGAAATGATTTCGAACCGATTTCACTTCCTTTGGAGCTTCCTTCATTCGTTGTCGCCACGAGAGGCATGCGTGAACTCCATCCGAAATCATCGGCAAACCCGATCGAAGTATCGGCAGTGGAAGTAATCTCGTATCGCCACTCCATTCCGCCTTCCTGGCTCGCGACAAAGTTCGTTGTCCAGTAGTTGTTCAACACCCATGAGTAGATGTAGGGCTTCTCATAACTCGAGACTTCCTGGAATTTCCCGACGTTGATGTCGCCGAATTCCATTATCGGAATTTCAGGACTGCTTATGACGATTTGACCCGCGCCTCCACGGACCGTTGCGAAATTCTGTACGCCATCCCAGTCCGACGCCGACCCGGGAAGCTGGTCACGTCCTGGTACGACTGTACCACCCTGTGCTTCAAATGAGATTTGACCGGCGGCCATCGAAAACGGGAACGCTACGTACGCACCCTCCGGCGATAAAACTTCTTTCTTCTTCATCGAGTAGACCAGCTCGATTTGCTTCTCTTGCTTGTAAAGTCTTACCTCACACGTGATCCCGCTGCTGTCGGCACACTGTGGGAGTTGACCGGTTATGTCGACGCTTGTCCACACCGGGCCGTCGATGATTTTTCCGAATTCGATCTTGTTCATCGATGTCCTGGTGTAATGGTCGACTAAGTGTCTCGAAATTCCTTCCCTGTCGGGGAGTGTTTCGTAAATAAATTCGCCGAGCTTCCATGGAGCGCCGGTGTCGACTATTTGCAGGTTGTTCGATTTGTCGATGACGCTGCGGATTGCTCCGGCAGTTGTGTCGAACTCGATGGTGTAAAACTTGTTCTCGAGTTTTCCGTGAAACTCCTGTTCAGGATAGGTAGGAGCTGGAGAGGTGCTCGCTTCGATCTTGAACGATTTATACCCGAACGCGGGAACGTCTGTAACATTGAGCGCCCAATAATTTCCTTCTGCGCGGCGCGCAAGGAGCTGTGCGGGAACGTCATTCCCATCCTGGTCAACTATTTTGAAAGCATTGCCGGCGGGGAGCATGCCGTTGAAAATGAACGCGTCGGTCACGCCCGATCTCTTGAAACTCATGGTGTTGAAGACTGTCGCCGTCGGTGTCGTAGAGGCCGGAAGATATGGACGTAAAAGTGCGATTGCTTCGTTCTCCAGAATACCGTCGAGCCTGTATGAATTCCAGGCAAATGCACGTTTCTCGTTCCATTGAACGGTGGAATTGTAGGACAGCGGATCGGAAATGCTCTCGGCCGCTCCGAATGTGTGCTCGTCATAGAAGACATTAGATTCGTTGATCGTCCTGAGATTGTCCGACAACGCGGGTTTTGGCTTTGCTCCAAGGAGTTGTGCCATAGCCACGAGTCCCTGGTCCGCTATGAACTCTGCCTGCTCGTCCCTCACATGCGCCGTCTCATTCTCGGCTGAACCGAATCCATCTATCCACCAGTCGGGCCATGCAAGTCTGTATGTCGGCAGATCGGCAGAGTGGTCCTTAGCGATGTAGTCGAAGTATTCCCCGATTGTGGTGAGCTCGAGTTTTGGCCATTCATATTTCTCATTCCATTCCCGGACGAGGTCGCATGCCTTGATTGACGGTGGCGCGTTATCGGTGTAGTATCCGAGAAATTGCAGCATCGTCCTGTCATACGGATATCCCTTTCCTTCCAGCGATTTCAAATATCTGAAAAGATTTTCGGAGAACGAGCCCATGTCGCCGTTCAGTATCCCGAGATTGTCGGCGTACATGTAGTGCTCGCCGCGGTACGCGAGCACCTTGCTTCCCGAAGGCGATTCCCACCAGAATGCCGTCGGTCTATTGAATGGCTCCAGCGCCCGGTCGGTGTTCTGTCCCATTGTGAAATATTTTACTCCGGCGCTTGCCAGATAATCGGGAAGACACCACGCCGCGCCATTCACATCGTCCTGCATCGCTGTCCTCACCGGGATCCCGTGCGACTCGAATTCCTTTATCGTCTCCATCATGTTGGCGACAGTCGGTTCGTCGAGTAAATCCGACATGTTAAGGAAGAGACCTGTTACTTCGATACGACCTTCTTTGATTCGGGCAAGCAGGCGTTCGATTTGTTTTTCGGGACGAGTGCGCAGATATTCTCTCACAGCCCAGGCGGTCTCACACGTCCAGTGGAATTTTGCGGCGTTCTGATACTTGTCCGTCTCATCACAAAAGTCGAGCGCCTCATCGATGTATCTAAGATGAGCTGCCATTATTTCGTTCTGCGGTCTGGTGTAGCCGACATCCGTGTGGGTATGCTCAACAAGATATACGGTCCACTTCCTGATCGGGTTCAAGGTGATTTTCTTGCTGATGGCCTTTCCGTCCATTGCAATTTTAGCCGAAACCTGTGTCGCGGTGTCAACTTGAGGGTAATCGATTTGAAATGAATTGTATCCGGGTTCGATTGTGAAATTCTGGATGATACCTCCTGGCAGCGTGACCGTCGCGGCGGCGGCCTTCCCGAGGTGGACGAAATCAAATTCAACGGGTTCAAGGATTTTATCGTTCTTCTTCAGGAGTGCCTCTATTTGTTTTACTTCGATGTTCTCTTCCACCTGCGCCTCGAATGTCATGTACCATGACGTGCTTCCGGCATTCTCCCCGGAGATTCTTATCGTTTGTCGACTGTCGGATGCAATCAGATCACGCCGAAGTTTCAGGATCGCGTACCCCATTACATCATTGTATCTGTCTTTCAAGGTCGGAATAAATGTGAGCGAGGAACTATCCGCGCCATCCACTCTCCATTCCGTTCTTGTTGGCGAAGGCGGATTGCTGAAGGTGAGGAGTCGTGACCCGTTGACCGACAGTTGGAAGTGATGAACTCCGTTGTTCGCGTCGATACCGAACAGCCAGACGAAGTACGCAAATTCTCCGGAGAATTCTGCGGGCAGCTTCGCGGTCTTCCACTCGATATAGTCGGTCGAGATAAGAGACCTGATCAGCATCGCGGAGGTTACATCGGGTTGAGACGAGTGATAACCGAAGCCTCCACCGTGAACGGTTTCCTCGTATCCGCTCACGAAAGTGCCGGGCCAGGTGGGGTTCTCATTCTGGCAGATCGCGTGTGCTGGAATAGTCAGGAAGATAATGATGAGAAGTCTTTTCATTTTATCAACTCCGGTAGGTATTTACGCGCATTGAAGATTCGGAACAACAGTTCATTCTCTTTTTCGGTTGGATAATCTATGATTGATTTGAATTCAACTCAGAACAATCTCCAAACAACAGAATATTCTCATTGAAAATATATCAACGAGTCTTTAACATTCACAAGCGTAAAGGATCTGACAGGCAAATCTTTCTCCGCCTCAACCGGTGACTTCACATTTAGCGCACAAGGAATCATAAATGAAACGTCGCAACTTAATCTTCGTCGCCTGGATTCTCACGATTGTTCCTATCAGTCATGTGAAATGCCAGGGTGTGGACTACTGCAAATTCGTTAACCCAATGATTGGGACCGCGGCACATGGGCATACCTTTCCCGGACCCGTCATGCCATTCGGCATGGTTCAGTTAAGTCCGGACGAGGAGACTAACGGGTGGGACTGGTGCTCCGGGTATAACTATTCATCGAAGACGATCATGGGATTCAGTGAAACCCATCTCAGCGGGACCGGAGGCGCGGATTATGGAGATATTCTTTTGATGCCGACCGTGGGTCAAGTGAAAGTCGAACCCGGCACGGACGACAACCCGGATGTGGGATACCGATCAAGATTCAGTCATGATAATGAAGTCGCGTCGCCGGGTTATTATGCGGTTACTCTTGACGATTATGGAGTGAGAGCGGAACTCGCCGCGACAGACAGGTGCGGGATGCAGAGATACACTTTTCCGGAATCAGATTCATCGAACATCATTTTCGATCTCGAGCATGGGATTGGAAGCACCGCAGTCGAATGGACCAGGATCGTGGGCGACCGCCGTGTGGAGGGAATGAGACGCTCGCACGGCTGGGCGAGCGACCGGTATGTCTATTTCGTCGCCGAGTTCTCGAAGCCGTTCTCAAAATTCGGAACCGCTGAAGATAGTGCCATCACTTCCGGAAGCCGCAGCGAAAACGGAAAGAGCGTAAAAGCATTTGTCACTTTCCGTACAACTGCGGGTGAACAAATTCTTGTTAAAGTTGGCATATCGGGGGTCGATCTTGATGGCGCACGAAAGAACCTTTCCACCGAGATGCCGGATTTCAATTTCGATAAGTACAGAGATGCGGCGCGTGCGGCCTGGAATAAGGTCCTTGGCGTCATCAGCGTCGAAGGCGGAACAGCCTCGGAAAGAGTGACGTTCTATACCGCCCTGTACCATTCAATGATTCATCCGAGCCTGTTCCAGGATGTCGACGGCAGATACTACGGGATGGATCACAAGATACACAAGGCGAAGGGGTTCAAGAACTACAACGTCTTCTCACTGTGGGACACGTTCCGCGCTCTCCATCCACTCATGACAATCATCGACCCGGGACGGGACGGCGATTTTGTGAAGACGCTGATACAGAAATATAAAGAGTGCGGGCTCCTGCCCGTTTGGGAGCTTTGGGGAAATGAAACTTACACGATGATAGGTTATCCGTCAATTCCCGTTTTGTTTGACGCGTACATGAAACACATAGGCGGGTGGGACGCGGATACCGCGCTCGCGGCAATGGAACACAGCGCGGAACTCGATTGGCTCGGACTTAAGTATTACAAGGAACGCGGATTCATTCCGGGGGACAAGGAAAACGAATCGGTTTCCAAAACTCTCGAGTACTCTTATGACGACTGGTGCATAGCGCAAATGGCGAAGCGCCTTGGTAAGATGGACGTCTACAGAGAATTCAATCAGCGGTCGCTTTTTTACTCAAATCTCTTTGACAGTACAACAGGGTTCATGCGGGCGAAGTATTCTGACGGTAAATGGGCAACACCGTTCGATCCTTTCTCGGTTTCAGGACACTATACGGAAGCCAACGCGTGGCAGTATACTTTCTTCGTGCCGCAGGACATCGGCGGCCTGATCAAACTTTACGGCGGCAAAGAGAATTTTGCGGATAAACTCGATTCGCTGTTCAGCGAGAGGAGTCAACTCGAAGGAAGATACCAGCCGGACATAAGCGGGATGATCGGGCAGGACGCGCAGGGAAATGAACCGAGCCATCACGTCGCTTATCTCTATGACTACGCCGGAAAACCCTGGAAGACTCAAAATATTGTCCGCGAGATCATGTCGAGATTTTATACCGACAAAGTCGACGGTCTTTGCGGGAACGACGACTGCGGGCAAATGTCCGCGTGGTATGTGTTCAGCGCGATTGGATTTTATCCGGTGACTCCAGGACAAAACACTTATGCGGTCGGATCACCCCTTTTTAGCAGGATAGATATCAAACTTCCGAATGGAAAGAATTTCATAATGAAAGCCAATGGAGCGTCGGACGATGCTAAGTATATCGCGTCGGCAACTCTGAATGGAAAGCCATACGAAAAGGCGTATCTGACTCATTCGGACATAGTGGACGGCGGCGAGCTTGAGCTCTCGATGGTCTCAACTCCGAACAAATCGTGGGGGATTGACAGCCCCGGGCTATTCGTGATGGCACCGGACCATGCAGTCGTCGAAATGCCCTCGGTTATCTCCGGCGGAAATATTTTTTATGATTCCACCACCGTAACGCTCCTGACTTCAGATTCAAGTGCGGTCGTGCGGTATACGCTGGATGGTTCGGAGCCCGGAGAGAAATCGAATCTCTACCGGGATCCGCTTGTCATCAGGACGTCGCGCACGGTCAAAGCGGCCGCTTTTACAGGCGGAGGCAAGAGGAGCATGACCGCAGTCTCCACATTCACCAAATCTCTCTATCCTCCCGCTAAATATGTTAACTCGTTCGCCGACAAATATCCCGGCGGAGGGCTTATGGGATTAACAGACGGGCGGGTCGGCACAACGAATTATCAGACCGGCGAGTGGCAGGGATTCGAAGGAACCGATCTCGATGTCACCATAGATCTTACTAAGGAGAAAAAGATTGACGAGCTATCGACTGGCTTCCTTCAGGATACGGACGTATGGATATTTCTTCCTGAATACGTCGATTACTTCGTCTCTAGTGACGGTATCAATTTTACAAAAGTATCCGAAGTGAGGAATGACGTCGATTCGCAGAAAGAGGGAAGCCTCGTAAAACATTTTGACGCCAAGTTCAACGGCACCGAGGCAAAATACGTTCGCGTTCTCGCGAAGAACATCGGGGTTTGTCCTCCCTGGCACAAGGGCGCGGGAGGCAAAGCGTGGTTGTTCGTGGACGAAGTGACAATAAAATAGAAAACATCAGTCTGCTTGAGCGACCTTCATTGCCAGTGGTGCGTGCAAAACCACGCAACGGACCGATAGGTCAGCCATGAATCTCCTTCTCCAACAATCCTCGGAGTCAAGATGAAAATCTCTTTTGTTGTTTCCTGCCTGACAGCTCTTTTTACGATTAGTAACTCGCCGGCGCAAACCTCGTTTCCGGTTCCGCAGATTTCTTTTGGACCGAAACATTACATTTGCTATCAAGCATCGGATTCTATCGTCGTCGACGGAAAGCTGGACGAGGCTTCATGGACGAAGACTGACTGGAGCGATTATTTCGTGGACATTCAGGGCGACCAGAAACCGGCGCCGGCATACAAAACGAGAGTGAAGATGCTCTGGGATGACAAATATCTATACGTCGGGGCTGAAATTGAGGAACCGAACCTGTGGGCAACGCTCAGGCAGAGGGACACAGTAATCTTCCGCGATAATGATTTCGAAGTTTTCATCGATCCAAATGGTTCCACGCAGCCTTACTATGAAACCGAGGTGAATGCTCTCGGAACAGTGTGGGACCTACTCCTCCGCCTGCCGTATCGGGACGGCGAGAAAGTCGCGGTCGATGCGTGGGACATCAAAGGGTTGAAAGTCGGAATCGGATTGCATGGCACTCTTGATAATCCTGCAGATGTCGATAGCGGCTGGACAGTGGAGCTGGCATTTCCCTGGTCCGTTCTGGGGCAGTGTGCATTAAACGGGGCGCCTCCTCAACCGGGTGATCAATGGAGAATTAATTTCTCACGTGTCGAATGGCATCTTCGTGTGAAAGATGGATCTTATGTGAAAGACATCGATTCCGCGACGGGAAGGACTCTTCCTGAAGAAAACTGGGTGTGGTCCCCGCAAGGACTCATTAATATGCATTATCCGGAAATGTGGGGGTTCCTCCAATTCTCCGGGATGAAAGTCGGCCAGGGGATCGACACGCTTAAGTGGAACCCGGTGGAGGATGCAAAGTGGGCATTGAGGAAAATTTATTATGCGGAACGAAATTACTATTTCGCTCATGCCACATACACGGACGATGTTTCTAAACTAAACCTTCAGGAAATCAACACGAAGGATTTTTCTTGGCCGCCGCGGATCTATGTCACCCCCGATCTTTTTGAGGCAACCGTTGTGTTAGGCACCGGCCCAATGCTTCTTCACATCCGGCAGGATGGCGAAACATGGACGACAAAAGAGAAGTGAACTGGCTCCCGGTCAATCAAGTGTGAGTGAGTCCCCGAAGTTCAGAAATTGGACTTGGATGAATCTATTTCGTGCTTGTTGAACTGCTGGATTCGAGCGCTCTGACGTCGTCCAGAAGTTTCTTTGCCGCCTGATAATCGGGCGCCGCTGCAAGCATTGCAAGGAGCCGTCTCTTCGCGTTTTCGTATTGTCCGGCCTTGGCATAAGCGTAGCTGATCACCATGCCGTTACGCAATCTCTCTTCGCGAGTTTGAGCGAAGTCATCCATCTTCTCGTAAAACTTGACGGCGCTATCTGGGTTTGCCAGCCGCATCATTATGTCTCCGAGCGATCTGTATGTCTGCAGAGTTGGATATATTTCAATGGAAGGAAGAAGCACTTTCGCGGCCTCTCGGAGTTGGTTCGCACGCTGATACGCCTCCTCAACGTCGGTCCGGAGCGAGATGTCCAGCTGCGCCTCGGACAGGAGTGATCTGTAGATGGCGGCTACTTCGTCCCAGTTGCCGCGGTTCTTATAAAAATCTGCGGCAAGTATATGCGCAGCCGACCATGATACTTTGCCGGCAACCGCTTCTTCGGCGATCCAATCGAGAGTGTCTAAGCGAGATACCGCCTTCAAAGCAGGCGCCTGATTTCTAAAAGGCCAGCCTGAAATCAACCAGTCTACAGAAAGATTTGCCATGTGCTCGTCGATATCTGTCACGAGCCGTTTATTCCAGAGCTCGCGGTCGCCGATCGTGTCTGCCCTGTCCCATCCCGCCCGGGATTCGAACAGTCCATTATCATGCATCACCGCGGCGTAACATTTTGCGATGGCAAAAGCACCATTCGAATTCGGGTGAAGATGTTCCAGTATGAGATTGTGACCGATAAGAGAGTCCGGTGAAAGAGATTCGAAAGTCTTCTCCACATCGGCGACGAAGCACGTCTTCCCGTCGTCCATGGATCTGATGAGATTATTGAAATTGCTGTCGGTCCGAAATCTCAGCTGGTCATAGTTGCGCGCCATGGTGTACTGCTGCAGCGCCTCGCTTTTATGTCCGGCAGTATCAAGACACTGGGCGAGTCGATAGTGGGCATCAGCGTATAGTGAATCCAGTTTAATTGCCGAACGGTAATCAGCTTCCGCAGAATCCCACTTTCCGTCCGCCTGGGATCTTTCTCCCTCTTCGAACAGTTTGTGAAATTCGGTTTTCGCGTCCCCGGTTATGCCTGCTGGGTTTCTCGAGACAAATGGCGGTTGGTCTCGCATATCTGACACCTGTGTCCCCATTATCAGTGGAATGCCTCTTGCCCGGCAATATTTTCTTATGCCTTTGAGGTTTTCCCTGAAGATCGAATATGCCGATTGGTACAGGGGGCTATCGTAAGGCACAAGATGACCACGCGCAACTTTCTCCATCTCGGTGCCGCGTGAGATCGGTCCCGCACTTTTGCCGAACAGGTTTCCAACCCATTGAATCGTATTCCGAAGCAGCTGGAAGGTACGCAGGTGGACGAGCTTAAGATAAATCTCGGTAACGAACCTATATGAGCCCACGGAAAGATTCGATGCGACACCGAGTGCGCCGTAAAATTCGTTGTGCCCGCCATAATAAATGATGAGGTCCGGTTGGTATTTTCCGAGCTCCGTCACAATATCAAGCGCGGTGTAACTGTTAGTCGCGGTCATCCCGAGGTTGATCACCTCTATCCTTCTCCCCGGGAAAACTGCGTTCAGCCTTGTTCGAAGATAAGCGGGAAAAGCGCCGTTGTACCAGTATGGATATCCGGCCGTTGTGGATTCGCCTAGCGTGAAGATGCGATACTCACCCTGAGGTTTTGGCAGCTGGAAAAACTCCGGATCAGTGGATGGCTGGAAATCGGTTGTGCCGAAGTAGCGGAATTTTATGTCTGGATTCATCTGGAGATAAGGTCTTCCCCAGATATTCTCTTGCCTGAATAGAGATAGGTTCGGGCCGTACCCGAACACACGGAGTCCGAGTTCCAGCATGACCAGTACAAGAATTGGGGTGGAGAAAGTTATTGCGAGAAAGATTCTCCGCTTTCCAGGCGTCAGTTCCGGATAATATTTCGTACGTTTCTGCAATGCTTTTCCGAGTCGCTAATTTAGCTGGCTCGCAAAATATACAACTCGTAATCGGAAAATCCCCCGCCGTTAGTGCCGAGCAATGCTGAGAGACAAGAAACATGCGAGAGGTATGCGCGAAAAGGCTCCTCCTGTCTTAAATCGGATGCGTCACGACCATTTCTTCGAATCGTTTTATCGCGTACACGAAGCGGCTTTCACTTTGACCCGTTTGCCGTTAGATTCATTTCCGAAGACCGAAGGGAAAACAAACATGAAGCCTTGTTTACACTTTTCGATGATCCTTTTCGCTTACCTGAGTCTCGTCTTTCAGATGAGTTCATGTTCTTTCATTACAACCATACCGGAGAGCGACACAAGCGGCATCGTCGATGCCGACAATCCGAACATACAGTATATCGGCAGGTTCAATTTCTCGAACCCCAAGAGAGTGCTGTTCGACTGGGCGGGGGTTTACATCTGTGCGAGGTTTTCCGGAACGAGTTGTTCCGTCAGGATTCATGATTCCACGGACGAATATGCCGTTACGATCGACGATCATGCGCCGAGAATTCTTTCCATGGATTCTTCCGACGTATACCGTGTTGCTTCGGGTCTCACCGATTCAGTACCCCACACAATCATACTTCAAAAGCGGACTGAGCCGCTTGTCGGAAGAGGGGCTTTCATGGGATTTATTCTTGACAGGGGCGCCAGGCTACTGGCACCGGAGAAGAGACCCGGCAGGCGAATAGAGTACATCGGGAATTCAATTACAAGCGGATTCGGCGTGATGGGCGACTCTTCAAACTGCAATTTTACTCCTCAGACAGAAGATGCAGCGATGTCGTTTGCTGCCATCGCATCGCGAGCATTGGGCGCTGACTACCACATGATCTCATACTCCGGCAGAGGAGTAGTGAGGAATTACGGTGACAAGAACAAGATTTCTGTCGATCCGATGCCGGCTCTTTATGACCGTACGTGCAACTTTGACTCGACCGTAAAATGGGACTTCACGAAATGGATCCCGCAGTCAGTGGTCATCAATCTTGGTACGAACGATTTCTCAACGGAGCCGCATCCGGACAGGGACGTCTTTGAGGCGGCCTACGACAGGCTTATCAACCGGGTTAGGGCTCTGTATCCTGGTGTGACGATGTTCTGCGTGACAGGTCCGATGATCATGGAACCATGCACAGACTACGTGAGTGAGGTGGTACGGAAGCAGCAGCAAAGCGAGGGAAGAGACAAAGATGTCTTCCTGATAGACATCCCGCACAGTATTATGGATCCGGGCGACTGGGGATGCGCAATGCACCCGAATATTTTCGGCGCGGAAAAGATGGCGAATATCATAGTCCCCTTGATCAGACTGAGAATGAACTGGTGAATTGCGCGACCGGCGTCGAAGGCAGGATTCGTTTTGCGGAATATTATTTGTGGATCAGTTCTTTCAACTCAAGAACAAAAGCACGATGAAATCGGAATCGGTCGGGTAATAACTTGCCCGGGTTTGATCGAATCTTTCAATTCAAGTTCGTTCGACGATTCAACATTGCTCAGTACGGATTCCCTCGATCAGAATGTCAACGAGATTGCATCCTGGCTGGCGAATTCCAGGAAGGTTGCGGCGCCGCCTATTTCAACCCCATCGATCAGATCTTCTTTCTTCACCCCCATTACATCCATTGTCATCTGGCAGCCGATCAGTCTCACGCCTGACTCAATCGCAATATTGATGAGCTCGCTTAGCCTGGCAACATTTGCGCCCTTCATCCAGCTGTTCATCATCCCCGTTGCCACAGCTGTCATTCCCGGAAGTACGCCGAGGATGTTAGGGACTGAAATTCCCAGGAGTGGTTTGGGCATCGCTGGATTGGCGATCGGCGCGACCTGGAGCTTGTCTGCACGTCCCTTCTTGAGGATTTCTAATCCGTAAAACGTAAAGAAGATCGCAGCTTCCATATCCATTGCCACGGCAGCCGTGCTGAGAATGAACGGGGGATACGCCATGTCTAGCGTACCGTGAATCGAAATTATTGCAAGTCTCTTTGCCTGTGCCATCTTAGTTGTATTCTTCTTTCAACTTCAATTTGTTGGACGATCTGGCGGATCAAGAAGCTTCAGGGACACGCCATGATCCCGGAGAGCTGTTTCTCTGTTCCTCATTTTATTTTCAAAATGTAAAAAATGTATCGACGGTCAGACTCTTCCTGACCGACAAGTTGCTGCCCCGTCTTCCTGGCCCACGCTGAAATGTCCTTCACGGAGCCCGGGTCCGTGGCGATCATCTTCAGGATCTTACCTCGTTCCAATTCATCAAGGGCTTTCTTTGTTTTGATCACGGGAATCGGGCAAGCCAGTCCCGTGCAGTCGAGTGTCGCGTCAACTTTTATATCCATTTGTTTCTCCTGAGCGATGGGACGCCCGTACTCACTCTCCGCCTATGTTCAAGGGTCCAACGGCCGGTCGGAATGACGAACTCAATACCTCGGCAGACTTGGATCGATCTTTTCTGTCCAGGCATCCAATCCTCCTACGAGATTCTTCACGTCGGAAAACCCATGACGCCTCAGGAAATCTGCCGCTCTTGCGCTCCTGCCGCCCGACTTGCAGTGGACAATTATTTCCTCAGTGCGATCGATTTCCGTGTATCTTCGAGGCAGCTCCGACAGCGGGATCAGCCTGGCGTCGAGATTCACGAGCGCGTATTCCTGAGGCTCTCTTACGTCGAGGAGGAACAGACGGTCACCTTTATCGAGGCGAAACTTCAGCTGCTCAACCGTAATCTCAGTCTTCTCGTCTGTTCCTTCCTCGATCCTCCTTGTCTTTCCGATTCCACAGAATTCCTCGTAGTCGATAAGTGCGTGAATGGTGGAATTCTCTCCGCACACGGGGCAGTCCGGATTCTTCCGAAGTTTCAATTCGCGGAACTTGAACTTCAGTGCATCGAACAGGATGAGTCTGCCAATAAGCGGCTCGCCTTCACCGAGTATGAGTTTGATGATCTCGAGCGCCTGCAGCGTGCCGATTATTCCGGGAAGGACTCCGAGGACTCCACCTTCAGCGCAGCTCGGAACAAGACCGGGCGGAGGCGGTGCAGGGTAGAGACAACGGTAGCACGGTCCCCGTTTTGCGTCAAAGACGCTGACCTGCCCCTCGAACCGAAGAATAGAACCGTATACGTTCGGTTTCCCCAATAGAACACAAGCATCGTTAACCAGATACCTCGTTGGAAAATTATCCGTACCGTCCACTATAACATCATAACCCACAAAAAGATCGAGCGCGTTTTCGGATGTAAGACGTTCGTTATAAGTCTTGACATCAATATTCGGATTGATCCCGCTGAGACGCTCCTTCGCCGAGTCTAATTTCAATCTCCCGATGTCTGACGATGAGTGCATGATTTGCCTCTGAAGGTTCGTCGTGTCAACCACATCGAAGTCGACGATACCTATCGTGCCAATCCCGGCAGCCGCCAGGTACATGCCGACAGGCGAGCCAAGTCCGCCGGCTCCGATCATCAGAACTTTTGCTGACTTCAATTTCTTCTGGCCCGGTAATCCAACCTCCGGTATGATCAGATGCCTGCTGTATCGTAAAATCTCCTCGTTGGAGAGAGTGACGTTTTCTATTTCTGTGTCTGCATTGACATCGACTCCGCCGGCTATTGACGGTACGATGCTGATAGTATCTGTGTCCCTTATGACCGTCTGCCCCTTGTCGAGGTACCTGATATCCTCGTCATTAAGGTAAATATTAACATAGCTTCGAAGACTCCCGTTCTCCGAATAAATGTGCTGACGCAGCTCACTATATCTTGTGGTCAGGCTTCTCAGAGCCTCGTCGACGGTGGCGGCATCTACTTCTACTACATCGTGTCTCTCTGTATAAGGCCGAAGTGGAGTTGGAATGAATATCTTTGTTGACATTTCTTGTCCTTAACTATTGGTACTATTGATAATCTATCTTGTAATTGTCGCATTCTTGATTTGCTTTTGAGTCCATCACCTGCTATGGGCAACAGTGGTAATCTCTTCGTCGGCTAAATTTTCTACGATTAGGTTGCTTTCGATGAATCTCTCCCGCGATTCGGACAGCCTCCACCCGCTCATCGTTTTCGATTTTCCTTCAGCGAGGGACACGATTAGATAGGCGAACAGAGGTAATGCGTGCTCAGTGTCGAACGCTGAAGGAATCGCCGGATGGTCGGGATGCGAATGGTAAAACCCCAGCAGGTCCATTCTGTGTTCAGCGGCAATGCGCTCTGCTTGCATATATTGTTCCGGTGTGATTAGGAACCTCCTTTTCCTGTTTTCGTCCTGGCTGTTGTTTATTTCGAATACTCTTCGAACCGTCTGAGATTCACCCGAGTTTTCGCCGAGCATGAATCCGCAGCCTTCCTCGGGGTAAGTCCGTTCGACGTGACGGTATATTTGTCTCACCTGGTCCTTCTTTAGCCTGATCATTTCATGCTCCTCTTACGGTTCATTTGTGAAATGGCCGGTACCGTACCTGGCGCCGCTGTCGGGGAAGATCGTCACGACAAGTCCGTCCTCCAACCCGGAAGCGACCTTGAGAGCCGCTGCCATTGCCGCACCGCTCGAGATTCCCACGAATAGCCCTTCCTCTCGGGCAAGCTTTCGGGTCATCTCGTAAGCTTCATCGGTGGAAACGGTCAGCTGATCGTCGGCGAGTGATGGATCGTAGATCCCTGGAACTATGGAAGACTCAAGATGTTTCAATCCCTCGATTGCGTGAAGCGGAAGGTCTGGCTGAAATGATATGCATGAAATTGACGGGTTCAATTCCTTGAGGCGTCTGCTTGTACCAGTGAACGTCCCAGTGGTCCCGAGTCCTGCGACGAAGTGTGTTATCCGGTGGCCTGTCTGCTCCCAGATCTCCGGTGCGGTTGTTGTGTAGTGAGCTTTCCAGTTTGCAGGATTATTGTACTGATCGGGATAGAAGTACTTCTCCGGTTCCGCGGAGACGATCTCTCTGACTCTCTGTTGTGCGCCGTCGGTTCCTTCCAGGGGATCGGTGTAAATGATTTCGGCACCGTAAGCTAAGAGGGCGTTCTTCCGTTCTCTGCTTGCATTTTCCGGAAGGGTCAATGCCACTTTATAACCGAGCACACTTCCGATCATCGCGTAAGCAATCCCGGTGTTCCCGCTTGTTGCGTCTATGATTGTTTTCCCCCTCGTGAGTCTGCCGGACTCTTCCGCGTCGAGGATCATCTTGAGAGCGGCACGGTCCTTCACAGATCCGCCCGGGTTGAACCATTCAGCTTTCGCGAAGATTCTCACCTGGCTGTCATGCGGCGCAATTTTCTCTATCTGTACAAGCGGCGTGTTGCCTATGTTGCCGAGAATAGTATTGCGCTCATCCGGATTCCTCCGGCGGTGGTCTTTCGCTATCTCCGTTATTGCAAGCGAGCTCATATTCTTCCTCACTGGTTGTCTTTGATTTTTCGCAGACCATGAATCATAAACGTCTCAAAAAACGAAAAGCCCTTCATTGGGTTTTCCATGAAGGGCTTTGAATCAGAATCTATTTTGGATTTTTTAAATCACGGATCCTCGCCCTTCAAAAAATGGTGCGATCCAACAGGTACAGGCGCAACAACAAGCGCATGCGGAAGCGAGAGTATGAGATTTCTTTCCTGTTTTCATCTTCGATTCAAATTATAAATACTTAACTATTTTGTCAAGTAAAAAGTTCAATAATTGGCTCAACCATGAGGCGCATAAAGATGCGCTTTGCGAGGAGGTTGATTCCCTTGACTGCGGATTGAGACGTCCCGGTCGCTGGAAGTCGCCTAAGTTTGACACTTGTAGCTGAAGTGGTGCACGGGTGGTGAGACCCGCTCTCTCTTTCTTTTGCACCTGAGACGATGTGGATCGAAGCCACCCGTATGTGTTCATCGGTCCAGACTCGACACGAATCAAAAAGAATTCACATTTCAATAACTTTTTTTATCAATCTAATAAGAAGCTAACGCAACCCGGCTTGTCATCGCACCGGCACCACCTCAATTGTACAAAATCCCGCACTGTCACCCCGAATCAAGAGGCATAATATTTGACCGGAATTGATTGTCCTTTCCAGACGACTGCGTCCGGTCAGGGACGGTGAGGCTCGATATTGAGTTTATCCAAAGCTGAAGTCGATTTGTTCGAAGAGGATCTTCCGATGCCTGAATCTGTTCCGGCTGTTATTGATGATGATATAATGTCCAGGTCAAGAACTGGTTACTTGCCTGAACTGACTATCCTGACTTCTCTTTTCTTCATGTGGGGATTTCTTACCTGCCTGAACGATATTCTTATTCCACACCTCAAGGCGATCTTTCTCTTGGATTACGCCGAAGCAATGTTGATTCAACTCGCGTTCTTCGCTGCATATTTCGTTGTGTCCCTTCCTTCGGGAGTGATTGTCGAGAAGATCGGATATAAAAAAGGAATCGTGGTCGGTCTTGTGACCGCGGGAGCCGGCTGCCTGATTTTCTACCCTGCGGCGGGAATGCAGTCATATCCTCTTTTCCT
This sequence comes from Candidatus Kryptoniota bacterium, assembly GCA_036567965.1. NCBI lineage: Bacteria > Pseudomonadati > Candidatus Kryptoniota > Candidatus Kryptoniota bacterium. Next base: position 192,427 of record DATCTN010000031.1, read on the forward strand.
TCTGGCGCTTTTCATATTGGCGTCGGGGATCACTCTCCTTCAGGTTGCGGCGAACCCGTATGTCGCGATATTAGGTAAACCGGAAACGGCATCGAGCAGACTCAATCTTACGCAAGCATTCAACTCGCTCGGCACGACGATCGCGCCGTATTTCGGAGCGCTCGTTATTCTTTCGGTCGCGGTGAAGAGTACTGAAGAGATCAGCAGGATGGACCCATCGCAGCTATCCGCTTACAAGTTAGCCCAGGCAAGCGCAGTGCAGGTGCCGTATCTCTGGCTGGCCGCGGCACTTCTTGTGATCGCAGCTGTGTTCACATTCCTGAAACTTCCGCAAGTAGAAGCCGCCGAAGTAGCTTCACGCTCAGGAAACAGGGAAAGAGTCGATAAGTTTCACGGGAGTGCATGGGGGTACAGGCACCTCATCCTTGGCGCCGCCGGGATTTTTGTATATGTCGGCGCCGAAGTATCGATCGGAAGTTTTCTAGTAAACTACATCGGTCAAGCAGATGTCCTCGGCATCGCTGCCGCCCGGGCAGGGAAGTTCGTCTCATTCTATTGGGGTGGAGCGATGGTCGGCAGATTCATCGGATCGGGGATCCAAAGGAAAGTCAGACCAGGCACCGTCCTTGCCTTCAATGCGGTCTGCGCAATCCTTCTCGTCGTCACATCGATGCTCTCGTTTGGATATCTCGCGATGATTTCAATCCTCTCAGTCGGTCTCTTTAATTCGATTATGTTCCCAACGATTTTCACGCTCGCAATAAACGGCCTCGGGAAACATACCGGCCAGGGATCCGGAATTCTCTGTATGGCGATCGTCGGTGGCGCAATTATCCCTGTGATACAGGGCGCGATTGCTGATGCGATCGGGATACATCACGCGTTCATACTCCCACTGTTTTGTTATATGTTCATATTTTACTACGGACTGGTCGGCTGCAAGCCTGACCAAACACGACTTCTCAAGAATAGAAACCTGGAACAAACATGAGATCTGCCATTCTTGCAATGAAAAAAATTTCCTCTCCACTGTATCGCGGCATAACCCGTTCCGGCACATTCCTGTCGGTCGCGATTGCGTTTCTCCTGCTGGCTTCCGAAGCAACCCTTGGAACTAATTCAAAGCCTGACACCGCAAAGGTAAATGATGAAGTTGAACGACTCCTGTCACAAATGACTCTCGCCGAGAAGATCGGTCAGATGACTCAAATTGACAGAAGATACCTTAAGGCCGACAGCGACATTAAGACTTACTTTCTCGGCTCGATCTTGAGCGGTGGTGGTTCTAGTCCGGCCGTCAATACCGCGTCAAGCTGGGCGGATATGTGCGACAGGTTTCAGTCTTATGCCCTTCAAACAAGGTTGAAGATACCGCTTCTCTACGGTATCGACGCTGTCCACGGGAATAATAATGTGAAGGGTGCCGTGATCTTTCCGCACAACATAGGGATGGGCTGCACAAGGGATCCGGACCTCGTGGAAAAAGCAGCCAGAGTGACCGCGGAGGAAGCGGCGGGAACAGGCGTCAACTGGGCCTTCGCTCCATGCATCGCGGTAGCAAGAGACATCAGGTGGGGAAGAACATACGAGAGTTTCGGCGAATCAACCGACTTACAGGTCTCCATGGCGCGTGCAGGAGTCGAAGGACTTCAAGGACCGGATCCTTCTGATTCCACCACCGTGCTCGCATGCGCAAAACATTTTGTGGGAGACGGCGGGACGGAGGGCGGAAAAGACCAGGGCATTACAGCCTGCGATGAACCCACCCTAAGAAAAATCCATCTCCCCGGGTACATTGAAGCCATCAAGGACGGAGTCGGCTCGATCATGGTCTCCTACAGCAGCTGGAACGGCGTCAAGATGACCGGGAATAAATACCTGTTAACGGATATTTTGAAAGGGGAATTGTCTTTCAAAGGGCTCTTGATCTCCGACTGGGCTGCCTCAGATCAGCTCCAGGGAGATTACAGCACGCAAATAGAGACCGCTATAAATTCGGGCATGGATATGATGATGGTACCTGAAGATTACGCCAGGTTCATCTCCACGGTTACCTCACTTGTGAATGACGGAAAAATCCCGTTGAGCCGTATTGACGACGCGGTGAGGAGAATTCTTCGGGAAAAAATCATGAAAGGGATTTTCGAGCATCCGTATACTGACCGCGATCTGACATCGCAGGTCGGTTCGGCCGCTCACAGGGAGATCGCCCGGCAATGCGTGAGAGAGTCTCTCGTTCTTCTGAAAAATGGGAATGGAATTCTCCCGCTGAGCAAGAATCTCAAGCATATCGTGGTTGCGGGAAAAAACGCGGACGACCTCGGAAACCAGTGCGGTGGATGGACGATTTCATGGCAGGGTTCGAGCGGCAATATCACGACGGGGACTACTATCCTCCAGGGCATCAAGAATGCTGTCGGTCCGAACACGCTTGTCACCTACTCTCCGGATGGTAGTGAAACGCATGGAGCGGACGTCGCAATTGTGGTGGTCGGCGAGACTCCGTACACGGAGGGAGCTGGCGACAGAACCGATCTTTCTCTCTCGGATGAGGACTTGACTGCCATAGAAAATGCCTGCAAAGATGGAATCCCCGTCATTGTAGTTCTGGTATCGGGGAGACCGATGATCGTCAATTCGGCGCTCGCAAGTTGTCGCGCTTTCGTCGCCGCCTGGCTTCCTGGAACAGAGGGCGAGGGAGTCGCCGATGTCCTGTTCGGTGATTTCAAGCCGACAGGCAAACTGTCCCAGTCATGGCCTAAAAGCATGGACCAGATTCCGCTGAACTACGGCAGCCCGAACTACGATCCGTTGTTCCCTTATGGCTATGGACTGACTTATTGAAACTAAATATGTTTCTGAGATTTGCGGAGAAAACAGTCCCTGCATTCGCGGCACTAATCATTATAATGTCGCTTCTCGGGTGCGGCAAGAAGAATGACTCGGTTGTAGCTCCGCCCTCCGATTCGACCTCGGTCCCGACCCTACCCGGCTGGGAGCTCGTCTGGCACGATGAATTCGATTCAACCGGCATCGACAGGACAAAATGGAATTTCGAGGTCAACGGAGACGGAGGCGGCAACAACGAACTCGAGTATTATACCGCAAATCCTGAGAACGCTTACGTCGACAGCGGTTGTCTCGTCATACAAGCGCTGAAGCAGAATTACCTCGGCAAGAGTTACACTTCCGCAAGAATGACGACGGAAGGGAAAGGTGACTGGACGTACGGACGAATTGAGGCTCGCGCCTTCCTTCCATTCGGACAAGGTCTCTGGCCCGCGATATGGATGATGCCCACGGATTCTTATTACGGCGGATGGCCGCTCAGCGGCGAGATAGATATCATGGAGATGCTTGGACAGCAGGCCAACAAGATCTATGGGACGATTCACTTCGGACAGCCGGAGCAGTCGCGGCAAGGCTCTTACGTTCTGGCACAGGGTTACTTCTGCGGCGACTTTCACACGTTCGCCGTCGAGTGGGATTCAAGCTCCATAAGCTGGTTCGTGGACTCGTCAATGTACTACAAGACTTACATCACAAAGCCGTTTGACAAAAGATTCTTCCTGATCCTGAATGTGGCCGTCGGCGGCAACTGGCCGGGATCGCCCGATTACACGACAGTCTTTCCGCAAAAGATGCTCGTCGATTACGTGAGGGTGTACAGGAGGAAGAATTGAATCTGAATATGAAAATTCCGATCGACCAAGTACCGGGAGCCGTATTCATCATCCCGGTCCTGTTGGTCGCAGTCTTTCTTCCGGTAGATTCATTCTCTCAAAATGGATTTGTCACCACGAATGGAAAAGAAATTGTCGCGCCCAACGGCAAGCCGATTCTTCTAAAGGGAATAAATCTAGGCAACTGGCTTGAGCCGGAAGGTTACATGTTCAAATTTGAGAAGGCAAACTCTCCCCGTCTCATTTATGAAATGTTTGACGAACTTATAGGTCCCGACGAATCGAGTGAGTTCTGGAATGCCTACCGCGCTAGCTACATAACAAGAGGTGATCTGGAATTCATAAGGGAAGCGGGATTCAATTCGGTTCGCATTCCATTCGATTACAGACTGTTCGTACGTGAAGAAGATCCGGTAGAATTCGATTCCGTCGGGTTTCGCCTGCTCGACAGCGCGGTGACATGGTGCGGAGAGACCGGGCTATGGGCAGTGCTCGATATGCACTGTGCGCCCGGAGGTCAGACTGGGGACAACATCGACGACAGTTACGGTTATCCGTTCCTTATCGAGAGCGAAAAAAGCCGGAACCTAACGGTGAAGTTGTGGAAAAAAATCGCTGAGAGATACTCGGCGAATCCTGCCGTGCTCGGGTACGATCTCCTGAACGAACCGATCGCCCCCTACTTCGATGTCGACAAGCTGAATCCTTTCCTCGAGCCGCTTTATAAGAAAATTACCGCTGCGATCAGGGAAGTGGACAGGAATCACATCGTCATACTAGGCGGAGCGCAATGGGATTCGAACTTCAAGATCTTCGGTAAACCGTTCGACAGTTTACTGGTGTACACATTCCACAAGTACTGGAGCGATACGACACGCGAAGTGATCCAGGAGTACATCGACTTCAGGAACAAATTTGACGTGCCTATTTGGCTGGGGGAATCGGGCGAGAATAAATTTGCATGGATAAAATCATTTCGGGAGCTCCTTGAAGGGAACGACATAGGATGGTGTTTCTGGCCATACAAGAAACTGGATTCGAAAAGTTGCATTGCCTCGATCAAGATGACGAAAGAGTACGAGTCGCTGATGAGATTCGCAGAGAGCGACAGGTCGAACTTCGAAAAAATAAGGAAGAACCGTCCCGAAACGGGAGTCGTCCATAAAGCTCTCAATGATTACCTGAAGAACATTGCGCTTGCCAACTGTGAAATTAATTCTCTTTATCTGGATGCTCTTGGCATAAACACCCGATGACATCACCGATTTGCCTGAATAATTATATCTGGTCGACGTTTAAGCTGAGCAGGCGATTAAAAGGGTAATCTTGAAGAGTCCTTTAAGAGTTCCACGACACAATCCAGCCGTGGGATGGATATTCAATCAGGAGATTCTTATAATTGTTCTCCAGAGCCAATTTGGAAATGGCGGGGCTGCCGGATATTTCCAATGCTAGAATGAATTGTCGCAATAGAATGCGAGGCAGGAGATGCTGAAACAAGGCGATCCACACCACCAGGACGGCCGGTTCAAGCTGAATTCAAACCAGCGCCTTTACGCGATCATAACTTCAATCCTGGTAGTTGCATTCGTCCTTCTGTTCTATGCATTCCCGGGAGACGGTCCGAACACAAGTCCGAACAGACCTGTTGAAATCACTTTCGCAGACAACATCTCCAGAGCATATCAGGAAGTAATCGACCTCTTCAACAAGGAGCATGAGGGAAGAATAAAGGTAATTCCTGTAAATCTTCCGTTCACGAAATTCAGCACCGATGACCGCAAGGAACTGCTCGCGAGGTATTTCAGGAGCAAGAGCGACAGGATAGACGTGTTTTCAGTGGACCAGATCTGGGTGCCGCGGTTCGCCGGCTGGTGCGTCCCGCTCGACGATTACCTGCCAGACGAGAAAGTCGCTCCGCTCAACTACTACGCGGCGCGATCATGTTATCTAAACGGTTCACTGATCGCTGCACCGCTATACCTCGATATTGCGGTAATGTTCTATCGAAAGGATTTAATCCGGAGTCTTCCCGACGGAGAGTACTGGACGCACCGGCTGGAGAACTCTGTCACCTGGGACGAGCTGTTCAAGCTTCACTCCAAGACCGGAAATCTCCCGGGACCGTTTTTCATTTACCAGGCGGATGACTACGAAGGGCTTGTCTGCATTTACACAGAACTCCTCGCGAACATGCACAGGCAAATCCTGGAGAACGGCGTACTGCAGCTGGAAACCCCGGAGGCCGAAAAGGCACTCCAGTTTCTCGTAGACCTTGTTGGTAAGTACCGTATATCTCCCGAGCAGGTTTCGCGCTTCAAGGAGGACGTAAGCTATGATTTCTTCCTGAAGAACGACGGGATGTTCATCCGCGGGTGGCCGGGCTTCGCGCGTGACGACAGACTGAAGGGCGAATATCCGGAGCAGTATTCTCAGTGTGTGCCCGCTCCGCTTCCTCATCTTGTCGGCTCTCAGCCCGCTTATGTCTTCGGAGGCTGGAACCTGATGATATCGAAGTTCTCGACAAAAATTCCGGAGTCGGTGGAATTCGTCCGCTTCCTACTGGGCAAACAGTCTCAGGAGATTATGTATGCGGTGGGCGGGTGCCTTCCCACCAGCACTTCGGTGTATGCCGATTCGTCGTTCGTGAAAAAAAATCCGGCTCTCGCTTTTTACGAGGGGCTCTTTAAGTACGGAGTATACCGTCCGTTCTCCGAGAAATATACCGGGATCTCGGACGTCCTTTCACATTACCTGAATCTCGCCATCAGGAAGCAGATGTCGCCCCACGAGGCGCTGAAGATGGCGACCGAGGCGATAAACAGTGGTAACATTCTGATCAAGTAATATCGAAAAGGTGTGCCATGAGCAAGACGAAAATAATGGAGAAGTGGAAGGAACACCACCTCCAGGCGAAACACCTGACGGTGATATTCGTTACGCTGTTTGCATTCCAGCTTATCGTATCGCTTGTCAACAAGTCCTCGATGAGGTCCGTCTTCGGCGGCGCGCAGGAATGGTACCAGAAAGATTCGGCTGAGAAGACTGCAAATCTCACGACTACTTCATTCGAGCTTCTCCTTGAAAGCATCAGCGCCAGACACGACCTGACCCCTGACCAGTCCACCAAGCTTGTCAAGGCGTTCGATATACTGTTCTCCCAGCAGGAACTTCAGCGTAATACCGAAGAGATGTGTATCTTGCTGAAGAGACAAAACGAAGTATACGCGGTTGACGACGGGAAAGCGCTCTACTCACTTTTATTCCTCGACCCGAAGGACTTCGGCACAAAGAACTCCGGGCATTCAAACGCCATAAGACTGTTCGGTCAGCTCGGAGGTCAGCTTATGGCAAGCCAGCAAATAGTGAGCGTTGTGACGAACAGGCACACTTTTAACACGTTCGTCCCATTGATACTCCGCGGCGAATGCGTCGGGGCGGTATACGTCAAAGACACGCCGGACTTCTCTCTTGTTACGAATGAGATCGTCTCGAATTACGACCAGACGTCGCTGATCTACCTGTCGCTGATTTCCCTAGGGCTCCTATCGATGTACTTCATCTCCACATACTCCGTGAAGGGACGCGACGAGGCGCAGAAACTTCTCCTTGTGGAACATGAGAACAGCATCAAGGAGCAGGTGAAACACGAGAAAGAGATGACATTCACGAAAAGGATATACCACACGCATCATAAGGCGGAGAAGATCGTTGGGTTCATCCGCGGCGATCTTGCGACGCTTACTCCGGCCAACATCGATCAGGTCAAATACCGTGTAAGCAAGTATGCCAATTTCATTTCCAGGATCATTTACGACATGAAATGGTACGACCCTCCTGTGCAAACCATCAGGAGCCCGATCTTCTGCACGGATTTAAACGAAGTGATAAGATTTCTTGTAAATCAGATTTTCCTAAAAAGCTCGAGAAAGAGCGGGACGTTCGAGATAATGTTCGTCGAAGGGAAAGAAATTCCTCCTGTTTCCATAAACGAATTTGTCATCTGGGAAATTGTCGACCCGCTGGTGCAAAACAGCATCGACCACGGAAAGAGGTCGGATTTGAGGATCACCATCTCCACGAGGAACGACAAGGAGTCTGGCACGTCATATATTTCCATCCGCGACAACGGAAAGGGGATTTTGCCCGAATTACTCCAGGTCAACGACAAAGGAATAAAGAAGCTATTTCTGGAAAGTGTATCGACCAAGGAATCGTCGCTCCAGAACGTCGGTTACGGCTGTTACATAGCCTACGAAATGGCAAAGCGCTGCGGCTGGACGATAGACGCGTCGAATCTCCCCGAAGGCGGCTGCGAATTCATCATCACTGCCAAGAACTAATACAGGGCGAACAATGCCAAGCGAAGACATAATCAGCGTACTCCTCATCGAAGACGAAGAGTACGACGTCGTCAGAATAGAGAACACAATAAAACCGTTCGCCGAAAAGATCGTGCTGACCGATATAGTATCCGACGGCAACGATGCGCTCGACCTTATCAGGGTGAAGGGGAAGTCGTACGACGTGGTCATCATGGACCTCAACCTTTCCGGCGGCTTGATGGGAGAAAAACTCATCGAGAAAATCAAGGAGTGCGCCCCCTCCACGCAAATCATAGTCATCACGAAGATGACGATAAATGTGACCGACTATAATCTCGCCAACCGCCTCATAAAGGCCGGCGCATACTGGTACGGCACCAAGTATCCGGGAGACATAGACTACATCTACCAACCGAACGACTTCATACTGAGCATAATAAATGCGAGCGAGAAATCGAGGATCGAGAAGGCATGGCTCAAGTCGCACCAGAGACTCGTGAAGAACATAGAAGACATACTGGAAGAGAAGAGGATAATCGGCGAGTCCGAGCCGATCGCCTCGCTGAAGAGCGATATCTCCAAATACGCAAAGAGCGACGTGAACATACTTATCAGCGGTTCGTCGGGGACCGGCAAAGAGCTGGTGGCTTATAACATTCATTACAACAGCAGCAGGAGATTCGAGAACTTCGTGGCCATCAATTGCGGCGGCCTCCCTTCCGAACTTGTCGAGAGCGAGCTTTTCGGATACGAGAAAGGCGCATTTACGGGCGCGGAAAAGAAGAAGCCCGGTCTCTTCGAAATCGCAAACAACGGAACGGTTTTCCTTGATGAAATCACCGAGCTCCCGCTTTCGGCGCAGGTCAAGCTCCTCCGCGTGATGCAGGAAGGAGAGCTGGAGAAGATCGGCCGCACCGAAAAAATAAAAGTCGATGTCCGGGTGATTGCCGCAACAAACCGCAATATCGAAGAGGAAGTGAGGGCGAAAAGATTTCGCGAGGACCTGTACTACAGGCTGAACGTCATTTATATACACGTCCCCGACCTGACACAGCGTAAGAGCGACATCCCCGTTCTGATAGAGCATTTCCTCGCGCAGTACAGCTCGCGGATGGGAAAGGACAAACCCGCCATCGACCGTGATGCTCTCGACGTGTTCTCCAACTATTCCTGGCCTGGAAACGTGCGTGAACTTAAGAACGTGGTACAGAGAATCCTGTTTGCCGACCAGTCGACTGTAAGCGCGGCACAGGCTAAACACGCGTTGGGAGCCGTTTACGAGGGCGACCAGTCCCGCTCGCCGGACGATCTGGAACAGATTTTCAAGAACCATCCGCTCCCGCTTTCGAACATGGAAAAGATGATGCGGGAGAAATATTTCCAATACGTGAGAAAGAATTCCTCGTCCGATACGGATGCAGCAAGAAAACTCGGACTCGCCCCGTCGAACTATTACAGGATGGCAAAACAGCTCGGCCTCAAGTGAAACGATATGAAGGTTTGCGATTACATAATGAGACAGAGGCCGGATATGAAGACGGTAATGCTTGAGTGCTCCGGATTGGCCGCAGCTATCGTTTTTCTTTTGTGTTCTCCTGCGATCTCTCAGAACACTGCCACGAGTGTCGCAACCGTCGGCGATGAAAAAATATCTGCGCGGGAATTTAAGATCAGGTACGAGCTTGTACCGCATCTCTCTCCTCACCAGGGAGATGCGGACTCGTCGAAAAAGTATCTCCTTTATTCGATTATCGCCGAGAAACTTCTCGCGAAAGAAGCCGCGTCTCTCGGTTATGCTTCCACGGATTACTACGAAAAGTCTATCGAAATCATCGCAGACCTTTACGTGAGAGACGCGCTTTACAGGAAAGTAATCTCGAGCAAAGTGAAGATCGACAAAAAGGATATACAGGAAGCGTTGGCCAGATTCTCACGGACCTTGAGCGTCAGGATAATTTCCGCCGCTGACTCGGGGACCATCTACGGTTACTACGACGAGCTGAAGAACGGCACTTCTCCGGATTCAATAGAGAAATATTCGGATCCCGTCGAGTACGGCGCCGGCAGGCCTCCGGTGAAAATCACTTATGGTCAGATGTCAGACGATCGCGTAGAAGACATCCTGTACCGCCTTAAACCCGGCCAATATTCCTTGCCTGTCCGGACACAAGACGGCTGGTTCATCTTCGTCGTTGTGGGGATCGATTACCGAGTTCCACCGAACGCCGATGACCCTGATTACAACAAATCGATAATCGAAGTAATCAGGATGAGAAAATCGAGAGAGATCGGACTCGGGTACCTGAACAAATTTTACAGCGATAAACATGCCGTCGTAGACAGCTTGATGTTTTGGAGCCTCGCCGAGAAGATATCCGCGATCCTCTCGGAGAAAGAGCGTGACAACGATTTCGGCGAGGAAGGGAATCTTTACTTGAGCGAAGGAAATCTGATGCGGATAATGTCCGACTTCGGAGTTGCCGACCTCGGAAAAGAAATCGTACACGCTCAGGATGATCCGGTTTCGCTGAAGGAGTATTTATACAGTCTACTCGTTTATCCTTATCTCGCGAAAGATCCGTCGCTGATGTCGACCGCCCGGCACCTTATGGCGAATCTCAATAAATATATCCAGTATAAATTTCTTTCAAGGGAAGGAGAGGTTGAGGGACTTCAGAACCTGCAGGACGTGAAAGAGGATGTGAAGATCTGGGCTGACAATTATCTCGCCAAGATGCTCAAGAATTCATTTCGTGATTCCGTAAATGTCACCGACTGGGAAGTCAGGGATTACTACATGGGAAACAACGAACGAGAGAAGGTGGATATCCTGGAGATTTTCAGTCGTAATCTCGACACCCTGACTGGGGTCATGAAGAAGATCGAGAACGGCGCGGACTTCCGTGAGCTCGCGACGGAGTACACGGAAAATTCATCGGCGAAAGCGAGCGGCGGAGACCTCGGCTACCGTTCCGTCGACTCGATAGGCGCGCTCGGGCAGATTGCCGTCGGCATGAAATTGAACGAAGTATATGGACCGGTGAAAACAGATAGCGGCTGTTCTATCATCAAACTCGTCGGAAGGAGACTTGAGGATAGAAAGCGCGAACAGGTCGACATACGCGAGATACTCACGCACAGTCTCGATACTGTGGAAGCGGTCTTCCGGCAGTTGAGCGCCGGTCAGGAGTTCGCGAGTCTTGCGAAAAAATATACGGAAAGGTCGTGGACCAGGTCCGACAGCGGGAGGTTTGGGTATTTTTCGGTTTATTCGTTCGGTGACATCGGGAGGATCGCATCAAGAATGAAGCCGGGTGAGGTGTACGGCCCGGTGACTACGGATAGCGGTTACTCCGTAATCAAACTGATTGGCAGGAGATACGATACTACCAAGACCGACCGGGACTTTGAGGCTGAGGCGACCGAGCTGAAGAGCGAAGTCCTCGAGAAGAAATTCGACGAAACATTTTTCAAATATGTTGCCGGGCTCGCGAAGAAATACGGGTACTCCATAAATATGGAGAATCTGAACGAGATCAAGGTGATCGACATTCCAATGTTCACTTACAAATACATCGGATTCGGCGGTAGAATTACGGCACTTCCTTATCTGGGACCATGGTACGATTGGGTCAAATATTTTGACCGGAAATCCGGTCCGGTTCCATGATGAGAGTTCCTGATCTCGTGCGGATTTTCGATTTTCGATCGGAAATCATCTGTGCCGCCCGGTTCCCTTGGAGAATGGCTATGAAAACTGTCGCAGGTTTATTCGTCTTGTTGTTCATGAATGTTGTCCTGGTAAACGCGCAGGGCTACAGACTTGTATGGTCCGACGAGTTTGACAGCACTTCACTCGACCAGACAAAATGGTCCTACGAGACCGGCAACAACGGCGGCTGGGGTAACAGCGAATTGGAGGATTACACGAGCCGGAGTCAGAACTGCAGTGTGGGAGGCGGATACCTGACGATAGCGGCTCAGCAGGAAAGTTACGGCGGCTACAATTACACATCTGCCAGGATAAAGACCGAGGGCAAGTTCTCCTTCGAGTATGGAAAGATAGAGGCAAGGATCAAACTTCCCTCAGGAAAAGGAATGTGGCCTGCTTTCTGGATGCTCGGCGATGACATTTCTTCTGTCGGATGGCCGTCGTGCGGTGAAAACGATATCATGGAGATGATCGGCGGGAGTGGAACCGGCAGTACGGGAAGTCCGCTCAGCGATGCAACCGTTTACGGTACACTACACTGGAACCAGAACGGCTCTGCCTCGGCTGGAGGCAAATACTCACTGAGCTCCGGAAAGTTCGGCGACGATTTCCATCTGATCGGAGTCGTCTGGACGTCCCGGCTCATCCAGTTTTACGTTGACGGTGCGATTTATTACCAGGTGGACATTTCGCCGACGGCTATGAGCGCGTTCAGAAACAAATTCTTCATTATCCTGAATCTCGCAGTCGGCGGAAATTGGCCGGGCAACCCCGACAGCACAACTTCATTTCCTCAAACGATGCAGGTGGACTATGTCAGGGTTTATGAAGACACGACCCAGTTGCCTTCAGTCTCGATCGCTTCTCCGGCGAACAATTCTAGTTTGACGGCATATTCCGACATATCAATATCGGCAAATGCCTCGATCCAGGGCGGAACGATAAGTAGAGTCGATTTCTTCCAGGACGCGATGAAGATCGGAGAGACGTACGTGAGCCCGTTCGAGATGAGATGGAAGAACGTATTCCCGGGAAATTACAGGCTGAGCGCCGTTGCCTACGCAAGCGGAGGTGCATCCGGCGTATCGGATACGGTCCGCGCGATCGTTGGAAGTGGTGCGGCGACTTCACCATATGGTGGCACACCCGCCCGCATTCCGGGAACGATCGAAGCGGAGAACTACGATCTCGGCGGAGAGGGAAGCGCGTACCATGATACCGATCCTCAGAACACGGGCGGACTCTATCGCCCGGACGACGGAGTAGACATCGAATCGTGTACCGATTCGGGAGACGGTTTTGACGTCGGCTGGACTCAGCCTAGCGAGTGGATTCTCTACACCGTGGACGTGAGCGACAGTGGCTCATGTCAAATCGCGGCGCGCGTCGCGTCCACCTCCGCCTCCGGCTCAATGCATTTCGAGATCGACGGGGTCGACGTCACCGGCATAATGAACGTTCCGAATACAGGGGGTTGGCAAATCTGGGCAACCGTTCAATCAAGCACCGTTACACTCGCGTCTGGCATCCACTACCTGAAGTTCTTCGTGAATTCAGGCCAGTTTAACGTTAATAGATTTTACATCTATCCTCCCGGTGCGTCGCCTTCTTTAAATCTCCTTTACCCGAACGGCGGAGAAGAGTTTTCGCCCGACAGCGTCGTCGAGATTTCGTGGCAAAGCCAGTTCGTCGACCAGGTACGAATAGGACTGTCGACAAGCGGGGGCGGGTTCTACTCTCTCGTGCAGAGCGGCGTCGATGCGGGCTTCGGGGTCTACCGCTGGAAAGTCCCCGCGGGTCCGTCGTCAAGCTGCAAGATTCTCGTGATGGATCAGAACGCAACCTCTGTAATGGACACATCGGATTCCGTGTTCTCGATCGGGACCGCTACTTCTGTCAGGCGGGAAACCGGCAATCCGACAGGCTTTTCTCTTGGACAGAACTACCCGAATCCATTTAACCCGACGACAGGCATCAACTATCGACTGGCCGAGAGCAGTTTCGTAAAATTAAAAGTCTTCGATCTCCTGGGACGCGAGATAAGAACTCTTGTCGAGGGTCCCCAGGTCTCCGGGGAGCATGACGTCGTCTTCGATGCAGGAAGTCTCCCGAGCGGAGTTTATTTCTGCCGGCTCGAGGCCGGTGGAATCACTCGATTGAGAAAAATGGTCCTGGTGAAATGATCGGCATCGAGAAGAGAAGAGCATCTATTCTATCGCATAGCCTGCAGATCTTCACGGGGAGGGGCTTACTGAAGATCCTGCTGACGTGTTATGTCTCGATCGTACCCATGATTTCTTGGTCACAGACGAAACTTGTCCCGTACCGCGCGGGTGACGCGTGGGGATTTTGTGACGCTGATAAGAGTATAGTTGTCCGTCCAAAGTATCAATATGTCGACAAGTTCTTCAACGGCTATGCGCGTGTTCGATCATCAAACCGGTACGGCCTCGTGAACGAAAAAGGCGAGCTGGTGATCAAAACTGACTACGATGACGTATACGACGTCTCCGACAATCGCGTCGCCGTGGAACAAAACGGCAGGTGGGGATTCTCGGACCCTTCCGGCAGAATAATTGTGCCACCCGAGTTTGATGAGGTGAACTCCTTCTGCGAAAATCTTGCGGCTGTAAAAAAAGGAGACAACTGGGGATTCATTGATACAGCTGGAAAAGTTGTTATCCCGATTATTTATTCGAAAGTCTTCAGTTTCAAATCCGGTCTCGCGGGCGTCTTGAAAGAAAACAAGGCGGGGTTCATAACCGAAGATGGAAAGGAAGCGGTCGAAATCAAATACGATGATATCCCTCTCAGGTATGACGACATGTTCTCCGATGGTCTTTCGGCAGTTGAACTGAACGGATACTGGGGGTTCGTCGATCTAAAAGGCAAGCTGGTCATCCCAAACATTTTCAATTTCGTATTTGCATTCAGCGAGGGGATGGCGGGTTTTATTGAGGGTCACAAGTGCGGCTTCATTGACCGGGACGGAAAAGTGGTGGTCAATCCTGTTTATGACAATGTCTTCGAGTTCCATGAAGGGTTCGCCTGCGTCGGAAGTGGAACGCGTCGCGGATATATAAATCGCCGCGCCAAATTGATAACCGAAATCAAATACAACTGGGCAAATTCGTTCAGTGACGGGAGAGCGAGGGTCGGATCGGGCGTCAAGTTCGGATTCATCGGCACAACGGGGATCGAAGTAGTCCCTCTGATCTATGACGGCGCGGACGACTTTCACGAAGGACTCGCCGCGGTCATGAAGGGCGGCCACTGGGGATACGTCGACAGGAACGGAAAGGTCGTCATCCCATTCAGGTACGACAGCGCGACAAAGTTCGAGGAGGGTATTGCTCTTGTGAAATATAACGGCCAATTCGGTTACATCGGCAAAAACGGTCAGGAATATTGGAACGGTAGTTCCGATGAAAGCGTGAGATGAACATGGCAGAACTCGAGGATATTCCCCGATCGAATACAATTGGTAAATCGCTCTTCAAGATAATTGAAATGATTTGTCCCGGTTTACGGGTCGTAATTACGGAGTCGTTATGAATTCTTTTTACAAATTCTCTTTGATCTCGGTATTAGTGTTTGCCCCTCTCACGCAAGTGTGTTCACAGGGATTCCTGAATGTCAGCGGACAGAAAATAGTCGATCAATCCGGAAACGAAATTCATTTTCGCGGAATGGGAATCGGAGGATGGCTGGAGCCGGAAGGCTACATGTTCCTGATGTCGGGTTTCGCAAATTCTCCGACAGAAATTCATAACGCGATTCAGAACCTCATCGGCGTCGATTCCACGAATGAGTTTTACAACATTTTCCATTCCGATTTCGTTACGGAGTCGGACATCAGTGCGCTACACGATTGGGGGTTCAACCTTGTGAGGTTGCCTTTTCATTACAACATTCTTTCGCCGGTGGATTCCCCGGGGGTTTACATACCCGGAGGCTTCGCGCTTTTAGACAGCGTCATATCATGGTGCGGGAAGTACGGCATGTACGTCATACTCGACATGCATTGTGCGCCCGGCTCGCAGAACAGCGACAACATCGGCGACTATAACTCATCGGTGCCGTCCCTGTGGCAGGATACTTCTAAACAGAGCAGAACGGTAGACATCTGGAAAACAATCGCGGAAAGGTACAGGAACGAAACTGCAGTTGCCGGTTACGACCTCCTGAACGAGCCGCACTGGGATTTCGGCGCGGGCTCAAACAATGCTCCCCTCAGGAATCTCTACGTGCGAATTACGTCTGCAGTACGCGCCGTCGATACAAACCACATCGTATACATTGAAGGGAACACTTACGCGACGGATTTCTCCGGGCTGACGCCCCCGTGGGATAATAAGATGGTCTACAGTTTTCACAAATACTGGAACACTAACGACGCCCCATCGATACAGGGATATCTGAATATCAGAAGCACTTACAATGTCCCGTTGTGGCTCGGCGAATCCGGGGAGAATTCAAATTCATGGTACACAGACTGCATTGCGCTGATGAACCAGTATGACATTGGGTGGTCCTGGTGGACGTTGAAAAAGTTCAATACAACAACCAGTCCGTTGAACACACCGACAACATCCGACTACCAGCAGCTTCTCAATTACTGGCAGGGGAGCGCGTCGAAGCCTTCCGTTGCGTTTGCCACTGCCGCACTCCTGAAGATGGCAGACAAACTGAAATTCGAGAACTGCATTTATCTGAAAGACGTCACCGATGCGCTGATGCGCCAGCCGACCGACAACGGAACGTCTCCTTTTGCACTCGACACCATCCCGGGGACGATTTATGCGGACAATTACGATCTTGGGAGAATTGGCTACGCGTATAATGATGCTGATTACCAGAACAACGGCGGATCCAGCACGACTTGGAACCAGGGAGGAAGCTATCGTAACGATGGAGTCGACATTGAGCCGTGTGCCGACCCGGCTTCGAATGGTTACGATGTCGGTTGGATCCAGAACGGCGAATGGATGCTTTACACAATCGACGTGAAGAGACAAGGTATATACAACATCGACGTGAGGTATGCTTCTAATCAGTCCGGCGGACAATTCATACTGAGACTCGATGGTAACGTGGTGACGACTTCCGTGGTCAATGTTCCCGTCACCGGCGGCTGGCAGACGTGGCAAACGCTGACGGTCCCCGGGATCACCCTCTATTCGGGATTACATATCTTCAAGATTCAGTTCTTTGCCGGCGGATTCAACCTGAACAATTTTACATTCAACTTCGTGTCAACTCCGGTCAAATCCCGGAATGACGACGTGTTCACGTTCAAACTGGAACAGAACTATCCCAATCCGTTCAATCCATCGACAGCCATCAACTATCAGCTGTCGGCGGTCAGCTATGTTACTCTGAAAGTCTTTGACGCGATTGGTAGAGAAGTCAAAACTCTCGTTGCAGGGCGGGAGAATCCCGGGAATCACTCAATAACTTTCAACTCAGCCAATTTACCGAGCGGAGTATACTTTTACCGGCTGGCTGCGGATCGTTCCGTCATGACGAAAAGCATGCTTCTCTTGAAATGAGAAATCGCCGCAGAATGTCCTGGATCGACTCGTGCGAGAAGGAAATCACTTTTCACCCGGTCTATTTTGCATTCACAGAATAAAAATGCTGATTTCACTATTAAGAGAGATGTTCTCGTACGACAAATCATAGGGAAGAGTGATTATACTCCATGGTGCTTCGTGTGGTTTGTCGGCATCATTTATGACTTTTTCATCTTTATCCAAATGACAGGAACAAGAAGATGACTCGCAGGAATCTGTCCGTGCTGAATTTTCTGATTGCGGTCTTTTGCGGCGTCGCGGGAGCTCAGACTCTTGATCAACGGATCGACACGCTGCTGTCAAAGATGACTCTCGACGAAAAGATTCTCCAGTTGCACGCTCAAGGTGGATTCAACACCGCCGACAATTTGAGGCTTGGCATACCGGGGTTTCAGATGTACGATGGGCCGCACGGCGTCAGGTACGGTAATGCAACAAGTTTTCCCGTCAGCATTGGGATGGCCGCGACGTGGGACGTGGATATCATCCGGCAGGTCGGCACCGCGATCGGCCAGGAATTCCGCGGGAAGGGATTTCATCAAATGCTAGGACCGTCGATGGATATTTGCCGTGACCCGCGATACGGCAGGAGTCCGGAGAGCGGCGGCGAGGACTCGTACCTCTGTGCCATGATAACCACGTCGCTCATCAAGGGCGTGCAGAGTACTGGTTGTATCGCGACTGCGAAACATTACAACGTAAACGGCAAAGAGAATAACCGTACAAACAACAACATTTCCATCAGTCAGAGATTGTTGATGGAAGAGTACGGTCTGAACTTTAGAAATGCTGTCCAGGAAGGCGGGGCAATGTGCGTGATGAACGCATACAACCTGATCAATGGTCAGAAATGTGCCGAGAATTACAACCTGCTGACGAATATCCTGAGGGAACAGTGGGGCTTCCCTTATTACGTCGTTTCGGACTGGGGCTCCATCTGGAATACCGCGGGAGCGATGAATGCCGGGTGCACAATCGACATGGGCGATACGCAGTACCAGGATAATCTCCTGAATGCGGTGACATCGGGCGCGGTCAGCACGTCGACGATAGACGAAGCGGTGAGGGACGAACTCAGGACAAAGATTCTCGCAGGGATGCTGGACTATTACCTCCCTGGCGATGTCAACGATGTGAATAGCACGGCGCATCAACAGCTGTGCCTTCAGGCGGGAAGAGGGAGCCTCGTCCTGCTGAAGAATCAGGACAACATCCTTCCGCTCGACAAGAATTCTGCCGCGACGATCGCGATAATTGGCCCGAGTGCTGCGGTATGTCAGACAGACGCTTCGGGGAGCAGCTGGGTGACCCCGTACTATTCCGTCTCTCCTTTGCAGGGAATACAAAACAAGGTCGGGACATCGAATGTCGTGTACTCGAAAGGTTGCGACATCAACAGCAGCGACACAACCGGCTTTGCCGCGGCAATCGCAGCCGCTCAGGGCGCTGGGTACGTGATCTTCGTGGGCGGACTCGACGGAACTCAGGAGGGTGAAGGATTTGATCGCGTGGGAGGATCCATAGATCTCCCAGGCGAGCAGCAGAACCTGATAAACCGACTAGGTGCCGTCAACAAAAATCTGATATGCGTGATCGAAAGTGGAGGCGTGTGCGGCGTAGACGCCTGTGTCTCCAGCATGAAAGGATTGATATACGGATTCTATCCAGGACAGGAAGGTGGGAACGCGATTGCCGATGTAATCTTCGGCGACTTCAACCCGTGCGGCAAACTTCCCGTCACAATGCCAAAATCTGATTCGCAGCTCCCACCTTACACTCTGAGCTATGACGATGAGTACGGTGCCGGGTACAGGTGGTATGACGAGATGGGGTACACGCCGGAGTTCGCTTTCGGATTCGGCTTGAGCTACACCGATTTCAGTTACAACAATATCGTTGTCTCTCCGACATCCGTTCCCGCCGGACAAAGCATCAATGTCAGCGTTGATGTGTCCAATTCAGGTTCGCGCGCCGGCGATGAGATAGCCGAACTCTATCTTTCACACACGTCTTCGACGGGACTGTGGATGCCGACAAAGCAATTGCGCGGGTTCAAGCACATCTCGCTCAATCCCGGTGAGACTAAAACGATAACATTTACACTTACGAACGACGATCTCTATTACTATGACACGACTTCGGCGGCCTACAAAGTAGAGCCGGGTTCGTACGTCGTGAGAGTCGGAGGCTCGTCGGATAATTTGCCGCTTCTCGGCGGTTTCACGATCAGCGGTACGACTCCAGAACCTGATTTTGTCGTGACAAACGTGAAGTGGTTCCCGCGATTCCCGATTGCTGGCGACAAGATTGTGTTCCTTGCGGCCGTCAAAAATCAAGGGACCGGGGCAAGCCAGGTTGATAAGGAGGTGAAGGTCGATTTCTATGTCGACGGCAACAAAGTGAGCCAGTCCATGCATTTTAATAGATCGATACCTGCGGGTGGGATGGCGTTGCTCTGCGCGGATACTGGCGTCGCGGGCAATTCGTGGATCGCAACCGAAGTCGGCACTCATTCAGTTAGCGCCATTGTGAATCCTGATAATTCCCTCCAGGAACTCATTAGCGATAACGACGAGAGCTCGGACACGTTCACCGTTATTTCAAAACCGCCGGTGAACGTGGCGTTAAACAAAACCGCAACAGCCTCATCCGTCGAATCATCGTCGTATCCGCCGTCATATGCAGTCGATGGAAATTCAGGAACGCGCTGGTCTTCGCAATTCTCTGATCCGCAGTGGCTCAAAGTCGATCTTGGAGTAGTCTACGACATCGACCAGGTTTCGATAATGTGGGAAGCGGCCTATGCGAAAGAGTTCGAGATCCTCGTTTCTACAGATGGGACAAGTTGGCAGGTTGCACAACATGTTACGGACGGGACAGGCGGACTGGATGTCTTGACTCTGTCGACCCGCGCAAGGTTCGTCGAGATGTATGGCATACAGAGAGCGACGGAGTGGGGCTATTCCATTTACGAATTTGGGATTTACACCGCGGACACGACAACGGGAATAGAACCGGTACATGCGGTGCCGCATGATTATTTTCTGGATGATAATTTTCCAAACCCGTTTAATCCGGAAACGGATATTAGCTATTGGCTCAAAGCCAGAAGTTATGTGACCCTGAAAGTGTTTGACGTTTTGGGTCGAGAGGTCGCTTCACTCGTCGATAGGGTGGAGAACGCCGGATATTACACGCTGAGATTTGACGCGAGCCGACTGGCAAGTGGAATCTATTTCTACCAGCTGAGGGCGGGAAAATTCATGTCGGTCAAGAAGATGCTACTTCTGAAATAGCGTTTACGGAAACGGTAACGTGTTCCGTTTGGGCGTCACCACTAACAGCATTTTCACCCTGTGCGAATCGGTCGATCAGGCGAGAGATCCGGTATTTGTCGTTTTATTATTGTAATAAACCTTTTCTTATCATACCGATAAAAGGTTTTTCGGACTCGACTCGCAGCGACTTAAAACTTGTTCTTTAACACCAATATGGACGGCATAGTGCGGCATCGTTTGTGAATATATGTGAACACAAATGCGAGCGATCCTTGTCCGTTAATTTTACTCTGTTAGACAGTATCGTCATGCTGTCGTATCTCCTGGTAGTGATCGCGATGGGCTTTTACTACTCGGGAAAGAGGGATCAGAATTTCAAAGACTATTTTTTCGCGGGCAAGAATGTCGGATGGTTCGCCGTGGGCATGTCCATATTCGCAACGAACATTTCGAGTGAGCATTTCATTGGATTAGCCGGCGCCGGTGCCACGAGAGGTCTTGCAGTCGGGCAGTTCGAGCTGATGGCGATCTTTGTGCTCATTCTCCTCGGATGGGTAATCGCCCCGATCTACATGAAGGCCGACGTTTCGACGACACCGGAATTCCTCGGGAAGAAATTCGATACGTCGCTCCGAAAACTCTTCGCGGGCATTTCCATCGTGATATACATATTCACAAAGATTACCGTGACCCTGTTTGCGGGAGGGATACTATTCTACAAGTTGTTCGGCATGAACATTTACACTTCTGCCGTTCTCGTCGTGCTTTTCACCGGGCTGTATTCGATCGTCGGTGGGGCGAATGCCGTCATACGGACGAATGTTTTCCAGGGAATAGTACTGATTGCGGGTGCGGTACTTCTCACGGCATTCGGATTGAGTTATGTCGGTGGTTTTTCGGGGCTTCAGCAGAAGCTTCCGCCTGATTTCTTCCACATGTTCAAGTCCGCGAGCGATCCGGATTATCCGTGGACCGGCGTCCTGTTCGGCGCGCCGATAATCGCATTCTGGTACTGGTTGACGGATCAATATTTCATTCAGAAAGTATTGTCGGCGCGGAGCATCAACGATGCCAGAAGAGGTTCGCTCCTGGCAGCATCGTTAAAGGTGCTTCCGCTTTTTGTGCTCGTTCTCCCCGGGCTTCTTGCGGCGGCGATATTCCCCGGATTGAGCGGGGACCAGACTTACCCGACGCTGCTCGCGAGCAGCCTCCTCCCGAGCGGGGTGAAAGGCGTAGTCGTTTCAGGTCTTCTCGCTGCTGTCATGTCTTCGCTGGCGAGCACGTTCAATACCACCGCAGTCCTTGTGACAAACGATTTCTATCGCGTCCGGCACCCGGAATCCGGTGATCGAGAGCTTGTCCTGGTCGGTCGGCTGGCCACTACGATTACGGTGGTAGTCGCGATTCTAAGCATACCGCTGATTAAACTGATCAACTCACAGGTATATCTTTTTCTCCAAAGCATCCAGGGATATGTGAGCCCGCCTATCGCGGCTGTTTTCCTTTTCGCGTTCGTGATGAAAAAGAAAGGGAGTGCGGCGGCAGCCATCTGGACTCTCATAATCGGAGAGAGTGTCGGTGCGTTCCGCATGGTGAGCGAGATGCTCGTTAAGTCGGGCATGTCCGGGAGCCGGTTGCTGCAGCCGTTCGTGGAAATGAACTTCCTCCACTTTTCGATATTCCTGTTCTTGTTCAGTGCCGTGGTCTTTGTGTCGATAAGTCTTCTCGTCAGGAGCCGCACAGCCGACAGAGAGTCCGAGGCAAGGCTGAAAATGGATTTGTCGTATTCGGAATTCAATGTTGTTTCCAACAACGACGGTGCCGTCGGTTCGGTCAGGGCCAATTGGCTGTTCTCGCTTTTCATCCTGATGCTGGTGGCAGGTCTATGGAGTATCTGGTTCTAAGCAAAGCGGTCTCTGTCGTGATTGCAGACTCGGGCCGTGAATAAACAACTAACAAAAAATGGAGATGATGTTGTGAAAAGGATCGTGTTACCCGTTCTCTTTGCTGTCGTCGCCTGGTCTACTGCAGTTTACGCGCAGGAGGCCATGATAGACAGTTTGAGCGGCATCGCTTCCGATCCGAATTTCGTGTGGGTCGCGAACGTTGAAGGAGGCGCGAGCACATTTGTCTGGGCTCAGGATGCGGCGGACAAACCAGCCGGTTTCATTTCCTCGCTCGATATTAAGACAAAGATCGACTCGCTTCACGCATGGGGGAGCTTTGCGCAGCTTATCTACAGGCTGCCGTCAGGGCAGTACATGGACTTGAGCTCCAGCGATACGCTGAGGCTGTGGGTGAAAGTCGTGAAGGCTCCGCTCCACCCCGAGTACATGTCTTTTAGAATTCAAATCGTCGACCAGGATCAGGCCTCCGATCCGTCCGAAACTTATATCTACCAGAATGATCTGCTGCTCGACAACACCGGCAGCTGGGTCCAGCTTAAGGTCCCGCTGCATGAAATCAATTCGCAAGGTGGTACGGTCGTACCTGCCGACAGCGGATTCGTTGAAGCTCCTTACGGCTGGGGCGGATTTACATGGAACAACCACAAACTGGATCTTGCAAACATCATCGGGTGGAACATTGTCATGGTAACCACCACGACCGTCCTTAACCCGAATCCGCCTGCGGGCTATTCGAATGTTCCCCTGGATTCGCTTGAAGTCAAGTTCGCCGGCTTCGACAGGACAGGCAACAAGCCCGTTCCGTTCGTGGTCTTCAACGGAATAGCAACTCCTGCCAACCTTTCTATATTCACCTGGGGGAATGCCAGCGTCGCTACTGAAACGAAGAACGGTCCATTCCCGAACACAAATTCACTCCATTGGGTCATGGGAGATCAATGGAGCAACGGCTGGAACGGTTGGGGGTATAATGTTGCCCCGGCGTTCAACCTCTCGGGCGGCTGGCCTGTCGACAGTCTGAAGTTCTATATGAAAGCCGATACCGGCGTCGACTCGATGAGCGTCCAGTTTGAGGACGGGAGTGCTAAGGTCAGAGCCGACTTCAATGTGATCCAGGATGGTAACTGGCACCAGTACGTAATCGCGCTCCGCGATATTACTTGGCGCCAGGATACAAATCCCGGAGACTTCAATCCGGCAAACGTCGCGGTATGGCAGATCATGTCCGCGCAGGATGGAAAGGCGGGAAAGAACGTGTGGATGTCCGACATCTGGACCGGCAATCCACCCCATCCTGTACCACCGGTTGCGGTAACCGGTCTCGCAGTCGTGACGAATTCGAATTACACGAATATCATAAGCTGGAACGACGTCCCGAATCAGACTAACGAGACATATAACGTCTACTATTCCACAACCCCGATAACGACGGTCGACACGTCGATCGTTGATGTCGCGGCGACAGGGATTGCACATGGGACGGATTCGTACACCCACCTTCTCATGTCGCCTAAGACCAATCAGACGGTGCAGTATTACTATGCAGTCGTGTGCAAGAGCAGTGATGGACTTCTCGGCAATGTCGCGGCTTCGAGCACATCCTATTCGAATACCGCGAAGGGCGTACCCACAATTGCTCCTTTATGGAAACTCAGTTCGCCCTTCAACTTCGTGGCGGACGGTAATCTCGCCGAATGGAAGAGTGCGGGGATTACACCGTTCAGACTCTATGTCAGCGACGGCAGCGGCACGCCGGTATCCAACAGTAAGATATCGGGCGATGATGTGAGCTCCGGCGATATCTATGTGGCAATGGACAAGACCTACCTGTACGTGGCCGGCCACATCAACACCAATAACATTGTGTTCACCGCGAGTCAATCTTCCTGGTTTAACACTTCGACCGATCTGTTCCTCGGTCTTTATGACTATCATGGAGCACCTCACAGCGGTCTTCAGGGTGGACCGCAGCCCGATTACCACTTCAGATTTGCAGAGGATCGGGTGATCGTAGACAATAACGGAACCGATTCGCTCGTTCTTCCGGGCACCAACTACTACTGGGCACAAAGGCTGGTTCCTGATCCGCTCGATGGGTACAACTTCGAAGTGAAGGTGTCATGGGCCGATATTGCGCACAAGAGACATGGTGGTTACACCGGAACGGACAGCGTGTTTCTACCGCTTGTCGGACAGAGAATTCCGTTCGATATCGAGCTGAGCAGCGTGAGTTCAGGCGCGACTCAAAGAGATGGACAGCTTGACTATTCGCCGATTGCGCAGGGTAATTCATACGCAAATGTAAGCTTGTGGTCGTTTACCTGGGTCGGGGACCAGATGGTTGTCGGAGTGAAACCAAACGCAACTCCGAACACCTATGAGCTCTCGCAGAATTATCCGAACCCGTTCAATCCGACCACTACCATCAAGTATTCGCTGATGAGGTCCGGCCAGGTCACCTTGACGGTGTTCAATGTATTGGGCGAGAAGGTCACGACTCTTGTCGATCGCTTCCAGACCGCAGGGAGCTACACGGTCACGTTTGACGCATCGAAATATGCCAGCGGCATTTATTTCTATGAGGTCAAAGCCGGCTCCTTCCGGAGTGTAAAGAAAATGATGATGATTAAGTAATTCTTTTGAGCAGCGGCCCGCCTCTCGAGTGAGGGGTGGGCCCTTCTCATTTTAGTCGAGTACATTCGATGATCGTACATTTTACCATTCGGGGAAAATGACCATGAGTGATCGTTACATAGCGAATGTGATCCGCCTGAAAAATTTTACATTTTGTGTCCGGCGCCTTCTGATTGTCCCGCTGATCTGCGCAGGGCTTTCGAGCATCTCGCTTGCCGGAACGACAGGCAAGCTTGCCGGCAGGATTACAGATTCCCAGACGGGGGATGCGGTGGTCGGCGCGAGCATAATGATACAGGGGACGTCGCTCGGTGCCGCAACTGACCTGAACGGCTATTACTACGTCGACTATATCCCGCCCGGTGAATACACGGTCGTCATCAGCGCTGTCGGTTACCAGAAAGTCACCGTCAACCAGGTTCCCATCAAAATCGATCTGACATTTACGCTGGATCGGAAGCTGGAACAGAAGGCAGTCAACACGCAGGAAGTCGTCATTACCGCTGAGCGTCCGCTTGTCCAGAAAGATCTGACTTCGACCGCAGTCACCGTCTCGGCAAGCGATATAAGCAAGATGCCAGTAGAGAATGTTGTGCAAATCATCGGCTTGCAGGCGGGAGTCGTCGGTGGACATTTCAGGGGCGGACGATCGGACGAAGTCGCGTACCTCGTCGACGGATTGCCGGTAACGGATCCGTTCAACGGTTCGCTTCCCCTCCAGATGGAGAATTCTTCCATCAGGGAAATGGAGGTTATAAGCGGAACATTCAACGCCGAATACGGGCAGGCGATGTCCGGCATCGTCAACATAGTCACCAAGGACGGCGGCGAGAGTTTCCACGGCTCGGCATCTGCATACACAGGCGACTACGTCACTACACATACGTCTCTCTTCCCGAACGTCGGAAGACTCACGACATTCAGGACGAGGGACTACGAATTCACACTCGGTGGTCCATCGATAATTTCTGATAACCTGACTTTCTTCACTGCCGGCAGATACTTTTCCGATCCGGGCTACCTTTACGGCACGAGGATTTACAGGACAACGGACATCACACCCTTCGAGCTTACCGACCCGAGCGGGAATGCGATACTCGATCAGAACAATAATCCGATTTACATCATGCCCCATTCGGGGGATTCTGCTTACGTACCCATGAACCCGTCGCGATTGCTTTCCGTTGACGGAAAGCTCTCATATTCATTCCCCGGACTGAAACTGTCCTATGGAATATTCTACAACGATACCTGGAACAAGTATTATAGTCGCGCATGGGCATGGACACCTGACGGTCTGATGAATAATTACATGACCAATTGGATTCACAATATCCAAATCACAAACGTTCCCTCACAAGAAGTTTTCCAGTCGCTCAAGTTTGCTGTTAACCGGTACGATTACAAAGGCTACGTCTACGAGAACCCATATGACCCCCGATATGTCGATCCCAACCAGGGAGGGCCACTGTCGAATTACACATTTCAATCCGGCGGACAACAATCGGGAAGATACGAACGTGAAACGATCGAAAGCATACTGCAGTGGCAATTCAGCGATCAAGTCTCAAATCACCACCAGCTGGGTGCTGGACTCGAACTCGACTGGTACAAACTTTACGATCACGAATACAATCTGGTGAGTCCCACGTCTGGAACAGGAATCGATAGTGTCTACACCCCTATATATCTGCAGCTTGGAGCGATAAGCAACCAGGATGTAGCAGGCAACCAGGCTTACACTAAATACCCGACACAGTTCGCCGCTTATGTCCAGGACAAGGCGGAATACGATATCATGATCGTCAATATCGGTCTACGCTTCGACTATTTTAAGCCGAACACACAATACCTTTACGACCTAAAAAACCCACTCCGCGATCCGAACTTCCCCAATGCCGGCAAGATGGTTGAGGCAACGGCGAAAACCCAGCTCAGTCCGAGGCTCGGCATCTCCTTTCCTATCACCGACAACGGGATCATACACTTCTCCTACGGTCACTTCTTCCAGATACCAAGTTTCTCAAACCTGTATGACAACCCTGGAGAGCTTGTCCTCGAAACCGGCGGACTCGCGAGCGTGATGGGGAATCCGGACCTTAATGCACAGAAGACCGTGATGTACGAGATCGGACTGCAGCAGGCGCTTTCTTCCGACCTGTCTCTTGATTTCACCGTATATGACAGGGATATCCGAAACTGGCTCGGCATGGAGATCATCAACACGTACCAGGGTGTCAACTACGGGCGGTACATCAACAGAGATTACGCAAACGTCAAAGGGTTTATCGTCACGCTTGATAAAAGATTCTCCGAGCTTTTCAGCCTGAAAGTGGATTACACATTCCAGATTGCAGAAGGCGATGCGTCTGATCCCATGTCAGTGTTTTATAATAATCAAACCTCTCCACCGATCGAGACAAACAAGATCTTCGTTCCGCTCGATTGGGACCAGCGTAATACTTTGAATATAGAGGCGGACTTAGGAAAGGCAGACGACTGGTCGATCGGCTTGATCTTCAATTACGGCTCGGGATTCCCGTACACCGAAGACGTTCGGATTTCGCAGGGGCTTCTCTTCGATAACAACGGCGTGAAGCCACCGACATACAACGTCGACCTTCGCGCACAGAAGTCATTCAGGATAGCCGGTGGCCTCAACGCTAACTTGTTCGCGCTCGTGTATAATGTCCTCGACATCAAGAACGAATACAACGTGAATGCCGCGACCGGCCGCGCGAACGATTATCTGCAGCAGGATATCACCAGCGCCGGGACGATAATAGGTTTGAATACTTTGCAGCAATATATAAACGATCCATCAAGTTACTCTGCGCCGCGTTCGGTCCGTATCGGCTGCAGTCTCGATTTCTAGAATACTGAATCAGGAGCTTATAGAATGAAAGGCAGATTACTCGTCACATTTCTTCTGCTGATCGGATCCCTCTCCGATTTTGCTCAGGCCCAGATCGACATAGGCCAGGAGGATCCGCGAGTTCCACTTTACCGAGCCGACTCTCTCGGCAATTACAGGTACAGGAGACAGGGGACAATGGTCGGCAACAGGATAAACACTCTTTATTATAATTATGGCGAGATTGGATTCTGGCAGTTCTTTCCGTCAATCGAGTGGCCTGCCGGGTCAGGCCACAATTATCTCGACGGGACAGCGGTACTTATAGGCGCCCGAGTCACGACTCCGTCCGGTCTTCGGATCACTCCTCTTGTATCTGCTTACAGGGAGCAGTATAGTTCCGATCCTGTGACAGGAGTCCCGTGGGGACTTGAACCGGTGCCTGGCTATGCTAATCCGAGCGGTACCAGTCCTGCGGTCGATGCGAACGGAAATTACAACAACTCACTTCCACCCGTCTGGCCGCCGGCGCTCGGTCTCGATCCCTCCTGGAATGGGAAATGGTACGGCTATTTCGGAAAGGGCGTGTCGAACGCCGACTTCGAAACTTTCTTCGTGATGGACGATGCGGGCGATAAGAAGTTTACGCTACCACCATTCAACTATTACCCGCTTGCGAGCGATTCAAGCAGAGGCGGACTCGGGTTGCGAGTTGAAGTGCGCGGGTTCCAGTGGTCGCATGTGCTCGCCGAGGATGTCATCTTCTGGCATTACGACATCGTGAATATATCGGACCACACCTATGACAGCACCGCGTTCGGATTCTACGCGGACCCTGGAGTCGGTGGCGCCAGCTCCACGGAGCCGGCAAATAGCGCGTACTACAATACTTCGCTAAACGTCGCGTATACCTGGGCGCCGTCAGGATTGGGAAATCCCGGCAACTGGAAAACCGGTTACCTCGGATTCGCTTACCTGGAAAGCCCCGGCAATCCTTTTGACGGCGTCGACAATGATCGTGACGGCATGATCGACGAGAGAAGAGACGACAACATCGACAACAACCACAACTGGGTGCCGTACACCGACCTCAACGGCAACGGCAAGTGGGATCTGAACGAGCCGTTGAATGACGATGTGGGTGCCGACGGATTGGGACCGTGGGATCTCGATTACACCGGCCCTGACATCGGAGAGGGCGACGGGCTCCCCACGCACGGTGAGCCGCACTTCGACGCAACCGACAAGGATGAGTCCGACCAGATCGGTCTGACCGCGGTTACGCTAGGCACGCTTGCAGACAAAGGTCCGACCGGAATGTGGCCTAAAAACGATAACGTGATGTGGAAATCGATGAACAACGGTTTCGTCGACACATCCGTTGCGAATACAAACATTCAGATGGTCTTTGCGTCAGGACCGTTCATTCTGGGAAAAGGATTGAGGGAAAGATTCTCGATGGCTCTGATCATGGGCAACGATCTCAATCAGGTCCTGCAGCACAAAGGAACGGTGCAGCAGATTTACAATGCTAATTATAATTTCTCGAAGCCTCCATACAAACCTATTGTCCACGCAGTCGCAGGTGACAGAAAGGTTTTCCTGTACTGGGACAACAGGGCGGAACAGTTTCGTGATTCCTTCCTGGGATTCCAGAGCGATGACCCGCGCCAGGGATATAAGAAAACTTTCGAGGGCTACACTGTATACAGGAGCGAAGACGCGCAATTCGAAGACGATAAACTTATCACGGATTCGCAGGGCGAGCCTGTTTACTGGAAGCCAATTGCGCAATTCGACATCGTCGATACGATAATGGGACCCGACCCGATAGGCATCAACGGCGCACGCTTCTGGCGAGGGAGCAATACCGGGCTCCAACATTCGTACGTCGACACCACAGTCGAGAACGGCAAAACATATTATTACGCTGTCTGCTCTTATTCCGAAGGCGATTCGGCGTACACCACCGTAGCGGGTGTCGTGACCGGGCTGCAGCCGACAGAATGCTCGAAGATCATCACTCAGGATTATTCCGGCACGATCACGTTCGTCGACCAGAATTGCGCCGTAGTCGTCCCAAATGCCAGCGTCGCGGGATATATACCTCCTCAAATCGTGGGAAACACCAATAAAGTCGCCAGCGGAATCGGAACAGGGTCGATCAGTTCACAGGTCCTGGATCCGTCTGCGATAATACAGGGCGCCCAATATAAGATAATTTTCTCCGCGCAGGGCACGCTCCCAACTTACCGTACGACATCATACTCTGTCTGCAGGATCAATAACGGTTCAGTCGACACGCTCGAGAGCAACGTCGACGCTACCGTTTTCGGGGGCAGCATCTTTAGTGCGCCTTTCGACGGGATGGTCTTTTCTTTCCGTAACGACACAACTGTTTCAGTGGACGATTCGCTGACAGGCTGGTACGGCAGCAGGAGCAACCTGAATCTTTCAGTCATCCGATATCCGAGCGGCATCGCATGGCCGTCTGATTTTGAGATGGCATTCTTCGATCAGCCTGTCGATACCGTACTTTCCTCGACCGGTACGATGCCCGTCAACTACATCATCACCGATCTTAACAGCGGCGAGAAGATGAAATCTGTAGTTGTCGACAACGACCTTTCAAGTTCGCTCACGCTCGGCGATGATATCATCATGACTAAAAGTCTCGTGGCCGGCAAGCCGGACTCAAAGTTGTGGGAGATTCATTACCAGGGTCCGCCGAATCCAGCGATCCCCCCTGTATATCCGAAGTCGGGCGACAAGTTCATAATTCATACCGATCGTCCCTTCGCGAACGGAGACTATTTCGCTTTCTCAACTAAAGCGATGTCGGTGAGCAATACCGTGGCAAGTCACGATCTGTCGAAGATTTCAGTTGTCCCGAACCCGTATATCTCAACGGCTTCGTGGGAGCCGAGGTCGCTTTATCCCACCGGCCGGGGCGCACGTGAGATAGACTTCATTAATCTTCCGGCAAAATGTACTATCAGGATTTATACGATGTCTGGCGCGCTGGTGAAGACTCTGTACAAGAACGAGTCGAATCTTAACAGCGGAGGCGCGATAACGTGGGACCTGGTTTCGGACGACGGCATGGACATAGCGTATGGCGTATACATTTTTCACGTGGATGCACCCGGTATAGGCAATTTCATTGGCAAGTTCGCCGTAATCAAATAGTGGAGATAAGAGATGAAATTAAGAATCATATATTGTCTGTCGGCTTTGGTCTTGATCTCTTCCGCGGCGTTTTGCCAGGGCTTCATCTCGAACGTCTCGAAGAGAGGTACTACCGCCGCCCCGTTTCTTGAAATCAGCCAGGGAGCAAGGGCGACGTCCATGGGAAGCGCGTTCGTCGCGATCGCAAACGACGAGAGCGCCTTCTATTGGAACCCTGCCGGGTTGGCGAGAATCGACGGGGTCGGCATCATGTTCGATCATACGAACTGGCTCGCGCAAGTCGGATATAATTTTCTCGCCGCCTCTTATAACCTCGGGAGTATCGGAACGGTGGGAGTCAGCTTCACTTCCTCTTCGTACGGAGACATGAAAGTCACGACGGTCGATAACCCCGAAGGAACCGGACAGATTTTTACAGCCACCGACATCGCGTTCAGTCTGGGATACGGAATCAATCTCACGAACGATTTTGCGATAGGATTCAATCCGAAAGTCGTCTACCAGTCGATCTGGGAAGCGAGCGCGACAGGATTAGCGATGGATCTCGGAGTCTTGTACAGGACTCCTTTCGAAGGGATCATACTGGGAATGTCGATATCGAATTTCGGCACGAAGATGCAAATGCAGGGAGGGTCGCTCCTCGTGACATACGATCCGGACCTGTCGACCATCGGCAACAACGGGAAGATACCTGCATATCTAGGGACCGACTCGTGGTCGTTGCCGCTGACATTTCGGGTCGGCGTGGCTTACAGCCCGATCTCTACCAACCTGCATAAGTTTACTATCGACATCGATGCACTTCATCCCAGCGACAACTATGAGAGCGTTGACGTCGGAGGAGAATATGTCTTCGACGACATTGTCTCCATCAGGGGAGGCTACAAGTCGATGTTCTTGAGCAACTCGGAAGAGTCGTACACACTTGGATTCGGATTAAAACAGGTGATGTTCGGAAATGTCGCGATCGCACTCGATTACGCGTATGAGGATTTCGGCCGATTGACATACATCCAGAAATTTACAGTCGGGATCAAATTCTAAGAAGGATGATCCGGACTTGTCCTAAAAGTGTAACGTTTATTAAAGAAACACGGATCACGAATATGAAAAAGAATTTACATCTTGGAATCTTATCGGGCGTAATCGTCCTTCTCTCGTCTGCAGCTGTAGCCCAATGGACGAAGACCGTACTCCCGGCGCCCCCTTACGGTCATGGCGCACTGCCCGGCAGAGTGAACGCGCTTGCCGCGGATGGTTCGAGCATCTATGCCGGTACTCTCGGGGGGAACCTCTATTATTCCGTTGACAACGGAGGGACATGGGTCCTTGTCGATTCGGGAATGACGAACTCGGACATCACAGCGATAGTCACCGTGAGCGGTTCAGTTTATGTCGGTGCTTACGGCAATCTGGCCAACATTTCTTACGGCGGCTATGGACACGGAAGCGGTATATATTTCACATCAGACAACGGCACACACTGGAGAAGAGCGGGGGCGACGCTCGCGGACACGAACATCTTCGCGATGACCCTCATCGATTCCGAAATCGTCGCGGGCACGTGGGGAGGGGGCGCGTATATCTCCTCCGACCAGGGTGCTACATGGTCGCAGATAGTGAGAGGACTTGACAATCCATTTGTCCGTACACTGGCAGTCGGCGGAATTCGGCTCTTCGCGGGCACATGGGGAGACGGAGTCTTCTTCTCCGACGATCATGGGCAATCCTGGACGCAGAGCAATCTCGGAATAAATAATCTCTTTGTTAATTCAATTGTCACGGACGGCCCTTCAGTCTATATGGGAAATACGGAAGGAGTGTATAAAAGCGGCGATGGAGGATTCAGCTGGACACTGAAGGATTCCGGCCTGACTACTTCGTACATCAATACATTCGTGGTGATTCATCCCAATCTGATTCTAGGCACCTCGGGGGATGGCGTTTTCGTTTCTGCCAATAACGGCGAATCCTGGATGAAGGTCGATACAGGCCTGACTGACGGCTACATTTATTGTTTTGCCGTGAACGGCTCGAAAATATTCGCCGGGTCGCTGAACGGCGAGGTATGGTCCAGGCCGCTTGCTGAGATCATCACCGCCGTCAACGACAGGTGGAAAGGCGATGTAGCGAACTCTTTCAAGCTCTATCAGAATTACCCGAACCCTTTCAATCCGGCGACGAAGATCGTTTATCAACTCGCCGCGCCAGCTCGTGTGACGCTGAGAGTGTTCGACATGCTAGGGAAGGTTGTCGCCACCCTGGTCGATGGAATAAAGCCTCCCGGGACGCACGAGGTGATGTTCGACGCCTCACATCTTTCAAGCGGCGTTTACGTTTACCAAATCAGAATTGGAGATTATACTTCATCGAAGAAGATGGTCTTAATGAAATGACGACCTCCTCTTTTTCCGGAACATTCAATAACACAGCTCCGACATCTTTGCTCCTTCGATGAAATAGATGCAGAACCATCCATTAGGGAAACAGCTCCCTAATGACTTGGCCCGTCCCGGTAGCCTGAAGCCGGGACGGGTTCTTTGTTTTGCCTCAATCCCGAACCCGATTCCCAAATGCTCCGAATCGCTGTTTTCAACGCGAAATCAAACACGTTGAGCACCGTGACACGACAAGTCTCCGCCGGGAACTTGTAAGACTAACATTCGTGTTGTATATTTCGACTGGTTTACTGAAACGGTCGAAAGGATTGAAAGACGACGAAAATGGCAGAACAACTTTCAACAGAGAAGCAGGCGGTTATTCTTGACGCGGCCCGGAAAAGGTTCGCTTACTACGGGTTTTCCAAAGTCACGATGGACGAAATTGCCGCCGACGTAGGCATGGGGAAAGCGTCTTTGTATTACTACTTTCCCACGAAAGAAATTCTTTTTGAGGAAGTGGTGAAACAGGAGAAGACCCAGTTCTTCGCCGACGTCGAAACTATGACGGGAGAAGAAACATCCGCGGCCGACATGCTGAGGAGATATGCGGCGAGACGCATTGAGCATTTCAGGAGCCTCGCCAACCTGCGGGCACTAGGTTTCCAACAACAGGGCGAGATGAGAGCATCGACTCTTGAAATGTACAAGGAATTTCAGCAACAGGAAGTGAAATCACTTCAGCGGATACTCCAACTCGGGAAGAAAAACGGAGAATTCGCAATCTCAAATCTTCAGCAATCCGCTGGAGCAATTATGCAGATGCTCTACGGACCAAGAAGCTGGTATCTTCACAAACTTCAACGTAACCTCGACGACGAGACCTTTAGTCTGCTTGAACAGGCGACGAAAGAAATCGTTGAGATTATTCTTAACGGAATCAGAAAGAGCAAATAAAAGGAACCACGTAAATGGACGCAAAAGGAAAAGATAACAAGGACATCAATCAGGAAGCTTTAAGGAATTATAAGGCTGCTGAGAATGGCGGAGACGAAGACATAGATGAAGTGCCGCTGTTCAAACGGAAGCGGGTTATAATTCCAATCCTTGCTGTCCTGACGATAGTCGCGGTCGGCGGACTGTATTTATACATGAACATGCAGGATTACGTTTCTACCGATGATGCTTACGTGGATGCGAACAGCGTCTCCATAAGCACGAAGATGCTCGGTCGAATCGTGTTCTTGGGCACGGACGAGGGCGATACGGTGAACGCCGGTCAAGTTCTCGTGAGGTTGGACGACAACGATCTACGTGCTCAGGAGGCTTCTGCAAAAGCAGGCCTTGAACTCGCACAACAAAGTCTCCCGCTGGACCAGGTCAACATCAACCGCGCACAAGACGACTTTAACCGCTCCGAGGTCCAGTACAAGGGTGGAATAGTAACCAAGGAACAATATGATCACGCGCAGAAAGCTCTCGAAGCGGCCCAGGCACAGTACAACATCGACTTATCAAAAATTTCTTCTGCAAAAGCTCAAATCGGGGTCATTGAATCGCAGCTCCAGAACGCGATCATAGCTGCGCCCATGAGCGGCGTGGTTGCGAAAAGATGGGTCCTTACCGGAGATGTCATTCAACCCGGCCAGCCAGTTTTCACAATTTATGATTTGAAAAATATCTGGGTCACGGCGAATCTTGAGGAAACAAAATTGAGTCATATCCATTTGAACGATCCGGTTGAGATCGACGTCGATACTTATCCGGGTGTTAAGTTCAACGGTAAGGTTTTCGAAATCGGGAACTATACTGCGTCGGAATTTTCTCTCATTCCCCCGAACAACGCATCCGGTAATTTCACGAAAGTTACTCAGCGGGTTCCGGTTAAGATCTCCATGGTAGATCCTCCGGCGAGCGACGGATCGAAGCCGGTATTAAGACCGGGAATGTCGGTTGAGGTATCGGTAAAGATCAAGTGAGAAAATGACACTCGCATTAAACGCGGCATCGCCAAGCGGTCAAACATCGGTTCTCCACCACACGCACGAATTTTACAAGTGGCTCGTGTTGGGGAACGTGATGATCGGGACTTTCATGGCTGTTCTCGACGCATCTATAGTCAATGTCGGCCTGCCGACGCTTATGGCTGCTTTCGGAGTCACCATCGACAAAATCGAATGGGTTGCGACTGCCTACATGCTTGCGCTCGCCGTCATGCTTCCGACCTCCGGTTGGATAGCAGATCATTTCGGGTACAAGCGTACATATCTTCTTGCGCTATCACTTTTTACGACCGGGTCATTACTGTGTGGAATAGCATGGAACGAGAATGTCCTTATCGCATTCCGTGTCATCCAGGGTGCGGGCGCAGGCTGTCTGATGCCGGTCGGCATGGCAATCGTGACCCGCGAGTTTCCTCCTGAGAGGCGCGGGATCGCACTCGGCTTCTGGTCGGTTGCCGCGGCAGCATCGGTTTCCTTCGGCCCTTTGATCGGCGGATATCTCATCGACAATTTTTCGTGGCATGAAATGTTTTATGTTAATGTCCCGGTGGGGTTGGTCGGAATCTTCGCGACAATGGTCATCCAGCGTGAATACAGAACAGAGCATTCGCGCAAATTTGACTTTATAGGGTTTGTATCCGTTTCGGTTTTCCTGACTTTTCTGCTTCTCGCATTGGCTGATGGGAATGCTGCGTGGAACACGGGAGGCTGGACTTCTACATTCATCACGACATGCTTTATCCTTTCAGGAATTGGACTGATAACGTTTTTGCTTGTGGAATTCAGTGTGAAGCATCCGTTGATAGAGCTGAAGCTCCTGAGGGATTTCAATTTCGGAATTACAAACATAATTCTTTTTATCTTCGGACTCGGGATGTTCGGAAGCACATTCCTTATGCCGTTGTATCTTCAGAACTCACTGAACTATACTCCATTTCAGGCAGGGTTGGTTTTTTTGCCAGTGGGGATACTTCAAGGTATAATGGCTCCCATCGCAGGTTATGCTTCCGACAAAGTGGACGCGAGAATTCCCGCGGCAGTCGGGATCGTTCTTCTCGGCATAAGCCTGTATTTGAATTATTTCCTCTCGCTCTTTTCCATGCATGCACAAATTATGCTCCCTCTTTACCTGAGAGGATTCGCGATGGGGATGATGTTCACTCCGTTGAGTACCCTCGCTCTTACAAATGTTCCGAGACACAAGATGGCACAAGCGTCGGGATTGTTTAATGTTATTCGGCAGGTTGGCGGAAGTTTCGGTGTCGCGCTCTTCGGAACTTTGCTTACGCGCAGGGTCAGTTTCCATAGCACAACGTACGGCAATGCTGTGGACGAATATTCTCCGGCTTTCAAGAATGCCATGTATAATCTTGAACATTTCTCGCAGCATGTCGTTGGGGGTTCGATGTATCAATGCGATGTTCGCGGTAAGGCTTTAATTATCAACCATGTAATGCAGCAGGCGTTTGTATCTGCCGTAAACGACGATTTTCTCGTTGCCGGCGGAATTACGATAGCTTGCCTCGTGCCGATATTTTTTCTTCGCCGGAAAAAGTACTCGAACCACAGCGGAGAGAAAACAATAGCGGTGGATTGAACATTGATGAACCTAAGAACCAACATGAGATGCCTCTATGATCAAAAATAAAAGTATTATTCCAGATAAGAACCCCTCGTCCCTTTCAGCCGGACTTGGTATTCCTCATCACGAGCATCCATCATATAAATGGTGGGTTCTCGTAAACGTGATGATGGGGACATTCATGGTCGTCCTCGATTCCACGATCGTCGACGTCTCACTTGCCAAAATTATGGCAACATTCGGCATTGGAATCGATACGGTGAAATGGGTTGCAACCGCATATCTTCTCGTGTTTGCGGTTATCCTTCCGACTTCCGGATGGATTGCAGACCATTTCGGATACAAACGAACTTACACAATGGGACTTGCCCTTTTTACTCTAGGTTCACTTCTCTGCTCCATCTCGTGGAATGAAACGGCCTTGATCCTTTTTCGAGTAGTTCAGGGGGCAGGCGGAGGATTCCTTATGCCGGTCGGGATGGCAATTGTCACGAGAGAATTTCCACCTGAAAAGCGCGGACTCGCTTTAGGGTTTTGGGGAATTGCGGCCGCTGCCTCGGTGTCACTCGGTCCTACGCTCGGCGGCTACCTGATAGATAATTTTGCCTGGCATTCCATTTTCGATATCAACGTCCCCGTCGGCCTCATTGGCATCTTTGCTACTCTTGTCATTCAACGCGAGTACAAGACATCGACAACTCGGTCATTCGACATCATAGGTTTTTTATCCGTCTCGACTTTTCTTACTTCTCTTTTGATAGCTTTGTCTGACGGAAATGCAGAGTGGAATACCGGCGGCTGGACATCTCCGTTTATTCTTACATGCTTTGCGATCTCGCTCATAGCACTTGTCGTCTTCCTGGCCGTCGAGCTGAACGTTCGTCATCCGCTCATCGATCTTTCACTCCTGAAAAATTTTAATTTCGGAATGGCAAATCTCGTTCTATTTATTTTCGGAATGGGAATGTTCGGCAGCACCTTTTTGCTGCCGCTTTACCTGCAGAACGGTCTCGGCTACACGGCTTTTCAAGCGGGTTCATTATTTCTCCCGGTAGGCATAATTATGGCGGTCGCAGGACCGGTTGCCGGCAGACTTTCCGACAAGACTAATCCCAAGATACTCGCATTATTTGGAATAATAGTGCTGTCGCTGAGTTTGTTTGTGAACCAATTTCTTTCTCTTTTCTCGGAGACTTCCTCCATCATGCTCTCACTCTACTTAAGAGGAATCGGGATGGGTTTCATATTCACGCCGCTGAGTGCCCTTTCGCTTTCTGAAATACCGAGAGAGAGAATGGCGCAGGCTTCGGGACTTTTCAACGTCCTGCGGCAAATCGGCGGGAGCTTCGGTGTGGCGTTGATGGGAACGCTGCTGACCATGCGCACAGATTTTCACACTACGATTTACGGTCAATCAGTGCTTCAATCTTCGCCGATTACACAAAATATTCTGCTGGGCCTGGGAAGATTTGCACAGCAAGCAGTCGGAGGAACAGCATCTGTTTCCGCGATGAGAGCCCAGGCACTTGTCGGTTATAACTTAGGTTTACAAGCTTTCGTCTCAGCGGTCGATGACGATTTCTTTGTCGCTGCTGCGATAACAATTCTTTGCGTGATTCCGATTTTGTTCCTGAGGAACCGGAAGAAAAAAGCGCTTGGTGAAAAAATTGTGGCAATGGAATGAAAAGCTACCAGCACTCAGCCGTCAGCAACCAGCGATTAGTTCTTAGCTGAAAGCTGATTACAGAATGCTGACAGCTATTTTTTAAATAATGGTGGAAACAATGAAATCTCGTTTTTACATAATATCGTCAATCATTCTCTTGTCGACCTCGACGTCTGCATTCTCGCAAACGGTGACTTCTGATTCATTGACTCTCGATGCGTCGATACAAAGAGCTATTCAAACAAATCCCGACATCTTGCAGGCCGCACATTCGGTAGATGTTTTCCAGTCGGGGGTGCAGGTGAGCAAAAGCAGTTATTATCCGAACGCAAGTGCGGATCTGACATATGCACGTCTCGGTCCGCCGTCGTCTATTTCGTTCGGTGGTCAAGGCTTCCAACTTTATCCACTAAATGCCTGGGATGAACATCTTGGCGTTCAAGGTACGATTTACGATTTTGACAGACGAAGCAGATCGGTTGACCTCGCCGCAAGCCAGGTGACCACGGCACAGGATCGCCTCGAACTTGTGAAGAGCGGACTTTCTTACCGTACAATTCAAACTTTTTACGCGATATTATTTCTTGAAAAGAGCATTCAAGTTCAAGACGAGGAGATAAAGAATCTAAACGATCACCTTCTGATGACGCAAAAAAAAGTTCAAGCCGGAACGGCAACCGATTTCGATGCGCTTACAACTCAGGTACGGGTTGCTGCTTCTGAAAATGAAAAGATCACTCTTCAGAACAATTTGGAGAATACGAAGGTCATCTTCCGCCGGCTTCTTGGACTTGCGCCGGATTCGCCGGCAAATCTTGCGGGTGAATTCACCGCAGAGCCTGTCACACTCAACACGGATTCACTTGTTTCACAGGCATTGACCAGCCGTATCGAGATGAAAGTCGCCAACGATCAATTGAACAGCGCGCAAATGCAGTACAGAGTTGCTTCTGCAACTAACAACCCAACACTGAATGGCTCACTAATGTGGGGACTGAAGAACGGTTTTTTCCCCGATGAGACTGCGATGCGCGGAAATTTCGTCGCTGGTGTTCAGTTGGCAATCCCGTTGTTCGATGGTTTTCGCGAGAGAAATCTGAAAGAGGAAGCAGGCGCCAACATTCGAGTCTCCGAAGACAACAAGAACAGCATCGCAGAACAAATCAAGTCTGATGTACAAAAAGGAATATCCGATGTGAGGTCGAGTTTGGACAGGCTCAGAACAACGGATATAACCGTAGAGCAGGCAAAAAGTGCGGTCGGGCAAGCACGACTACGCTATCAATCCGGTACGGTTACCAACTTGGATTTGCTCGACGCGGAGACATCTCTTTCGCAGATCGAGCTTATCCAGATTCAGGCGCTGTACCAATTTGTCGTGAGCAGGTATGAGCTTGATCAGGCAATCGGACAAAAAGTATGGTAATGTTCCGGTTTTTTAAAAGAAAAAACGACGTGCGGCATGTATAAATGTCATTCCGACCTAACGAGTCATGATGGAGTCGAGACAAGTGCGCTGAGGAATCCTGGGCGGAAAACCTTACTCCCTCTCCCAAGTAATGAAATCCTGACATATAATATTTCCGCCAAGACATTTTACGAGTCCAGAAGAAGATTTCTCGTCGTCCCGCAAGCCGGGACTCCTCGAATTGACAATTTTTCCGTTTCATTGGAGTGTTGACGTGAAGATTCTCCAATCGTGCGGTTCACGTTCATGGGGAGGACTCGAAATGCAAGCGCTTCTCATTACGCGCGAATTACAGAAGCGCGGACATGAAGTCAGTCTCCTTTGCATTCCGAGGACGACTCTTTTGAAAGAAGCTTACGCCGCTGGTGTTCCCTCACTCGGTCTTCTTGGAAAAGATAACCAGGCAGTCAGTACGATCAAGGATCTGAGCAAGCTTCTGAAAGGCTACAGCTACGACGTGGTGCATACACATCTGTCACATGATTTATGGTGGCTGGTACCGGCGATGAGACTTTCGGCGTCGCATGCAAAACTTTTTCTGACCAAGCACGTCGCAAGTGGGGTTAAAAAAAACGATCCACTTCATCGATTTCTTTATGGAAGACTACAGGGAATATTTGCGATATCGAATTACATAAAAGGAAGCGTCGTCAACACATGTCCGGTTCCGGAAAACGACGTGCATATTATTCCACCCGGGATATCACTCGATGAATTTGATCCCAATCTGTATGACAAGACCGTTGTACGCAGAGACCTTGAAATTCCGGAAAACGTAATCCTGGTGGGAATGGCGGGACGAATGTCGCCAGGGAAAGGACACGAGGAATTTCTAAAAGCAGCAAAGAAAATTACCGAAGAATCAGAGATGAATTTTCGTTTCCTTATTGTCGGTGGCGCTAGTCACGGCGAAAACGAATATGAATTACAAATCAAAAATCTCGTCCATGATCTTGAGCTTGATTCGGCGGTGCGATTAACGGGATTTCGCAAAGATGTTCCGCGCATCATGTCGGCTCTTGACATTCTCGCATTCCCGTCGCACGAAGAATCCTTTGGCGTAGCACTCACAGAAGCGATGGCAATGAAAGTTCCCGTTGTCGCGAGCGGAAATGCCGGAGTGCTCGACATAGTTATTGATAATGAAACCGGAATACTCATTCCCCCGAAAGATTACCAGGCTCTCGCCGATGGAATTATGAAACTCGCACGTGATTCATCAGTGAGAAGAAGATTCGGAGAAGCGGGAAGAAAACGAGTTGAAGAAATATTCAGCATTCAAGCTGTCGTTGAGAAACTCCAAAATTTTTACTTGGATGAACATTTTAAAGATTAAAGAAAATTCTTAGGTCAATTGCCATGACAGAATCAATATTACAGAATTCGCCTATTGCACAGAACAAAACCAACAAGATCAATAATCCGGTCCTTGAGGTAAGAAACCTTACGCGGAGGTTCGGTGATTTTACTGCCGTCGATTCCATTTCTTTTTCTGTAGGATCGGGTGAAGTTTTCGGACTTGTTGGCCCAAACGGCGCGGGAAAAACCACGACCATAAAGATGTTAACCACTCTTCTACCCCCGACGTCGGGAATGGCATTGGTTGCTGGACGCGATGTTGTTCGCCAGGCATCGAGTGTAAGGCGAGTTATCGGTTACGTTCCGCAACTTCTCTCTGCCGACGGAAGTCTCACCGCGTACGAGAATCTTCTGATTTTCGCCAAGCTCTATGATATTCCGGCAAAGGAGAGAGAAAAACGAATAAGTGATTCGTTGCATTTCATGGGGCTCGCGGATTCCGCCGACAAGCTTGTGCGAAGCTATTCAGGAGGAATGATTCGGCGGCTGGAGATTGCGCAGGCGGTCCTTCACAGGCCGCACGTTCTTTTCTTAGACGAGCCGACAGTCGGACTCGATCCCGTAGCTCGCGATACGGTATGGAAATATGTCGGGGCACTCTCCGGGCAAGGGACGACTGTCGTTATGACAACACACTATATGGAAGAAGCAGACTCGATGTGTAGCAATGTGGCGATAATGAACCATGGAAAAATAGCCGCGATTGGCTCGCCATCAGATTTGAAAGCGTCGATCGGCTACGACGGCGCTACCCTTGACAAAGTGTTCGAATTTTACGTTGGAAGCACACTCGAAAACAGTGAAACAGGAGAAAGGTTTAAAGATGTCAGAAGGACAAGGCGTACTGCACGCAGGCTTGGGTAAAGAGGTCGTTGTTTCGTCCCGCGAGGGCGGGTTCCCTTCGGAAAAAGTCGGCGTGATCAGTTGGATCAAAAATTTCATAAATAAAACTTTAGTGATCACCGAGCTTGAAGTAAGAAAGCTCCGGCATGATCCGACCGAACTTTTTACTCGAGCTGCGCAACCGGCGCTGTGGATGCTGGTCTTCGGCGAAGTGTTCACGAGGGTTCGAGCAATACCTACAGGAAACCTTAGCTACTTAGATTTCATGGCTCCCGGCATACTCGCACAGAGCGTTCTATTCGTGGCGATTTTTTACGGAATCGGAATAATCTGGGAGCGTGACCTTGGCATCGTTCACAAATTTCTTGCAAGTCCGACCCCCAGGGCGGCACTCGTTCTTGGAAAAGCACTCTCAGCCGGAGTGCGAGCTCTTTCACAGGCGGTAATCATCTACTTGCTCGCATTACTGTTGCATGTAAAACTGTCGTGGGAACCGCTGTCGCTTCTCGGAATCGCGCTAGCGGTAATTTTAGGCGCGGCACTCTTCTCAACTTTTTCTTTGATAGTTGCATGCATCGTGAAAACACGCGAGCGTTTCATGGGAATCGGACAGGTACTTACGATGCCACTCTTCTTCGCCAGCAACGCGATATATCCGATTTCGATCATGCCGGACTGGCTGAAAGTGATTGCGCACATAAACCCGCTCACTTATGAAGTTGATGCGTTGAGAGCCATGATGCTGGTTGGTGGAACGAGTGTATATGGAATTTCTACCGACTTTGTCGCACTAATTGTTTCAATAATCGTACTCGTCGCAATCGGAGCAAAGCT
The DNA here is from genome assembly GCA_036567965.1 of Candidatus Kryptoniota bacterium. NCBI lineage: Bacteria > Pseudomonadati > Candidatus Kryptoniota > Candidatus Kryptoniota bacterium. The sequence continues at coordinate 235,718 of DATCTN010000031.1, forward strand.
TTATCCCTCCGTTGCGAGATAACCCTGGAAGTCGGAAGCAAGATGCGAAGAACGAAAGACAAGAAACAAGAACCTGATTCCGTCCTCTTGTCTCTTGCTTCTGACTACTGTTTTTAAAGGAGGAAAAAATGTCGGATAAAAAAGATTTCGTTGAATTAAAAGTGTCAGACGGCACGACAATGGCCGCTTATGTCGCACGACCTGGCGGATCCGGAAAACATCCCGGGATCATGGTGTTCCAGGAAGCATTCGGTGTTAACGCCTACATCCGCGATGTCGCCGACCGGCTCGCGACGGAAGGTTTCACGGCAATCGCCCCGGAGCTTTTCCATCGGACTGGCCCCGGTTTTGAGGGAAGCTATACTGATTTTGCCACGACGCAGGTGCATACGACGAAGTTGACCAACGAAGGCCTGGCAGCGGACATTAACGCTGCATACGACTGGCTGACGAAGGATACCCTGACAGATTCTCAAAACGTTTCTTCAATTGGCTTCTGCATGGGCGGAAGGGTCTCGTTCCTCGCCGATTCAGTTGTACCATTGAAAGCCGCTGTGTCTTTCTATGGCGGTGGAATCGCACAAGGTTTACTCGATCGCGCAAAAAATCTTCACGGCCCGATTTTATTATTTTGGGGAGGACTAGACAAGCACATCCTGCCCGAACACACCCGCGCCGTTGAAGATGCACTTCGTGCCGCCGGAAAGGAGTTCGGCAACATCACTTTTTCCTACGCAGACCACGGGTTCTTCTGCGATCAGCGCGCAAGCTATAATGAGAAGGCTTCGAAACAGGCATGGGCGATGACGCTGGAATTTCTGAAGTACCAACTTAAATAATAATCGAAATTCAAATTGCAGAGATCGAAACTCTTTATCTTAAAGGTTTGACTAAATAATTAATGGTCGTGTTGTAATGAGTAAATTATTATCCCCTATCTCAATCCGCGAATTGCATTTCAGGAATAAAATTTTCGTTTCTCCAATGTGTCAGTATTCTGCCGTCGCCGGAATTCCGAACGATTGGCACCTGGTCCACCTCGGGAGCAGGGCAGTCGGAGGTGCCGGACTGGTGATGACTGAGGCGACCGCCGTCTCGCCGGAAGGGAGAATTTCTCCCGCCGACCTCGGGATATGGTCCGACGAACAGGTGGGTGCATTTTCCAGGATAACGGATTTCATCACGAAACAGGGCGCAGTGCCCGGGGTACAACTGGCGCATGCCGGGAGGAAGGCTTCGACAAAAGTGCCGTGGGAGGGAGACGGTGCTGTCACCGACGGAGGATGGGAACCGGTCGCACCGAGCCCGGTGAAGTTCGCAGATAATTACCTGCAGCCATGTGAAATGTCGGTCGCCGATATTGAGAGGGTGGTGAGCTGCTTTGCAGAAGCCGCCCGCAGGAGTCTCGCTTCCGGTTTCCGGGTAGCGGAGATTCATATGGCACACGGTTACCTGATTCATGAGTTTCTTTCTCCGCTTTCGAACAAGAGAAAGGACAAGTATGGCGGCAGGCTTGAAAACCGTACACGATTTTCTCTCGAAGTCGCAAGAGCCGTCAGGGAAGTCTGGCCCGAAGAGCTGCCGCTTTTCGTGAGGATATCTGCGACGGACTGGGTCGAGGGCGGCTGGGAGATCGAGCAGTCGATACAACTCGCCGGGCGGCTGAAAGAGGCCGGCGTCGACCTGATTGACGTGTCATCAGGCGGGAATGTCGCCGGCGCAAGAATTCCTGCTGCACCGGGATACCAGACCGGTTTTGCCGAACGGATCCGGCGCGAAGCGGGGATCATGACCAGCGCAGTCGGCCTCATCACCGACCCGCGCCAGGCGGAACACATTCTTGTCACGGGACAGGCGGACGTCATCACAATGGCAAGGGAGTTTCTTCGCGATCCGTATTTCCCACTCCATGCCGCGAAAACTCTTGGCGACGATCCTCCATACCCGCCACAATACTTAAGGGCAAAACCTAAATAGAAACCGAATACAGAACATTCGTAGGTCGCTTTCGGAAAGAGAAAAATGAAAACAAGATTTCTTGGAAACACCGGGGTCAGAGTATCCGAAATTTGTTTTGGTGCGATGACTTTCGGCGGAAAAGGTTATTGGACAAATATCGGACAGGTCGGCCAGAAGGAGGCCGACGAACTCGTGAGTATGGCAATCGACTCCGGGGTCAATTTCTTCGACACTGCAGACGTGTATTCCGAGGGGCTGTCAGAGCAAATTCTGGGTAAGGCTCTCGGTACGCGGCGCAATAACATAGTCCTGGCAACGAAAGTCAGAGGACGAACATCGCCCGGTCCGAACGATATCGGGTTGTCGCGCAAGCACGTAATCGAATCGTGCAACGCAAGCCTGAAAAGGCTCGGCACAGATTACATAGACCTGTATCAGGTTCATAGTTTCGATCCCCGGACCCCGCTCGAAGAAACTCTCCGCACACTTGACGACCTGGTGAGAGAAGGAAAAGTCAGGTATATCGGCGTATCAAACTTCACAGGCTGGCAGCTTATGAAAGCGCTCGCAATTTCTGAAAAACAGAACCTCGAAAGGTTCGTCACGCTCCAGGCACATTATTCGCTAATAGCCCGCGATCTTGAGAACGAACTCGTTCCACTTTCGCTGGATCAGAAGCTCGGAATTCTTCCCTGGAGCCCGTTAGGCGGAGGTTTCTTAACGGGAAAATACAGGCGTGGCAAGGCTCGCCCCGAAGGAGCAAGAAGATCTAATCCTACAAATCAGTTTCTCCAGTTCGACGAGGAGAAAGGATACGATATTGTCGATGAGCTGGAAATAATTGCAGGGAGCCACCGCGCGACGATTACTCAAGCAGCCCTGAACTACCTACTGCGGAAGCCGGGCGTCACGTCAGTCATAATCGGCGCAAGGAACAAAGAACAGCTGGTGGATAACCTGAAGACGACGGATTGGGAGATGACTCCGGACGAAGTTATTCGGCTCGACGAAATCAGCAAACCGCCCCGGGTCTATCCGTACTGGATGCTCGAAAGAATGTCGCAGGACAGATAACCATGAAACTGAAAGACAGAGTGGCGATAGTCACCGGCGGCGGAAGGGGAATCGGAAAGGCAATTGCACAGGAGTTTGCCCGCGAAGGCGCCAGAGTTGTCGTCACGGCTGCGCGGAACAGGAATGAAATTGAAAATGTCGCCGCGGCGATTGACGGCGTACCGGTGCTTGCAGACATTTCAGACAAAAGCCAGGTTGAGGCACTTCTTACCTCGGTCGTTTCCAAGTTCGGAAGGATCGACATCCTCGTGAACAATGCCGCACGTGGAATGAAATTCATCAATGGTGATTTCATGACGCAGCCGAAACCGTTTTGGGAATCGGATCCCGACTTGTGGCGAATGATCATTGATACAAACATAAACGGCGTCTATCTGATTACCCGGGCCGTTATCCCGCATATGCTCCGGAGAAAGTACGGGAGGATCATTAACATTTCGATCAATCAGGAGACCATGAAGCGCAGGGGCTTCACTCCTTACGGCCCGTCCAAAGCGGCGCTCGAGTCGATGAGTACGATCTGGGCTCAGGAGCTGGATGGAACGGGGATAACGATGAACCTTCTCCTCCCGGGCGGGGCAACGAATACGGGCATGATCCCCGACTCGTTCCCCGAAGTGCAGAGAAATAAACTGATCGATCCGGCAGTGATGGGACCGCCAGCTGTCTATCTTGCTTCCGAGGAAGCCGGCGGAATCAACGCGCAACGGATAGTCGCCGTAGATTGGAACAAAGAACGGAATTCGTATTAATGACAAAGAAAAATGAATCTCGGAGCCTCTTCACAGAAAACACATGGAGCATGCAATGAAACAGAGAGAACTCGGCAAATCCGGTTTAAAAGTATCCGCCATCGGCCTCGGTTGCATGGGGATGTCCGAATTTTACGGACCCAGGAATGATGAGGAGTCGGTAAGAACCATCCGCCGGGCAATCGAGCTCGGTATAAATTTCTTCGACACGGCTGACATGTACGGTCCTTTCATCAACGAAGAGCTTGTTGGGAAAGCGTTGAAACCACAGAGAGATAAAGTGATTATCGCAACGAAGTTCGGAAACGTTCGCGGCCCGAACGGCGAGCGGCTCGGCATCAACGGAAAGCCGGATTATGTCCGCAAAGCCTGTGAGGCGAGCCTGAAAAGACTTGGCATCGACACTATCGACCTCTATTACCAGCATCGTGTCGATCCGACCACGCCGATAGAAGATACGATCGGAGAAATGTCGAAGCTCGTTGATGAAGGAAAAGTCCGGTTCCTGGGGATGTCCGAAGCGGCTCCACAGACGATACGTCGCGCCAGCAAGGTTCACCGGATTGCGGCACTCCAGACCGAATACTCACTCTGGACGCGCGACATAGAGTCGGAAATTCTCCCTACCATCCGCGAGTTGGGTATCGGCCTTGTTCCGTACAGTCCTCTCGGAAGAGGGTTCCTGACGGGCGCCATAAAGTCGACAGACATTCTCCATGAAACTGATTTCAGGCGGACCAATCCGCGGTTCCAGGGAGAGAACATAAAAAAGAATCTGAACATCGTCTCTGTGATCGAAGAGATGGCGAAAGCAAAGAAGTGCACACCCGCTCAGCTCGCCCTTGCCTGGGTTCTTGCTCAGGGTAATGACATCGTGCCAATCCCGGGAACAAGACGGATCAAATATCTCGAAGAGAACGCTGCAGCGGTTTCGGTCAAATTGTCGTCAGACGATCTGAAGAGACTGAACGATGCTATCCCTGTCGGCGCAGCGGCGGGCCTTCGGTATCCTGAAGCAGCAATGGATTCGGTGAACAGATAGACCAAGTTTCAAAAGTCAGAACCCAGAAGTAAATCTTAAAAGTAAAAAGTGGTCGTGCAGTGAGTATGGCTCCGGTCGGTATGGGCCCATAGAGCAAATCAATAATAAAAATTATTCATTCAACGGTTTTGACTTTTTTGTGCTTCGTGAAGAATTCTAGAAAGGTGGAACATGGAAACCAGAAAACTCGGTAAACCAGGATTAGAGGTATCGGCAATCGGACTTGGTTGCATGGGAATGTCTCAGTCATACGGGCAGGGAGATGAAGCTGAATCTCTTGCCACACTCGAGCGCGCGGTTGAACTCGGATTGAATTTCTTCGACACGGCGGACGTGTATGGGCTCGGCGCGAACGAAATACTCGTCGGCAAAGGACTTAAGAAACATCGCGGGAGAGTTATCATCGCGACGAAATTCGGATTCATGCGCTCCAAGAACGGAATTCTTACAGGTGTAAACGGAAAGCCCGAGTACGTGAGGCAATGCTGTGAGGCGAGTCTGAAAAGACTGGGAACTGATGTGATTGATCTTTATTACGCGCATCGTATGGACCCGAACACGCCTATCGAAGAGACTGTTGGCGCGATGTCACGACTCGTCGAGGAAGGAAAGGTAAGATTCCTGGGGTTATCGGAAGCATCGGTCGCTTCATTGAAAAAGGCGAACTCGGTGCATCAAATCACGGCCCTGCAAAGCGAGTATTCTCTGTGGACGAGAGACATAGAGGCAGGAGTTCTCGCTGCATGCCGTGAGCTCGGCATAGCGGTTGTCCCTTTCAGTCCGCTCGGCCGCGGTTTTCTCAGCGGTACTGTCAAGGACAACTCCAAATTCGGAGCGGGTGATTTCAGATTGGATAATCCTCGATTTACCGGCGATAATTTCACGAAGAATCTTGCGTTCCTTGGAAAGATCGAAGCACTGGCCGCCGAGAAGAAATGTACAACGGCACAGCTCGCGCTTTCATGGGTGCTTGCGCAGGGAAAAGACGTCGTTCCGATTCCCGGCACTAAGAGGCGAAAGTATCTTGAAGAAAACGTAGCTGCGCTTCAGGTAAATCTTGCGGCAGAAGATCTTCGAAGAATTGACGAGGTCGTGCCACCCGGCGCTGCTGCCGGTGAGAGGTACAATGCCGCAATGATGAAGAACGTAAACAAATAATTTTGAAATTATAATTCGACCCTGGAAAACCTCTTCTCGGAGAATCAGCCGTTATTTCGACCAGGGCAGAATTCATGAAGAAATCCCTCACAGGGTTATGAAGGCGCAGAAATAAAAACGTCCCGCATCGCGGGACGTTTTTGTCAGTTCATATTTAATTTTGATCAGGCCTGAGGCTGTACAGTTTTTGGCTTCTTCCGGCGCATGACCATAACAACAATTACTATCAATATGATGACGACTGCAACGATGATATAGATGTATGCGTGTGAAGGGCCGGTCGCGGCCTGCCACGCGTCCAACTTAGATTGCAGTTGGTTCTGTTGGTCTTTCGTAATGTAGCCCGCGTCTACCAGGAGCGGAACCCAATTGGAGCCAACGCTGGGAGTCCACACGTCATTCATGAAGTGCTTGAACTTCTCCGCCTTTTGGGCGTCGGTCGCGGCCATGTCTCCGCCCTGCGTGTCAAGATATGTCCCAAGGCTTATCATGAACTCGTCGCCGCTGTTGAACGGCTTAACAGGGATTTGGTTATTGACGAATTCCGCATTCAAGCCGGTCCATAAAGCGGAATCAGCTTTTACTCCCCAATTTGCCACAGCAGCATCAATCGCTGCCACTTGCTTCGACCTGTCTTTTGCATTGATGTAAACATTCGCCAGCTTTGGCCCGAGTCCCTTCCAGTAAGAACTGAATTGCTTCTGTTCCTTTATCATTTGGGCCAGATCGCTGCCCGACAGCTTGGTCGATTCGAGGAACTTAGTGTTCTGCTCGGCCGCTTCCATGATATTGGCGACGACATTATGATGCTCCATCTTGCCAAGAAGCATCTTCTTCTGTTGATCTGGAAGGCCTTCGATATTCTTATCGTACTGCATGAACATGCTGTCCACCATCGCGAATATCGCTGCGTCTCTTGCGGCCAGTCCGCTTCTGAGTCTCTTTATTACCCCGTTGAGTGAATCGATAAGCTGCGAATTCTTGTTGAGCGCCTTGGACATCACGTCCATCGATGCCATAAGCTTAGAATTCTCGTTGGACAGGCTATCCACTTTTCCGGAAAGTGCACGTACCTGTGACTCCAGATCCGCGATGCGTGCCACTGCCGACTCGAGCAATCCTAGTTTGTCCTGCGAGATGCGAAGCTCGACGCGCACCTCCGTTATCTGATCGTCATACTTGTCAGGATAAAGTGCCTTATTCAAAAGCACGGTGTCGGCGGCAAACTCTTTTTCAAGCTCATCGATGTTGGCGCTGACCTCTGCACACTCCTGGACGGTCTGGACTCTGGTGACCGCTTCCTTTATCGCCTTGTATTTCGTCTGGAATGAATTCACTATTTCAAAATCCGACCTCTCCTGCGCTATCGCCACGGAAGCAAACGCCGCCAGCAGAATCCAAATCCCGTTTCGCGGCACGGAGCCTAATATCCTCGTGAGATGCCTCATTTGTTCCCCTCCTCTTTGATGCCGTCTTTTGTCAGCATGATCGGCTTATCATTTCCATTTATAAGCTCGACGTACGGACTCCTCTGATTGAACGCAGGCGATGTCAATCCTGTTTGTGAAACTGGAATTGTCTTCTCGAGCTCCAACGCGCCGTCCGCTTGCGCAAATACGTATACGTTCTTGAATTTCGGCGCGGTCAGGTAATAGAAACCATTCACGTCCCTTATGATGCGGAAAGTCTTGCCGCTAAAGCTCACGGAGTCCTTAGTCTCCTCGTACAGCAGAGGCTTTACGTTGAACGAGAAAGTATATCGTTCTTCGTGAACCATCCCTCGTGAATCGACTTTCAATTCGTCTTCGATCGGCCACGCAAAGTCCGCCGGCTTCAACATTAGCGACGAACATCCTGCAGCCAATACCGCAAGCATGCTCATGAACAAGCTTGTTAACTTCATACTCGCTCCTTTTTTGTGGAAGAACTTGGATTAATTGCCAACGCAGCTGGTAAAAATGTAGAAAAGAGGGGAGTGGAAAGCAAGTTTGGCCAAAGATCAAATGAGCGCCCACTCCGCAATTTCAAAAAGGACATCCATTAAATCCCTTTGAATCGCATATTTCCAGCCTACCTCATTCTGATTGCCGCAACGGGACATTATTAAATGAAAAACTTCCAACGCGTCAGTTTCAAATCAGAGATAACCCTCTCATGAATTTGAAACCAAAATTACTCGCCGCAGGAACAGGAAAACGATCTGATCATCATTTTGTGAAGAACTTCAAAGAACAGACAGCATTTACACGGGTGTAATTTTCAAGAGAGCTGCCCGTGGAATACACTGAACATTTTGCAATTCCATTTTCTAATGTATAGGAGCCGGTAGAGCGTCCATGAACAATCGTTCAACGTAAATAGCGGCGAGCGGCGCCTCTCCTCGTCGCCCCCGATCCGCGATGCGCGGACTCCTCTCAAATCTCTATTTCTTCTTATGAAGCCTCGGGGCCATTTCCTCTTTTTCCTTGCCGGTAGAGATCTTACGCATTGCTGCATATTGGGCGGGCGTCATGTTCGGCAGAGTCTCCAGGAATGCCACTATTGCCCAGATTTTCTGGTCGGAATGAGTGAAGGCGAAAGCCGGCATTCCGGTGCTCTTTATGCCGTTTTTGGCGACCCAGAACAATTCTGCCGGAGACATTTCTTTTGCGGAGTGAGCGAGGTTAGGTGCTTGAGGGAAGAGTCCCTTCCCGATTTCTGATTTCTCAATGCCCGGCGCACCGTGGCAGCCTACGCACATTTCATCATAGTGGCCGAACCCTTCTTTGATCATTGAGCTGTCTGTCAACGCCGGGACAGCAATCCCTTTTGAGTAATGTTCGACAGAATTATCGCTTGTTCTGCTGAATACCCAGCGCAGCGGTCTCGGATCGGGCGAAGTCGCGCCTACATTATATATGCCGGAATAAATCAAGATTAATAAAAGTACGAATTCTACGGCCAGCACAGAAATTACTACTACAATTGTTCTCATCGCGTCTCCATTTGTGAAAAAGTCTGACAAGAATAGAACTTTAAAGGCACCTACATTTGTTCCTTAGCTGATGGCCTTTGTGATTTTTTTGTCGGATTAATTTCGGACTTCCAGGCAGGAACAGGAGAGATCGATTAACAGAAACTTCACAACAAGGTTACTTCAATTTTATTGATAATCCGGGTGACGTTTCTCAGATTTTACAAAACATCCGGGCGTGTTTGCGATCAGCTCAGCTCCGGACGCGTGGACAACAATCACCCGACGCCGGATCGTGGCGGTCGGGAGACAGAAATCCTTTCTAAATCAAAAGCAGTGAACAAATAAAATCGTGAGGAAGAAATGCGAATTGGTCTTGTGGTGCTATTTATAACAATGTTCTCATCTGGCGCTTTCGCCCAGTACGGTTCCGCAGGATCGGGCGGTGAAAGATCCGGGCCCGCGTCACTTGACGGCAAGAGCGGAAACATACAGTCTCCGAATTTGGTAATAGATACGATCAATGCTGTTCCGGCACGGTCACGTCTCCAAATCTCGGCGCGTTGTCGGGTTACTCGTCGTACTTCATTCAGGATTCTACGGCGGGAATTGATGTCTACACGGGAGCCGCGGTCATGAATTTTGCGATAGGAGATTCGGTGTTCGTCATCGGAACGCTGGACCAGTTCAACGGTTTGACCGAGCTCGTTCCGCTAGCCGCGGACTCTGCTCACTTCGGCTACCTGAAGCACAACGCGGCACGTCCTTCGCCAAAACACCTCGGATTGCATTCTTTCGCGAGAAACGCTGGGTATGCCGAGTCATACGAGGGTCAACTAGTGGAGCTCGACACGCTCTACAAAGCACGGGGAACATGGCCCGCATCTGGTTCCAGCGGGAGTGTTTACCTGGCCAACGCTGCCCAGTCCGATACGGCACAGTTGTTTGTCAACAAGAATACCGATGTAGCAGGATGGACTGAGCCTGTTTACCCGATAAATGTCGTCGGTGTGGTGAGCCAATATGGAACCGACAGCACGGGATATGAGATCATCCCGCGAGACACGACGGATATCGTGCACGTTATCGTTCTCGGCGTAAGGGAAAAGCTCAGCGATATACCTAAGGATTTCTATTTGCATCAGAATTATCCCAACCCGTTCAATCCTTCCACGACAATCGAGTACGGACTGCCGAAAGACGCGTCCGTGCAGATTTCCGTCTATAACATTCTGGGACAACGTGTTGCGCTGCTGGTCGACGGGGACCTCAAAGCCGGAAATCATCAAGTCGTTTTCAATGCAAATAGGTTCTCATCAGGTATGTATCTGTACGTCATGCGTGCAGGAGATAGAGTATTTAAAGAGAAGATGCTTGTTTTGAAATGAGAAATGTTGGAAGCCGGAGGCGGGAAGTTGTCCTGCCTCCGGGTTCGGTTTCCTGCGGAGTCTGTGGAGAACGCGAGCACTTTCATTGCTTCTCGTAATACTGCGACACCCTAACGAATCTGTCGGTCCGATGACCGCTGACATCGAGGAAGTTTGAATTGGATTCGCCAGCGAGGCGGGAGATCGAGACCGGGCAGCTCGTGCAGTCTTAATGAAGCCAAGTTTGTTCCCGGCATATGCGCGGAGGTTTGTCCGGAGACTCATCGACGCAAATTCTCGTGATTATTCTTGATATTATTTTTCACTTTTGTTAGTTAAATTTCCAACAGAACACAATCAGGGAAAGTGAATGTTCGCTGTGCGGAGCGCATCAGTTGCGGTATTGTTGTCTTTTTTAATTTCGTGTCCCGTTCAAGGTCAGGTTTCCGACAACAACTATACTAACATCGGAAACATTGGCCTGGCGATAACGAGTTTCGGCCGCATCGGCAATGCATTCAACGCATCCTTCTGGCCAGCACAACCATCCTGTGAATATCCATTCTATCCCGTCCGCTCGAGGATCGAACATTTATTTAGCGGAGGACTCTGGGTCGGTGGATACAAGAACGGTCAGGGGCCGTTCGTGAGTACTGTCACGACAGACTACTATTCCAATCCGTCGGAGTTCACGCAGCCGCTTGACAGCGGTCTCACCGAGCGGAGCACACTTCTTGATTCACGATACTACTCTCCCAACGCGGTAAGCCACCAGGACTTCGTCGCGGATTTTACAGACTCGAACACGATTGACCCGAATACGAATCAGGAAATAGTCGGTCACGTTCCGCTGAATGTTTCGGTCCACGAAGAAGCTTATGCGTGGGAATACCCGATTGCAAATTTCTTTGTCGTGTTCAGTTTCAAGCTGACAAACACAGGTTCCACTCCGATAGATTCGATGTATGTGGGATTTGTCAACGATTTCGTGGTACGGAACACGAACTACCGGCTACCGACCGAGGGGACCCCCTTCTACAGCGGGACCGGAGTGGGTTACGTTGATTCGCTCAGGTTAGTCTACGCGTTCGATGCTGAGCACCACACGAGCGACCTCCCCACGGACAACTACGTATCGATGAAACTTCTCGGAGTAGATCCGTTAAGCTCAGTAGTGACATCCCGGCCGGCTTATCTTGATTCGCTGAACCGGTACACTCATTTCTCCGCCTGGCAGTTCAGGGCATCCACCGGAGACGCGAATCTTCTTTCGCCCGGCACCGACGCGCTTCGCTTTCAAAAAATGGAAACGTCGCTGCCGTCCGACTATTACAACAATCCTTCAGCCGCCAGCTATCTCGGCAAGGTGGGAAACAGGTACACGCTCCTCTCTGTCGGACCGATCGAGCTGATGCCGGATTCATCGGCCACCGTCGTGTTTGCCGTCGTGTGCGCTCCCAAATTTGACACCGGCAATCCTGCCGATTACCAGAATAATGTTGCCGCATGCAGAAAGACATTGAATGACAATGCGACCTGGGCGCAGCGGACTTACAACGGCGAGGACAAGAACGGCAACGGAGTCCTCGATCCCGGAGAAGACCTTGATGGGAATGGAAGAATCACTCGCTACATATTTCCGAACATACTTCCGCCTCCTCACGTGCGCGTCGACCCCGGCAACGGGCAGGCTGCAATCTATTGGGACGATACTCCGGAGAATGTCGTAGATCCCCTTTTGAACCGCAAGAATTTCGAGGGATACAGGCTTTACAGGTCGATACCCGGTTATGATTTCAACGGTGCGCAGAACCCGTATGAGGAAATCGCGGAATTCGATCTGATCGATTCTTTGGGACTCGACACGGGCTTGCCGGCGAAACTCAGTCCGCCGAAGCAGTTCACCGGAGATCCGTACCAGTATACATACAGGTACACCGTTCCCTATCTTCTGAACGGCTGGCAGTATTCATTCGGTGTCGAAGCTTACGATAAAGGGGACCCCACGTCGGGCACACCGAGCCAGACATCGGTGCGCGCCACGGATAAAGTGTTTCCGGGGCCGCCTGCTGCGACGGGCGACTCTCTTGCGGTCGGCGTGTTTCCGAATCCTTATTACACCAGGGCAATCTGGGATGGAACCGGCGAACGGGAAAGGAAGATTTACTTTTACAATCTTCCCGCGAGATGCGAGATAAGGATTTACACGGTGGCCGGCGATATAGTGGCGACGCTCGAACATAATGCGGCGACATACAACGGATCGGGAATCCAGTGGTTTCAGCATTATGATTCCGATAACCTCCAGAGGATGCCGGGAGGATTGCACGCCTGGGATCTGATCACAGACAAAGACCAGTCAATTGCAACGGGCCTCTATCTGTTCACGGTCAAGAATTTGAACGACGGCGATGTAAAGCGCGGGAAATTTCTGATAATTAAATAGAAGTCAAGAGTAAGTAGTTTGGAAGCAAAAAGGACGATGGATTTTGAATTCGCGAGTTGAAAAGTCGGGGCGGCGGAATAAAAGTGTTATTGACTTGCACCATACGGTCACTGAGATTCCGTTGATCGATGAAACCCATCCCGGCTCTTTACATGAAAAACATTTTGAAGAAAACCAAACATTGCGGACTGTCATGATCGGTTCGCGAAAAAGGAGGATGTATAAATGAAAAAAGGATTACTTAATTTTCCGGTAATAGGATTGCTTTTCTTATTGACGGCAGGCAGCGCATTCAGCCAGAACTATCGCGTGGTCCCGCTGGACAGCGTGAACTTAATTCCTATGGACTCGCTAAGGGTAGCGGATTCGCTTCTGACAAACGGCGGATCTTTGAGAGCCAGTCTCACTGACGGTTTCTTTCTCCACGACACGATAACAGTCACGGGAGTCCTGACTACCGATACGAGAGTTCTCCGGAATGTGCTTGCTCATTTTTCTTTTTATATCCAAAATCCCGATAGTGCTGCCTGGGGTGGAATGAATATATATACCACGGATACTTCTGCGGCAATTCTAAACGCAGGGTTCGGTTCTATAGACAGCGGTTATCTCATCCAGGTGACTGGAGTCCTCACGAAGTACGGCACAGATATCTGGGGAAACTTCGAGTTGGTTCCAATCGGAAGTGCCTCAGTTACACCCATCCCGATCAATGTCCTCGATGCCGGCGGCAACAGACCGGCTCCAGTCGAAGTTAAAGTCAGCGATCTGGTGACTGGTGATCGCTCCTCGGGAGGGATTTCGCATTTCTATCCGGGTACCAAGTATAAGAATTCGTACGTGATTCTGAGAAATCTCATCGTGAAGAGCCGTGCACAAACCAGCGGGACCGGACAGTGGACGGTGACGCTTGAAGACTCTTTGGGAAACACGATAAGTCTTTATGATCCGTCGCAGTATTTCACCGGTAGGTCATACGGAGTTACTCCAAAGTGGATTGCTCCTGCTCCCGGTTCGAAGATCGATTACATAAAGGGAATTCTGGCATCTTACTCATCGTATGGTTATGAGATTGTTCCTTTGTATCCCGGGGATGTGAAGATTGGAACTTACACGCCGAGCATTTCTGCCACGGGATTTTCCACAAGGCGCTCGCCTTCGATTCCGACATCGGGCGATGCGGTCACCATAAGAGCTGTCGCGTTCAATCCGGATCCAAATGCAGCATCAATGGCGGTCGACTCAACCGATATGTATTATTCCGTGAACAACGGCGCGTATACCCGCGTCAAGATGACGGCCGATACGTCGAACACTTTTGTCGGGACAATCCCCGCTCAAGCAGATGGTGCACTTGTAACATATTTCTTCTCTGCATGGCAGGACAGCACGCTTGCGTTGAAGTCGAGTTACCCGGACACTTCAAGAACCGCGATGTTCTATTATGTAAGGTCGAATGGCTACACAATCAGAGATCTTCAATACACTCCGTTCAAAGACGGAAACAGCGGTGAAGTTGATTTGACCGTAACCGTGAACGGAATCATCCAGGCCGATACGAGTGATTACCCTGCGGAAGCCGATCCAAGAAGCCAGGCGACAAAGACACCTTATGCCTACATCCAGGATGCGGCTGCGCCTTGGAGCGGTATCATGCTATTCGATACCACTGCCGACAAGCTCGTGCGCGGCGACAGCGTCTCAATAACCGGTACCATCTCCGAGTATAATGGGATGACCGAAATGGCAGTGAATAGTTTTAACGTCATCCAGAGCGGAAAGCAGACTTCCCCTGCAGTAAGGATTCATACAGGAGATATAGGCACGAGATTTAATGGTGATACGCTTGCCGAAAGATGGGAAGGGGTCCTCGTAAAGTTTGACAGTATACATATCGTGGACAACGATCCTGACGGCCCGACCTATAGCATCACAGGTTCAACCGGGAGCTTCAGGGAATATATGGTCGACGACGGTTCAGGTAAGTGCCGGGTCGATGATGACGGGAGCAATACCTATAGTGTCGATCCGCACGACACGACACTCGGATTCCATATCATGCCGCTGGGAGCTTACATGTCAAGCCTCACCGGTATCATTAAATATGTGAACAGTGAATACAAGCTTGAGCCGCGTACAAACAGCGACTTCGTCGGCGAAATCGACGCCGTGAAGCGGGAGGGCTCATCGGTGCCAGCTTCTTACTCGCTTTTACAGAACTACCCGAACCCGTTCAATCCTACCACGACGATCCGGTACTCGCTGCCACAGTCGGGGATGGTATCATTGAAGATCTATAATATTCTCGGGCAGGAAGTCACGACCCTGGTCAACCAGCATCAGTCTGCCGGCAATTACACCGCCACCTTCGACGCATCGAGATTCGCGAGCGGCGTTTATTTCTACCGCCTGAATGCCGGAAGCTTCAATCAGGTGAGGAAGATGCTGTTGTTGAAATAAAGGAATTGCCATTGCGACTCACCTCACGACTGAGTGCCGTGATTGTTACGCAGCGAATCTGGTAAGGTGAGTCGCAATTGATTAACCAGGCAGGTGCTGTGCAATAATATGACGCGGAGACTTGTCAGTTTCACTGAAGGATCATACTATCATATCTACAATCGCGGAGCCAGTAAAAACGAAATCTTTTTCTCGGACACCAATTATGATTTTGCAATGCGGAAGATTTCCTTTTATTCAAGCAAGACTTCCGTCAGAGTGGCAGCCTGTTGTCTGATGCCCAACCATTATCACCTCTTGCTTCACCAGAGTGGTGCAAAAGCAGCAGGTTACATGGCACAGATGGTTTTTAATAGTTACACGAAAGCTGTCAACCGCATGTACAATCGGACCGGTACCTTGTTCGAATCCCCGTTCAAGGCGACACTTGTGGATAAGATCGAGTACCTGTTACAACTTTCGAGATATATCCACCTAAACCCGGTCTGTGCAGGACTCTGCGGAGATGTGGAAGACTGGCGGTATTCAAATTACTTGGAGTGTATCGGAAAAAGGAAGAAGTTCCCGTTCGACCCGGATTTTATTGCAGACTACCTCGGTTCGCCGGTCGAATATGAAAAGTTTGTTCGTGAGTACGATTGGATTCAAATCAAGGACACCGAATCAATTGAAATCTAAACCATTGCGACTCACCTCGAAGACCAGTCCCAACATTCTTACTTACCGACTTTTGAAAGGTGAGTCGCAATCGCTAAGCCTGAAATTGCTTATTGTTTTCACATTTCTAGCACTCTCCGGCTGCACGAAGCACTTTTCTTCCACCGGTGTCGGGGATTTGCCCCCTAAAACTTTCGTGTCGGCATTTCCTTACCGCGATTCCACCCGCTCCACGGATTTCAATTCGCAATCAAGCCTTCTCGAAATCCACTGGTGGGCTGATGACGGAGATGGAGTGGTAATCGGTTATATCATAACATTCAACAGGAAGATGTGGACCTTCACCACCAAAGACGACAGCACTTTCTTCCTTCCTCTTTTCAGGAAAGATACGAGTTACATTTTTACAGTTGCCGGGATCGACAATTCGTTCAAGGGAAAATTGCATGAAGGAGACACCGTTGCTTTTACGGATCAAAATGGCAACGGCATATGGGATAAGGGAGAAGTTTTTCCCTTGCTGAAGAATTCGGTTGATCCCGATCCGCCTTCGGTAAAATTTCCGATCGCCAATACACCGCCCCAAGTGCAATTCATCATGAATGAACCACCGTGGGTTACACGTCTCGACATTCCCGACACAACTTTTACGATAGTTTCTTTTGGCTGGCAGGGGACGGATGTCGATGGGAACAATACGATCGTGAGTTATTTCATAGCACTGAACGACACATCGACGAGCAACTGGGTTCAGCTTCCGGCACAAACCAATTTTGTCACGCTCGAGGCGAGACTTTCGCAGGCATCAAGCGACACGTCGACCGTTAGCTGCGATGTCTATCCCTTCAACGGACTTGGAGTGCCGCAGGCACCTATCTCGACTCCGCTTCCTAACATGAAATTGAACGGAGACAATATTTTCTATATCAGGGCAGAAGACGTAGCCGGTGCATACAGTCCCGCAGCCCGGATGCCGGATTCGACTCACACTTGGTTCGTAAAAAAACCAAAGGGCGACCTCCTGATAATCAACGACTATGGAGTCCAGGACCAGTCGACGAAATTTTACCAGGCGATGTTCGATACGATCGCCGGTGGCGCGTTTCATGGAAAATTCGACACCTGGGACATAAAAACCGGATCTTACTATCCCAGAAAAGGAAACCTGGTCCAGCCGTACGTCGTTCCGACGTTTCAAGAGACATTGAAACTCTACAAATATATCTTCTGGTACTCGTCAGATGAACAGGACTTCGACATCGCCCAGAGTGCAATCAGGAGCTTCAGAAAGAACGGCGGGAAATTCTTTATGACATTTTCGGTCCCGTCATCCTATTCCTCCGGTCTCGACATAAATCAGGAGCTGAGCGATTTCACGGGAGCTATCGACAGCCTGACCACCAACATTCTGAAGGATACGCTGTCCACAAGCCCTATCACCTCGACCGGATTCGTTAAGTCGGGAGCCGTTGTACAACCCGTGGCTCCTTTCGATTCGACTGTTTATCCGAAACTCATTCGCGACAGCTTTCAATCGAATCTCACAGACGGTGGAAAGGTGGTTGCCAATCTCCGCGGAATCTACCCGACGATCGGATCCACAATCGTATATGAGATGCAGCCTTACGGTGCAGATGGCCGCCATCCGATCATCGGCGTCATAAGCGGCGACGGATCGGCGTTTGTTGTTGGCGTGCCCCTATATCGATTCAACGGAAATTCAACTACTTCACCCAACACGAGAGCTTATCAACTGATCTATAAAGCTTTCAAAGACTTCGGAGCGTATTGAAATCCCATGTCGCAGTTTGTTTCCGATCTCCGGTGAGGAAAAAGTGCAGACCATGAATTCAAAAATATTTTGCTTAGCTTTTGTCTCCATCGTGTCGTTTGCCGGCGTCGCACCGTCGTTTGCTCAGCAGCGCGGAAGTATAAAAGGCACAGTCACGGACGCTGCTACAGGAGAAGGGCTGGTCGGCGTAAACGTTATCGTTAAGGGAACGTATTACGGCGGCACGACGGATATCGATGGAAAATTTGAGATAAAGAATATTAGTAACGGGGAATACGTCCTTTCATTCCGCCTTCTGGGATACAAGGAGGTCGAGCACACCGGCGTCGCAGTAAAAGAAGGCGAAGCTACAACCGTAAATACCAAACTCGAGGAATCGGCCCTATCGCTGGGACAGGAAGTCGTGGTCATCGGTAATAAACCTCTGCTCGATCCTGCCGAGACCCAAAGCACGACGGTGATTTCGTCGCAGGACATCAGCGTCTCGCAAGTGCAGGACGTGAAGGATGTCGTCGCGCAACAGGTCGGTATCGTTGCGTCAGACAACGAGATCCACATACGCGGCGGAAGGTCGTATGAAAACGCTTACCTGCTCGACGGCATCAATATTCAGGACCCGCTTGCCGGGACGGGGTTCGGACTTCAATTGAGCTCCAATTCCATGAGCGAGATGGAGGTAATTACCGGCGGGTACAACGCGGAATACGGGCAGGCGACAAGCGGCATTATAAATGTGAAGACGAAAGAGGGAAGTGATCGGTACGACCTTTTCGCCGAGTATAAAACCGATAATTACGGTCTCGACAGGAACTCGGCATCCGATTTTAACTCCGACGACTACCAGGCAAATTTCGGCGGACCGGAACCGATTACGAAATATCTCCTGCCGGCAATTGGAGTGGATATCCCGGGCGAGATCACTCTGTTCGGAAGCTTTGCCGCATCGTTCTCGGACGGCCAGGTGCTTTGGGCCCAACGATACCAGGACGGACGCGTTGTCACGTACAAGATCGTTCCTCCTGCGAGACTGAACTCCTCGATATTCTACGGGACGAGATTGGCGCCGAGACTCTCCAACGACTGGTACGGGCTCGGAAAAATTACCTACAAACCCAGCCAGACTTTCAAGATCACCTATTCTTACAATCAGAACGTAACGATAAACGAAAACACACAGGAGCTTCAAACTACTCTGGAATACGTCGAGCCCACACCGGGCTATCAGTACCAATTCCAGAATATTCTCGGTAACGCGGATGTTTACACTCACAACAGCGTCGCTCAATCAATAGACATAACGCAAACGCTGAGTGCTAAGGCCTTCTACGATCTGAAGCTCGCCAGTTTCTTCACACATCTTCGCGCCGATGCGAATGGACTCTACTGGACTCAATACCAACAGCCGGTTGACGTTACAACCCTCCCTCCGCAATACTACAACACGAGCCACGATACCATCGGCATAATTCCGGGTGACGGTTTCTACGATATCGGCAACGCGAACACCTGGCACGACCACTTCTTCGTCAACAACGAAATAAAATTCGATCTTACCGACTTCTTCACGGAACAAAACAAGTTCAAAGCCGGCTTCGATATGAACTTCGAGGAGATGCAGCTGATAGACATCTACGATCCATGGATCGGTGTCATGGGACTTAATAACGACGTTTATCATGTTTACCCGGCGACCGGCTCCGCGTATTCCCAGGAAACAATCACGACGAACGGAATGATTCTGAATTTCGGTTTGCGCTTCGACTATTGGTTCCCCGGAAAGTACGTCGATGATGCGGTCAACAATCCCCAGGTGATCACCATCCCGCAAGCGATCCGCGACCAGTATATGCAGGACACGTACGACTTCTTCGGCAGGAGGTGGAAAGGGCGAATCAGTCCTCGTCTGGGTGTATCTCACCCGGTGTCAGACAACCAAACTCTTTTCCTGAACTACGGACATTTTTCCAAGTGGCCGAGGCCGCAATTTGTATATGCAAAACTGGAACCGAGCACAGCGATGTCGACATATCAGGCATTCGGTAATCCAAACCTGAATCCGGAAACCACGGTAAGCTACGAACTCGGACTGAAAAACCAGTTCACGAACGACGACGTGCTGACGATTACCGCTTACAACAGAGATATCTTCGATTACGTCCAGACCAAGCAAGCACAAATCTCTTCGGCGGCGTTGATCGGACAGAATTTTATTACTTATGTAAATTCGGATTATACACACTCGAGGGGAATCGAAGTCGAGTACTTGAAGAGAATCGGGAAATGGTTCAGCGGGACGATCAGCGGATCATACTCGGTTGTGACGGGCAAATCGAGCTCGGAAGACGAAGGCATCCTGGCAGTACAGGGTCTCCTCACCGAAATGATGAATGAATCGTATATGGCGTGGGATCGTCCTCTGCAATTTTCCGCCAACATGACTTTTTACGATGAAAAACAGAAAGGCTTTTTCGGATTCGGGAAAGGAGTGCTTGACGATTTTCAAGCCTACTTCAGAATATTTTTCCAGAGCGGGAAAAGATATACACCCTATTATTTCAGCGGAACATATGCCGCGGACGGCGAACCTCTTTACGCCCAGGACACGCAGCATCCTTACAGTAAGATCGGAGCCAATTGGTTTTACGTCGATTTCAATTTCGAGAAGTATTTTAATCTTGCCGGGGTGGACATGACGTTTATGGTCGAGGTGAAGAACCTATTCAACAATCTTAATTCCGACATCATAAATCCGGCTACTGGACGCGCGTACCAGCTTGGCGATCCCGTCCCGCCGTCATGGAACGACCCTCTTTACCCGGAGTTGACGGCGCCGATCGATCCATTCCCATTGGACCAATCAAGATTTCTGCCTCCACGAAATATCAGGGTCGGAATCTCGGTGAAGATGTGATGGTGGCTCAAATGTCAAAGGTCAAAGGTCAAAGCCACAGATCAAACCTCAAAACCGGGTTAGTTGCGGTGTTTGAAGGTGATGGATTTCGGTACGGGGAGGAAAACAATAAAGGGACGATCCGGCCGGAAGAGAATTTGAAATATCGCTCTTACAGGTTTGCAGTTGATATAGTGAAATTCGTTGACTCGCCGGAGAGTCGAAGCGCACGGTTTTCCATTCGTGACCAATTGATCCGAGCGGCAACTTCCGTGGGGGCAAATATTTCAGAAGCTCGTGCCGCAAGTTCCAAACGTGATTTCATTAGATATTATGAAATAGCGCTCAAGTCCTCTAATGAAACCAAGTTTTGGCTTTGTCTGCTAAGGGATGCCTTCGGAATCGACAAGTCAAGGATTAAGCCGTTGCTCGACGAAGCAAAGGAATTATCAAATATGATTGCAGCAAGTGTGTTGACCATGAAGAAGAAAAGGCAGTAGCCGTATGACGGCAAGAACCATTTTGACCTTTGAGTTGTTGTTTTGCGTTTTGAGATTTGACTCTTGAGATGAAAAAGATAGTTTTAACTCTTGTCCTCGAATTGTTTATCACGCAAGCCGGTGTGACACAACTCCTTCCTGTCCTCGGCGCCCAGCGCGTCGGCATTACCGCTGCCGATTTCCTGAAGATCGGAGTCGGAGCACGGGCCAATGCGATGGGCGAGAGCTTCGCTGCGGTGGACAATGACGCTTACGCGCTCTTCTACAACCCTGCCGGGATAACACAGTTCGACAACACCGAGGTAGCAATTTCCCACTCCACCTGGTTCGTCGGCCTTCAGCATGACTTCATCGGCGGGGTGTACCATCTCGACAGGCAGAACACGATCGGTATCTCCATAGTGTCGCTCCAATCTGACGACATGCCGGTGACGACGGAATACCAGCCGTACGGCACAGGAGAATATTTCAAATACGGCGATCTCGCCATTGCGGCCACATACGCGCGAAAGATGACCGACAACTTCAGCTTCGGACTGAGCGTCAGGTACATCGACGAAACTCTCGCGCAGGTGAGCATGCGCGGCGTCCTAATCGATCTCGGAACGTATTACTGGACCGGGCTGGGGAGCACAAGGTTTGCCGTCTCGGTCAGCAATTTCGGCGGCCAGCTCACACCATCGGGCAGTGTAACACTTCTTGACGGAACGACCGTTTCGAGTTTTCAGAGTTTCTCGCCGCCGACAATATTCAGAATCGGATTCGCGCTGGACCCGTACCAGGATGCTTCAAGTAAGCTCACCACATCGGTGCAGCTGAACCATCCCTCGGACAACTCCGAAAATATTTCACTGGGTGCAGAATATTCGTACGTTTCGTCCTTCTTCCTCCGGGCGGGCTACAAGATCAACGTCGATGAAGAGAACTATTCGGTGGGCGCGGGCGTGAAGGTCGACGTGAAGTTCGCGCAGGTGTTCTTCGATTACGCGTTCACTCCTTACCAGCGACTCGGCGACGTTCACAGGTTTTCATTAAACTTGAGATTTTAAGATGAAGATTGGATTGTCCGTCCTGGCTGCTGCGGTACTCTTTGTCGGCTGCAACCAGAAATCTAACATTGTCGACCCTTCCACGCTTCCCAAGGCGACAGGACAGGTTGTCAGTGACACGAATTATATCCAGATTCAACCTGCGTGGACTGCTTTCAGCAGTCCGAAGGATATCAAGATCGGGTACGATGACTTCCTCTATGTGACGGAACCTGGTAAGAACCGTGTGGCGATGGCGAACCTTGCCGGAACCATTCTCGGGTACTCGCAGTACATCGAACGCCCGGTTGCGGTCACAGAAGACAGGAGATTCAATCTGATAGTGGCCTGCGAATACGATACTATGGTCAATGGAAATGTAGTTACGGTCGCCGCTATAGCAAAGCTCAGATTGTTCAACCACAGCGACTCGATCTGGGCGGCGCCGGTGGAGATCGTCTATCATGAGAACCCGCGGCAGCAAATTACCCGCGACGGGTCCGGTAATTTAATCTCAGGACGAGAATTCACGGGTATCGCCGTTCTTCCCGATAACAGCTATTACGTCACACGTTCCGGAAAGAATAATTCGAGCTCTGTCGATCCCGACAACATGATTCTCCATTTCGACAAGAACGACGACGAGTACTCGAGCGACTACATCGACTTAGTACCGACTCTGGTATCGACAGGGACCGGCTTCGTGGCGATCAACCAGATAAGCAATATCACTACTTTCAACACGAGACAATACGGAACGGATTTCATCCTGACACAGACCGATCCGGCAAATGCGTTCAAGGTAAAATGGATAACTTTCAACCCGGGAAGCGAGCTCTTTGCTCCAAGCTGGGATTCGAGGTTCAGTCTCAACCCGACGACCTACTCGTCAGGGAAATTGCCCGACATACTCTCCGGCATATTCGTCGCGCCCCAGGCGGTAATGGTCGACGATCGAAGCAATATATACATCATCGACAGCCAGCTTGACAGCCTCATGAAGTTCGACTTAAACGGCAGACTTCTCCGTGAATCATTCGGACCTGTCAAGTCGGGAAGCATGCCCCTTCTTCATCCATCCGGGATCACGTACTTCAATAAGATCATTTATATAAGCGATACGGGCCACAACCGCGTACTTAGATACGAACTCTCGACGGATTTGAAATAGATATCTGAATTGCCGGCGGGGACGCTGGGAATCTATCGTACAATTCTACAATTGACTTGCCCTAAAGCTTCACGACTTTCCCCATGAACAGAATCGCGCCGGAGTTCCGTTCATGGATGAGGAAGAGAAAAGGCCTGTCAACATTCATCGTAACACTCGACGGTTCGGCAATGGTAGCACCAATTCCAACCACCGTCACTGCCGCGGCTTCGGTGCCGGCTTCGTTGACTTTCACGTAAGTGATATGGTCCACGTCGGTGACGTAAAGAGACAATGCCTTGCATATCCGTGAAAGATCCGCTTTCGACGGATCAAACGCGTCAATCATTCCCATGGACTTGAGATCTGCGTTGAGTAACCGATTGTAATTTAATTCGAATCTCGGAAGTGAAATTTCTACCGGGTAAACGGAAAGTCGTGAGCCGATATTTTCGAAATCGGATTGATTGAAAGCGGTAGAGAGCTGCTCGATTGATATACCTGCTTTCGGCAGAATCACGACCATGCTGTACAGAGAATCTCCGTAAGGAAGTTCTACTGCCTGATATTCTTCGTTTTCGCAATACGGAAAGTCGGTTTGAGTGTGCATCAACTCGATCGTGTTCGTATTTCCGTCATCTGAATAGAATGGCGAATTAGTTGTATTCGCTTCGTCGAATTTGTATTTCCAGCTTCCGTTGAAGTAGATAGCATTTATCAGATACATAACTTCATCACGGGGTATAGTGTCCAGCACCTTCGAAATTTTATGGTTTGTCTTTGCATCGACCCAGCTGTTTATAGTGGTCACAGCATCGGGCGAGGCGAAATCAAGTGCGCTCACCTCGGCACTGAAGTATTTATTATTTACGTTCAGAAAATTTGCTTCGACCGGCACGCCTTTCTTGTACCAAATTGAATTCGCAATGTTCATCGTTACTTTAGGATCGAGATTGATCAGGTAATCGGACAAAGTTTCGTAGGAGCTATTTATATCGTCGTCCGAGACACCGTTCCATCCGAGCATCGAATCGATTTGCGATTTCGTGGTTCTGTCCGCGCCGTTGAGAACCATCCCGAGAGCATACGACACGCTGAGCGGGGAAATGAAGACGTTGTTTCCTGTTTCCGCCTTGTTCACGGTATTGAACAGCGAGAAACTGAAATGGTTCGACTGGTTAACATTTTGTTTCTCGAGTGGAGTCAATTCGCGGACGTTGATCTTGCCGCTTCCTGTGGGCGAATTGGAGCAGCCGACAAGCGCACACAACCCAAACAGTGCGACCGACAAAAGAGCAAACGTAGGTTTTCTCATGCCCAACCTCCTTATCCTTCCCCCTAACATTAGATGCAGAATCCTCAAAAGTCAATACAGTTCCGAATTGAGCTGATCGGATACATCCTCAATCGTTCCATAGGAACGTTAAGCGCGGATCGGGATTCTTGTACTCCAAGCGCACCGTTTTTATATTGTTCGAACAACTTCGCCGATGAACAAAGCTTACAAATTCCTTATTTCAATTTGCGCAATTTCAAGTCTGACGATCATCGGGTGCAGTGGATCTTCTCCGAGATTCAGCTCAGGCAACAACGGTACCGTGAGTTCTAAGCCCAGGTTCAGCTATGATGAAACACCTGATGAGTTGAAAGCCGAGAAGGTGGAAGTCAAAACGGAAGATGATCACCCGGTAAGCCTGGATAAAGCAAAGTCGGAAATAAACAAAATCGCCGGGCGACCGGGCAGTGCGAGCAATCTCCAGAGCCTCTTCATGGAAGTGATTCTCTCGTATATGGGAACGCCGTACCATATTGGCGGTACGGATCATTCAGGAATGGACTGCTCGGGATTCTCGATGGTTGTTTTTGACTCGGTGTTTAAGAAGCAGCTTCCTCATTCGGCGCGACAACAGTCCACGTTTGGAGAGTCGGTTTCCCGAGACGATCTCGGAATTGGCGACCTGATTTTCTTCAAAACCACCGGCCCGGTAATAAGCCATGTGGGGATTTATCTTGGAGACGATCTCTTCGCGCACGCGAGTGTCGAGCAGGGTGTGACGATCTCTTCTCTCGAGAGCACTTACTACAAGCGGCGGTATGCCGGTGCGAAAAAAATAATCGGGATGTCCAATGGCCTTTGATAAGCTAGACGAATTCATCCAGTTCCTGAAGAAGAAACAGGAGCTGAAGGTTATCGACGCTAAGGTCGATCCGAAACTTGAAATCACCGAGATTGTGGACAGGGTGGTCAAAGCCGGAGGACCGGCGCTCCTTTTCACGAACGTGAAGGGAAGCCAGATCCCGCTGGCGATTAATCTGTTCGGTACCCGCCGGCGAATGAGCTGGGCGCTCGGCGTGGAAGATCTTGACGAGATTGGGACCCGGTTCGCGAAAATGTTCAACCTCAAGGTTCCCGAATCGCTCCTTGGAAAAGTGGCGATGATGCCGAAGCTTCTTGAACTGGCGAAATTTCCTCCGAAGGTTGTAAGAAAGGCGCCCTGTCAGGATGTGGTCATCGGGGGGAAGGATGTCGATCTTTATAAATTCCCGGTCACTACTTCATGGCCGCAGGACGGAGGCCCATATATCCTTTTCGGACAGGTGGTCACCAAAGACCCTGAAACAGGGACCAGAAACATGGGTCTCTACAGGCTGCAGGTCCTCGACAAGAATACCACAGCGATGCACTGGCAAAGACACAAGGGTGGTGCCGCGCACTTTCGAAAAGCCAAAGAAAAAGGAATGAAGAGGCTTGAGGTCGCGGTTGTCGTCGGGTCCGACCCTGCTACGATGTACGCGACGAGCGCGCCGCTGCCCGAGAGCATAGAGGAATATTTGTTCTCCGGTTTTATCAGGAAAGATCCTGTAGAGCTGGTGAAATGCAAAACCCTCGATCTGGAAGTACCGGCCGAATCCGAGATCGTTCTGGAAGGATATGTCGACACCGAGGAAGATCTCCGGCTCGAAGGCCCGTTCGGCGACCATACGGGATTTTATTCGCTCGCCGATTACTACCCGGCGTTTCATGTCACGACCGTCACCACTCGTGCGAAACCTGTGTACGTCTCCACGATCGTGGGCCAGCCTATTATGGAAGACGACTGGATGGGATTTGCCACTGAAAGAATTTTCCTTCCACTCGCGAAGCTTGTAATCCCGGAGCTCGTCGATTACCACATGCCGTTCGAGGGAATATTCCATAATCTGGTGTTTGCGTCGATAGACAAGCAGTACCCGGGTCAAGCATTCAAAGTAATGAACGGTCTCTGGGGACTCGGACAGATGATGTTCGCAAAAGTGATTGTCGTGGTTGACAAGGATGTGGATGTTCAAAATACCTCCGAAGCATGGTGGTACGCTTTGAACAATATCGATCCGCAGCGCGATGTGATTTTTACGAAAGGACCTGCGGACGTACTCGATCACTCGTCGCAACATTTCAGCTTCGGCACGAAGATGGGAATCGACGGCACGCGGAAGTGGAAAGACGAGGGCATCACCAGACCGTGGCCAGACAAAATCGTAATGTCCGACGAAATAAAGAAACTCGTGGACTCAAGATGGAAAACGTTCGGACTTTGAAAGGGATAAATTGAAGTATTTTAGATTTCGGATCTTATTGTCGTGTGTCTTGTTGACCGTGAGTATCACATCATGTTCAAGGAAGCCCCAGGAGCTTTACGATGACGGGATGAAGTCTTTCGCATCGGGAAAATACGCAGATGCACTGGACGATTTTTCCGATGGCATCAAGAAGGAGGGTAACACGAGTCTTTACGCCGCGTTCATCGCCGCGAATCTCGTGACGGGAAAATATCCGCAGGTTAATACCGCCTATAACGAGTTTTCTGCCGGCATCCGCGGTTATCTTGTGAAACTGTACGGCGAGTCGGGATTGAAGAGGCGGAACATGATCGACATCGTTCCTTATAAGGATGCCGGAGGCAACCAGGTGCCATCCGACTTCCCGAAGACAATAGAACTTCAGGCAGTTGTCGATTATCAGGACTTTCTGGCGGTAAAACAGCAGATCGACAACGTGCTCAAGAAATGAAGTCGTCCATCCGATGCGAACGGAAGGGAAGAGGGATGTACCACGGGGCATTTCTGTTTGGTGCGCTCGTTCAATTCATTTTGCTCTTGTACACTCCTCAATAACTAACTGCTCAGACTACAAACGTCGTCGAATGCCGGATCAATGCAAGGCTTGACTCCAACTCTCACACGATTATTGGAAGTGAAATTCTGAAATGGAAGAAAATTTCGGCGCAGGCGGTTCCTGAATTGTTCTTTCATCTTTTTCCGAACGCGTTCAAGAGCAATCATTCAACCCTTGCTGCCAACTACGATCTCCATTCGTGGAATCGGGGAAGTATAGATCTGTTGCGCTTGACAGACTTAAGATCGGGAGCAAACATCACAGGAAATATTTTGTTCGATTATCCCGGCGACAACTTGGGGGATCTATTTGAAGTTTGCTATCGGTCAGGCTTTTGTGTTGCTAAGGATTTTTTCAAAACTTATCTTTTACGCGGCAGAGGCGGCGTTATATAAAGAGCATCAAATCGAAATAATAACTGCAAAACCAGAAATGCTGGAGTAGTGCGAAGTGATATTGCCGATTCATTTATATGGAACCCACATATGGGGAATTCCGGTCAAGAGAGTGACTAAATTCGACGACAAGCTGGTCGGTTTGATAAGAGATATGTTTGAAACGATGCATAATGCGGATGGGATTGGCCTGGCGGCGACGCAAGTCGGACTTTCAATTTCGATGGCAGTCATCGATATCTCGGTGATGGAGAATTATTCCACCGAGAAGCCTCTCGTCATGATAAACCCGGAGATTCTCGAGGTGAGAGGAGAGCGAAAGATGGAGGAGGGCTGTCTCAGCGTCCCCGGGATTCACGACGAAGTCACGCGCGGGGAAGAAATAAGCGTCCGGTTCACTAATGGCAGTTTTGAACGAGTCGAGACGGATCTATCGGGAATGTGGGCCCGTGTGTTCCAGCACGAATTTGATCACCTGCAGCTGAAGTTCTTCGTTAACAGGCTGTCGAGCGTCAGGAGACAACTCCTTAAACCGAAGTTGTCGAAGATCAAGAGAGGCGATGTTCCGACGAATTATCCCGTCCTGTCCCACCTTGCTGAGAAATCTGCGGTCTAATTCCTCCCCCTCCAGGCTTACATGTTCGTGCTTCGTATCAGCCTGTAGTCTCCGGTGCCGAATTGGTCGAGAAAAATGAATTCGATCTGCGAGTTGTAATAATACCAGTAAAGATATGCCGGTGAGTTGAATCCATTTTCCTGCGTCTGTACATCGTCGGGCGGCCCGTATATGATGTATATCCTTCCCCTATCGCTCTGCCACCCTCTCCCTATGCTGGCGGTGAAATGAGTATTTGCGTAATCCACTCTTCTGTAGAATTCCCTCATCAGCGCGTCAGCAGTGACCTGGTCGCCGTGAGCACGCGCCAGCCAGAACTGTTTGAACTTCCTTTGTCTTTCCGAAAAGGGTCCCTTTCTCAGCGATGCGATAATGTCGCCGTTAGCGATATACTCCAGCGGACCGATGGCTTCATCCATCTCCGAAGGAACCAGCGGCACGTTGCTTCTAGGCACGCGCAGCAAAGTCCGAGATGAACTCTCTTCCCCGTTGGCGACGGCTGTTATCTCGAAATCGTAAGTCGCCGGGGCAAGATCCGTTATTATAAGAGGGAGACTGTATCTCCGAAGACTTGTATCCTGATTGAACCTGTAAGTCGTGTCGATTGAAGTTGGAATCTGAGTAGACCTTGCCACGATGTGAAGTCCCACATCGGCGGGAACGCGCTTGCAAACCACGAAGAACTTCGCGTAGAGTGTATCGAATCTGTTGGTCGCTACTTCGATCGGATTACCGGAAGTATCCGCCTGATCATACAACAAAAGGTCGCTTATGCTGATCTGACTTCTCGAATAGTCTTTGAATGTGTGGATGAACTCCCTGCTGGAAGTCTCGTTTGTATTCAGATCATATAGTCTTAGTTCCATGTAATAAGTGCCGGGACTGAGTTGAACTTCGGAACCGAGAGTGTCGAACAGCGAAGCCGATATCGTTTCCGGATACGACTTGACCGTTATTCTTCTGTCGAAGAATTTCGAGAAGCGATCCACAGTCATTTCTTTGTCGGCATACGCGTTTATTGAAAGCTGGTAATGTGCCGCGAATTCCGAGTCAGATCTTACAAATATTATGTCATCATAGCGGACTCTTGCGTACAAGTCGACCACGGATGAATCGGGTAGAGCGGATGGATGATCTGAGATGAAGAATCCGAAACGTGGGGGGAGCAGCGCTGTCATCATTGCAGGCTGAACCGTTTCTTTCTGGGACGAACAGCCGGCGGCGAGAATTCCACAAAGTGCGAGCTGGAGGAGTTTTCCGGGTGTGCTATTTCTTTTTGTCATTGAATATGTCCGATGCTTCAAGGAGTTTTTCTACGGTTATTATACCTAGCAGCTTGCCGTCACGCTCCACAGGGGCGACACTTATCCGTGCGCTTCGCATTTTGGTGAGAGCCATTGACGCGGTATCCTCCGGTTTAATTCTTGGAAAGTCGATGCGCGCGACCTCACCCACCTTCGCGTCATGCATGTGACGATGCAGGGCTTCGATTACGGCTGTGCGGGTCAGGACACCGACGAACCGTCCGTTGTCCACGACCGGGAAATCGTTCTGGAATGTGTGCATCGATTTATCCACCACTGCTGTAAGAGGTTCATCCGGTAATACAATTTTGAAATCAGTTATCATTAAATCGCCGACGGTGACTTTCTCAAGTGTCGATGAAACAACAGCTGCTTCCGCCTCGGAACTCGCTCCGCTGAATATGAAAATTCCGATCAGTATCAGCCACAGGTTGAAATGGAGCAGGAAGCCGGCCACAATAAAACCTATCGCGAACAACTTGCCGACTTCCGCCGCCAGCCGGGTAGCTTCAAGATAATCTTTCTTTATCGCTACGATGCCGCGAAGAATCCTTCCGCCATCCATCGGGTAAGCGGGAATTATATTGAACAGTCCGAGCATTATGTTCGCCCAAAAGAGGTCGACAATAATATTCCCGCTCTGCAGCGAACTCTCGCTGAACCTGATCGATGGATCGAGGAGTTCGCCAAAAAGGAGTAAAATGCCGGCGATCAAAAAATTCACAATCGGACCTGCAGCGGTTATTCCAATTTCTTTCGCGGGATCGCGCGGTATGTCGGATATCTGTGAGACGCCCCCTATCGGTAGAAGGATTATCGATGTCACGGTGAGATTGTATTTTTTTGCGATGAAGCTGTGCCCAAGTTCATGAAACAGCACACAAATAAAAATGAGTATTCCAAATACCACGCTGTGCAAAGCTGCGTCGCGACCTAGAATGGTCCCCTCGACATACCAAATGAACGCGAACAGAATAAGAAAAGTGTAGTGTACTCTAATCGGGATGCCGAGCAATCTTCCTACAGGAAATGACCACCGCATTTCGCTGATTTTCCTATTATTTACGGTTCATCTTGATTTAAGACAATCTAACCGAAATTCTCGAAGTTTTCCTTCACCGGATGATGCCAAGCAATGAGTTCAGAAGAATATTTCTTCGAAGGTTTATTTAATTCCGATAATTTTCCCTCGACCGAATGTAACAAATCGGATCTCTATTCGTCTAAAATAGTAGCCAGCACTCAAAGAAGGACCTACCTAGAATGCCTCCTTCTACCCGCCCTTGCCCAGGGCGGGTTTCTTTTTTAGGGGGATTTCAAAAAAGCTATCAGATCCCTGACGTATTCTTGTCCCCCTCTCTCCAGAACATCTTTGTGCCCTGCATTAGGAATCGTCAACAAACGCGATCTGCCGTTCAACCCGGAAAGTCTCTGTGAATATTCTTTCTTGATCGTCCTGTCATCTTCGCCGTGAACAATCAAGACAGGAGCCTCCACACTTCCCATATCGCGCGCAGGTGAAACCTCTGAGGCTTTGAAATTCGCGAGCCGTTCCGCTTTTTGAAGCACAAGACGCAGAAGAGTCCGGTTCCTTATTCCAAGATGACGAAATTGTTGGTCGAGAGCGATCGTGAACAAATCGTAGAATGGTGCGACGGCGATAACCTTACCGATCCTTTTATCAATTGCCGCTGTCTGGATTGCGATCGCTGCCCCCATCGAGTTACCGAGAAGAGATATGGTGATACCGGGATCTTCCTGTTTGATGACGTCGATGAGTTTCGCGACATCGTGCTTCTCATAGTAGCCGTACGTGCAAAATCTTCCCTCGCTGTCACCGTGCCGGCGCATATCGATCAGATATACTCTCATGCAGAATTTCGAAAGTTCTTTTGCGTAGTTGAGTCCGCTGACCTTTGAGTCCGTAATTCCGTGAAGATAAATTATCGCTCCTTCAGCGCGACTGCAGTTAGGGTTTTCGACTTTCCAATACGAGAGCTTAAACCCATCGCTCGTCAGAAGAGTCTGGTCGGCATACCTCAATCCTATTTGAGACGGATGACTGAACCCGAATTTCTCGTGGTAGTACTCAGGCTGCCTCTTGTCGGGCATAAGGAGCATTCTAGCCCCGATGCTCCGTATCATTAAAAGAGCACCAATCGCCGCTGCGATTAGTAATATCAGGACGACGATCATTCGGGCGCGATCATGTTTGAATTAGTCATTGGATGATTTTAGATCGATTCGATCAAACAAAAAAGGCCGTCCTTTCGAGCAGGACGGCCGGAGCAACTTAATACGAAAGCGTGATTAGAATTTGTAATCTACGCCGACTGCGAAAATGTAAAATCCAAATCCGACTCTTGCTTGCAGTGCCCAGTTGTCACTGAGGAAATATCTGATTCCGGCGCTGCCACCGAGGGTGAATCCTCCCGCGGTAGGGCTGTACAGTCCTGAAATGCCGCTCCATGACCACGAAGCGATTTCGTAGCCAAGGACCAATCCGAGAAACGGATCCCACTTCTTGTTATCGAGAACGAAGTGGTACATTCCGGACACGCCGAAGTCGATGTATGTCCAGCCTCCCCCAAACCCGCCGAAATCTTCGCTGTAGTGATAGTAATCAAACAATCCGCCTATACCGATAATACCAGGGCCTACTTCTCCTGGATTCGTAATTCCGCGCTCGTAATCGAGGCCAAGTGTGAGCGCACTTCCGACGCCGCTGAGGCCGACATGAACGCCGGCGTAGTTCTTACCATATTCGAACTGCGCACTAGCAGTCGAAGTGAAAAACGCTACCATCATTCCAACCAGTAGCAAAGCGGAAAGTTTACGAAGCATGATTCTCTCCTTTGTTTGGTTTATCTATGTTTAGGCTCGCATGAATAAATGCCGAACAAAGACTGGATGCAGCATCGGCACCCAATTCGGAGGGTGTCATGAGGTGAAAACACCAGTGAACGCTTCATTATTCTGCCGCACTCGATCTAAAGTTAGCTAAATTTTTCCTATTTCCCAGTGAAATGCAAGAACTATTTTCAAGAAAATGTGATGCCGCGCTTATCGTGATACACGGAAGCTATCTCAGAGACTCTTTCCTTTAAAACGTCTCAACTATAAATTTACCTATCAGCTTGAACTATGAAATATATCGGTTCGACCGGATCGATTCGACAAACTCTTACCTAATGGGACTCGGCGAAGAGGGCTTTCCTGAGGGGACGGTCGTTCTCGCGGATGAGCAATCCGGAGGGAAAGGGAGATTCGGCAGGAGATGGGAGTCTGAACCGTTGTCAAACCTTCTCTTCTCGCTTTTGCTCAGGCCTGATTTCCTTGCAAGCGATGAGATCTTTATTCTTACGTTCGCCTCCGCGCTTGCTGTGGGAGGAGCAATCGAATCAATTGCTCAGATCAAACCTGCATACAAATGGCCCAATGACATACTTATAGATTCCAAGAAGACATCGGGAATACTCCTGGAGTCGAGTTTCAACGCGGGAAAGATTTCGTTCGTCGTCGCGGGTATCGGAATAAATGTGAATCAGAAACAATTTCCATCGGAAATCGCCGGCCGCGCGACTTCTATCCTGCTTAGCTCCGGAAAACTGTGTGACAGGGATGAGCTACTGTTCGCGGTGCTTAATAACTTTTCTTCCATTTATGATACTCTCAGGGAAAGGGATTTCTATTCAATCATGAAGAAATGGCGCGAAGGCGCGAACATGATCGGTCGCAAAGTAACTCTGAAGCTCGTGGATAGATCTATCGAAGGAGTTTGCGAGGAAATAAGCGATGACGGCGCGATAATGATCAGTACTCCGGATGGAATCAGAAAATTTACGGCGGGTGAAATCACAATCGGAGGAGGAATACAATAATGCTGTTATGCATCGATGTCGGCAACACTCATACGCAATTTGGCGTGTATGATAGGAAGAAGCTCAAGCATGACTACAGAGTGGCAAGCGAGCTTGTGCGCACTGAAGACGAGTTCGGGATGGTTGTTCTTTCTCTTTTGAATCACCATGGAGTGGGAAGCAAAAAGATCGAGGGCGTCGGCATCTCGTCTGTGGTCCCGAATCTCACCGACATTCTCGTCAGAATGTCGCGCAAATACTTCAAGTGCGAGCCGTTGGTGATTGGGCCGGACCTTGAGCTGGGGATCAGGATTGAATACGACGAACCTAAAGCTGTCGGGAGCGACAGGATATGCGATGCTGTGGCGGGCTACCTGAAATATGGCGGCCCTCTGATAATTCTTGATTTCGGGACTGCGACTACTTACGATGTCGTGTCGGCGGATGGAACGTACCTCGGAGGAGCTATCGCACCAGGCGTCGAAACGGCAGCGGGGGACCTGCAGAGGCGGGCTGCTAAACTTCCCCGGATCGAATTGAGATTTCCCGAAACGGCAATCGGGAAAACCACGGTGGCGAGTATGCAAAGCGGAATCATGTTCGGTGTCGTTGATTCGATGGAAGGCATGGTAAAACGGATAAGAGCTTCGATCGGGAGCCATGCGAAGGTCATCGCTACAGGAGGGTTTGCCAAGATGGTTGCTTCACAATCGTCGATAATCGATAAGATCGAGCCGGCTCTCGTCCTTGAAGGAGTAAGAATAATCTATGAATCGAACTATAAAAAGATCGGAAAGTCAGCGCGCTGACGGTTTGAAAAATTCCGGGTCGAAGTTGAAAGGCCTTGTCATTCGTCGGGCGAAGATGGCCGATCTGGACGCGGTCGTAAAGATGAGCAGAGGTGTCAGCGAGATCGAGAACTACCCGCGACAGAAAATGAAAGTTGAAGACTTCGTCCACTTTGTAAAGCCTTATGGCGCACTTATGCTGGTCGCCGAATCTGAGGGCGAGGTGGTCGGATATATCACGGTCTACAAATCCGAAAATTATTTTTATCTTCCTTACTCCGTGGTCCGAAAGGACTGGCGCCGGAAGGGGGTCGGCGGCGCTCTGCTCAACAAAGTCGAGGAGTTGGCTAAAGAGGAGAAGGTCGAGTATATTTTAATGAGTGCGTACATTTATAACTCGAGCGTGCATACTTTTCTGAAGGCGCATGGCTATACTCCGAGTAAGAAGCTTGTGCAGTATTCAAAGCTAATTACAGGCAAAAGGAAGAGATGAGCGAACTCATAGTGAGCATTTCGGGGCTGCGGGGGGTAGTTGGCGAATCTCTTATACCGGAGACGGTGATAAAGTATGCGAACGCTTTCGCCCGGTTCTCCGGCGGCGGGAAAATTGTTGTCGGGAGAGACGGAAGGTACCACGGCGAAATGCTTGCAGAGATCCTTGCCGGCACTCTTGCGGCTGACGGCTGCAACGTGGTCGACATCGGAATTTGCCCGACGCCGACAGTCCAACTTGCGGCCGAGCATTCGGACGCTGTCGGAGGTGTTGCTGTCACTGCGAGCCACAATCCTGCAGAGTGGAATGGTCTTAAATTCATAAACGGGGACGGTGTTTTCCTCGACGCGGAAGAAAACAAGAGACTCTGGAAATTTGCCGGGGAGAAACCTAAATACGCGGGTTTCAAATCTACGGGGACTATAGAGCACAACGACTTCTTCCTTCGCGACCACGTGCGCAGAGTGCTCGCGATAAAGGCGGTCGATGTGGAAGCGATACGCAAGAGGCATTTCCGCGTGGTAGTGGATTGCGTTAACGCTGCCGGTTCGTTTGTAGTTCCGGAGCTACTCCGTGAGCTCGGATGTATCGTAACCAAACTGAACTGTGATGGCAGCGGCTGGTTTCCCAGGAAGCCGGAACCTATTCCGGAAAACCTGACTGAAGTGATGGCCAGGGTCAGAGGAGAGAAAGCCCACCTCGGAATAGTAGTCGACCCGGATGTCGACCGGCTGGTTCTCATCACTGAAAAAGGTGAGCCCTTCAGTGAGGAGTATACCATAGCCCAGGCGACGAAGTTTGTCTTCGAGAAAGTGCGGGCGGAAGAAAGGATCGCGGTTGTCAATCTTTCGACCACGAGAGCGGTCGATGTGATCGCGGAAAGTCTAGGAGGAAAAGTCCTTCGTTCCCCGGTCGGCGAGATAAACGTCGTGAAGAAAATGAAAAGGGCGGGCGCCGTCGTCGGCGGTGAAGGGAGCGGAGGCGTGATACTCCCGGAGGTCCACTACGGGCGCGACGCGCTTGTGGGAATTGCGTTGACACTCCAGCATCTCCTCGAATTCGGCGGGACTTTATCGGCGCTCAAAGAGTCGCTGCCTCACTTCGAGATCGTGAAAAAGAGAATCGATCTCGGAAAGAAGAAACCGGAAAAGATTATTAAGGCGATCAAGGAGCGATATTCCAGGTTCAAACTCAACACCGAAGACGGATTGAAAATTGACGCGCCGGATTTTTGGATTCATTTGAGGAAGTCAAACACCGAGCCGATTATCAGGGTGATTGCCGAGGCTGCGACAAGAAAGGAAGCGGAGCAGCACGCGGCTGAGGTCGTGAAATTTGTCGAGAAGATTTGATGCCGCGTCTGATCCTTTTAGCTGACGATAATGCCGACAACATCTTGTTGATTAGACGAATACTGCGGCGGTCGGGAATGGAGCTGGAGATCATTGAAACACAGAGCGGCGAGGAAGTTTTGAGGCTGGCCAACGAGAGATCGCCCGAGATGATTCTGCTTGATATGAAAATGCCGGGGATGGACGGCTACGAAACTGCTGCTGCTTTGAAAGCCGGTGCGTCAACGAAGGATATACCTGTAATTGCTGTGACCGCGCAGGCTATGATGGGAGACAGGGAAAAGGCGATGCAGGCTGGATGCAATGAGTATATCACGAAGCCCGTAGACGCTGCCCTACTAGTTGAAACCATGAGAAGATTCCTGGATGAAAGAAAATAAGAGTAAAGGCCTTCTTTCCCTCGGCATTGGCGTGGGTGGTGCATGGGCGTTCTCGATACTGCTGGTGTATGTCGCGCGCGTGAGCCACGCCAGACTTTCCTCCGATCTCCTGATCGATTCTATCGTCATTTCGAACATGATATCTGTGGCGATCTCGTTGTTCGCTTTTACCAGATACATTGTTCTCAAAGAAAGACTGCTGGAGTTTATCGCGTTCGCGTTTCTGGTCGGCGGCTTCGTGAGAATCGCCGGCGTGATTGTGGCGGACCTGGGAGTTTTCGGCGGTGGACAACAAGCTTTCTATTTTCAGCTTGCGACTTGGCAGGGTGGACGATTTCTTCTGGCGCTCATTCTCGCGGTAGGCACACTGCTGGTATGGATATTCCCGAAACAAAAATCGACCCTCTTCGATGTCCTTTCCGGTGTCGGGATCGCGGCCGCCCTTGTCTTCGTCGTGCTCCTGTTCTCACACTACAGCAAACTTGGCGGCGGGGAATTTTCACCGGGAAACTTGAGACCGCTCACGCTTCTTGCCTCAGCTCTGTTCCTTATATCCTTCGTCGGTGAGTGCAGAAACTATCTTCAGTACCGAACGCTGTTCAATTACACGATCAGTATTACACTCTTCCTGTTGACTCTTGCAGGGATCGTCGGATCCTTTTCTACGGATATCACCGACACCGCTTCCGCCGCGCACGTTGGACTGTCTATCCTCGCCTATGCGGTAGGAGCTGTCGGAAGCCTCGTCGACGTAGGGCAGATCTTCACTGAGTACGTGCGCAATTCCGTCCGGCTCAAGGCGGCAAATCAGGAGCTTTTGAAATACCAGATCTACCTTGAAAAAGTCCCCGATCCGGTCAGGATAATTGACGAGGCCGGTGTCACGGTCTATGTGAATCCCGCATTCGAGAAAGACTTTGGCTATCCCCTCGAAGATATAAAGGGCAAGCTGATATTCGACTTATACGATCCAGCCGAGCGCCAGAAAGTTGAAGAATACGGGCGGCTTGTCGACGCCGGCATCCGCAGTGAATTTGAACTCGTTGTAATTACCAGGGCTGGCCAAAAGCTCGAAACACTTTTGAATTCCACTTCGATAATTATCGAAGGGAAGAGAATCGGAAGGATCACCGTCTTCCGCGACATCACTCGACGAAAACAGCTGGAGCATCATAACCAGGTACTCAGCGCTGCGGTCGAGAATACCGACGAGGCAATCGCACTGACCAATTCTGACGGCCAGGTCACGTACCTGAACACAGCGGCAGAAAGACTCTTCGGCTATTCGCTCGAAGAGCTTCCGTCCCGCAGCTTGTGGGCGATCGTTTCACCGACTTACGGCTTTGACCGGGCTAAAGATATATACGTCCAAACGATCCGGAACGGGAGCTGGAAAGGCGAAGTACTCAACCGAAGGAAAGACGGGTCTGAATATTATATCTCGCTTAACACAAGTTCCATCAAGGACTCCGAAGGAAATATCATAGCTCTCGTCGGCATATGCGAGGACATTACGGATAAGAAGTGGACGGAGAGGAAGAAAGAGGCGGCATATAGAATTACACAGCTTGCTCTGTCAAGCGGGAAAGTTGATGTGCTGGCACGGTCCTCAGGCGAGCTCTTTGCGGAGATACTCGGCTCGCCATTTGTGATTCTCTATTCCTACGATGAAGATAATGTGTTGCTTGAACTCGCCGCGCAGTTTGATATTCAAGGCAGGAAGCCGAGTATCCCGGTCATTCAGGAATTGGAGCTGGAACCGGAAAGCGATGCTGCCCGGGCGGCAAAAACATGCAAGACCGTCATTTCCAGGTCGCCTGAAGAAGGGGGAGTCGCTGAGGGTGAGGCCGAGTCCTACTTCCGCGACGCGAAGGGCTTTATCAGCGTGCCTCTCGTAAGCTCCGGCGAACTTATCGGCGTGATGCAATACGTTACGATGACGTCTGCCGGCGGAATAAGATATGAGATCGAGCTGGCGGAAGTGGCGGCCGCTGAACTTGCGGCGGGGATTCAGAGACTCAAACTCGGTGGTAAAGTCGCCGAGCAGGCCGACCAGCTGGAGAAAATTTTCGCCGGTGCCGCCGAGGGAATCGCGCTTGTCGATCGGGAAGGGAGGATCCTTCTCATCAACGGCGGTGGCAAAGAAATCCTGGCTATAAATGAAGTCCCGGATGTCGTGTTTGGAAAATATGAAGACACCTTCGGGATCAGGAAACTGGATGCGTCACCACTGAAAGACGAGGAGAACCCGATTAAGCTCGCCGCTGTTGACGGCCAAAATGTCAGGAGCTTCGAGTTCATCGTGGTCCGGCATGGAGCGGAAAGCGTACTTTCACTCAGCGCGTCGCCGCTCCTGGATGCCACAGGTAATATCACGGGTGCGGTGGCGATCTTCAGTAATATCACGGAACGCAAGCGCGCGGAAGAGCGGATCGCCTACCAGGCTATGCTTCTCAAAGAAGTGAACGACGCGATTATAGCGTCGGACCAAAAAGGCAAAATCACATCGTGGAATCCGGCCGCAGAGAGATTGTACGGCTGGAAGTCCGAAGAGGTGATCGGGTTAAACTCCGACAAGGTAACACAGTCGGACATCACGGGCCAAACGCGCGAGATGGTGGATGCCGAGTTGCTTAAGAGCGGACTGTGGCGCGGTGAGGGAGTGAACTATTCGAAGGACGGCAAGAGGCTCTACGTGGGTTCGTCGATAGCGCAGGTCAGAGACTCAGCGGGCAATCCGACAGGAAGCGTATCGATCAACAGAGACATAACGGAACAGAAACAAAATGAGCTTGCGATAAAGAAACAGAACCGGCGGCTCTCGGTTATCAACCGGACAG
The DNA here is from genome assembly GCA_036567965.1 of Candidatus Kryptoniota bacterium. Taxonomy (NCBI): domain Bacteria; kingdom Pseudomonadati; phylum Candidatus Kryptoniota; species Candidatus Kryptoniota bacterium. The sequence goes on from DATCTN010000031.1 coordinate 275,130, forward strand.
CGCTTGCGGTGAAGGACGCCCTGGACGTTCTCGAAATCTTCAACAAAAGTCTCGCGCGTCTCCTTGAATTCGAGGATGTCTCTGCCGCTGCCGTATACCTCATGCGCGAAGATGCCAGCGCGCTCGAACTTGTTGCGTCTCTCGGCTTCAGCCGTTCGCTTGAAAAGGATCCGGGAATCAAGAGCCTTTCTTCCGGAGACGACCTATTCCAGCGACTCGTCAGTCAGAACGACGCCGAAGTCTATGCCGATATCGCTTCAGAATCCGCACCGCTCTTCAAGGTGATGTCGAATGAGATGGTGTCGTCTGCCGTTCTGGTGCCGATCATGGGCACCCGCAAGGCGCACGGGCTGCTGGTCGCGGCAACAAAGGAACGTTCGACTTTTTCGCAGAGTGATAAGGAATTTTTTATGATGATCGCGCGAGTAGTCGGCGGCGCGGTGGAAAACGCAATCCTGTATTCAGACATTTTGGAAAAATCCGGCGAACTCGAAGATTCGAACGAGCAGCTGCGCATTTCCAAAATCTGGGTCGAAGAGGCGAACGCGCAGCTCGTACAGGCAAACCAGCAGCTTGAAGAGGCGAGCAGGCTGAAGAGCCAGTTCCTCGCAAATATGAGCCACGAGCTTCGTACCCCCTTGAATTCGATAATCGGATTCACGAATCTCATCCTGACAGACGATCTGCAGCCGCCTACAGGCGAACAGAAAGAAGGACTGGAAATAGTCCTCAGAAACGCAAAGAACCTGCTGGCACTCATTAATGACATCCTCGACCTTTCGAAAATTGAAGCGGGACGAATTACAATTACGCCGGAGGAATTCAATATCGACGCGATCGTCAACGATGCACTTACTACAGTGGAACCTCTTGTCGGCGAGAAGCCGGTCAAACTTCTGAGCGAGATAGATGAAAGTGTGACACCGATTTTCTCCGACTCTGCAAGGATAAAGCAGATCGTTCTCAATCTTCTCAGCAATGCGGCGAAATTTACGGATCAGGGACACATAAAAGTGGTGGTCAAACTTCTCGGCGGTAATATCATTTCGCTAGCAGTGGAGGATACCGGCACCGGAATACCGCCGGCGTTTCTTGAGGTAGTGTTCGAGGAATTCAGACAAGTCGACGGCTCGAACACGAGGAAACACGGGGGCACAGGCCTTGGTCTGGCAATTTCCAGGAAACTCTCCCGGCTTCTGGGCGGTGACCTGACGGTTCAAAGCGAGGTCGGAAAGGGATCGACTTTCACTCTCACTGTCCCGGTGACATACAAAGCTCAGGAGAAGACGGCGCCGGAGAAGAAAGTTGAGGTAACGCCGACTCCGAGCGCCCGCACACAGGGAAACAACCTGGTAGTTTGCGTGGACGACGACACGGAAGTTCTCCTGCTCCTGAAGAACCACCTCGTTGCCGAAGGATTCGAATTTTTCGGAGTTAATGATTCAAGGAAAGCGATCGACGTCATCAGACAATACAGGCCGGTACTGGTAACACTCGACATTATGATGCCGAACAAAGATGGATGGCAAATTCTGCAGGAGCTGAAATCTGATCAGGACCTGAAAGAGATACCGGTGGTTATTCACACCGTAGTGGATAACAAGGCGCTTGCTGTGTCGCTCGGCGCCGAATCGTATCTTGTTAAACCAGTGGAACCCGCGAAGATCATATCTCTCGTCAGGAGCTATACCGGTACATCCGGCGGAGAGATACTTGTTGTCGACGACAACGAGGACTTCACTCAGTTCCTCGGAAGCCTTCTTGAAAAGAGCAGCTTCACTATCAATACAGCCCGAAACGGCATCGAGGCTATTAATTTTCTTCACAAGAAAATCCCCTCCCTCGTTTTCCTTGACCTCCTGATGCCGGAGATGGACGGATTCGAGGTAGTCCGCCAGATGTCTGAAGACGAGAAGTTGAGGGAGGTTCCGATTGTAGTCCTCACCGCCAAGGAGGTCACGCAGGAGGAGCGGGCACTTCTTACTTCGAAGATCAAGGATATTGTCCAGAAAGAAGGACTGACCCGCGAGATAATATTGCGGGAGGTAAACAAATTCATTCAAAGGAAGAAATGGAAGAACGGCAAAAAGTCCTAGCGGTAGATGACGCGCCGGACAATCTGGTCCTTCTCGATAAACTCTTGAAGAGACAGGGCTTTGAGGTTTCATGTGCCTCGAGCGGAAAGGAATGTCTGGCGAAAAGCTCGAAGGATCATCCCGATCTTATCATACTTGATGTCGCAATGCCGGAAATGAACGGGTTCGAAACGCTCAAACATCTCAGGGAAAACGAATTAACCAAGGACATTGCCGTAATCATCCTCACTGCTAATTCGAAGGACGCGAAAAGCATCGAGGAGGGTTTTTCCCTCGGCGCCGATGAATACCTGACGAAACCGATCGACCAGGATGAATTAATTGCCAGGGTCCGCTCGATCCTCCGCGTCGTGAAGGCCGAGCACGAGATCGAACAACTGAAAGCGGATTTTCAATCGATGCTGGTACACGACTTGCGCAGCCCGCTTTCTGTTATCATAGGTGTGCTGGAGCTCGGTGTGAACGGAGAGTTCGATCAGAACCCGCCCGAGATGAAGGAGTTCCTGAAATCGGCTCTGGAAACGTCCCAGAAAATGCTGGGGTTGATAAATGACATTCTCGACGTGGCAAAACTTGAGGCGGGCAAACTTCAGCTTAACAAGCAGCCGAATGACTTCAATGCATCGGTATCCTCGGCAGTCGCGCGGCTGAAAATACTTGCGCGTGACAAAACCGTCAACCTTAAAGTTGAGCAGGATCATTCGATCCCGATGTGCGAATTCGACAGCGGGAAGATCGACCAGGTGGTTACGAACCTGGTGAGCAACGCGATAAAGTTCACTCCGAAAGACGGGAGCGTCATCGTCAGGACCTACGTAAAACATTTTGAAGATGAGATACCGGAGTTAAAAGGCGATTACGCCGCCCTTGATGTCGAGGACAGCGGCGTCGGAATTTCGGCCGAAGAAATTCCTATGATATTCGACAGGTATCGGCAGGCCAAGAGTGCGGCCAGCAGCGGCAAGAAAGGGACAGGGCTTGGGTTGACGATCGTTAAGCGAGTTACTGAAGCCCATGGCGGGAAGGTTTTTGTCGAATCCACATTGGGAAAAGGGACAAAGTTTACGGTCGTCATCCCGGTAGGACAGATTTAACCGCCAAAAATTATCGGAAGTCGGAATAATCAGGAGGGTCAGAAGAAGGTGACTGTGTGATGGATGTGTGGTCGCTCCTTGGCTTGTCCATGGTACCGGGTGTGGGTGCAGCACGACTCCGCATACTTGTAAGCCATTTTGGCGACCCCAAGTCTGTGCTCGCCGCGAGCGAAAGAGAACTTACGGCTGTTGAAGGAATCGACAGGAGCGTCGCGAGGAAGATACTCTCGAACAGGAACTTCGACAATGAGGTCCAACTGCAGCTTTCCAGGCTCAACAAGGCTGAGGCGAGGTTAGTCACTTTCTGGGACAAGGAGTATCCTGAGAATCTTAAGAGAATCTACGATCCTCCCGTGATGCTTTTCGTACGCGGCACCCTCTCCGCGGCGGACAGGTATTCGATCGCAATCGTGGGAACGAGGAATCCCACGACATACGGAAAGCATGCCGCGGAAAAATTCTCCGCGGACCTTGCGGAACAGGGGATCACCATCGTCTCGGGTCTCGCGCGCGGCATCGATACAATCGCTCATAGTACCGCCGTCCGATCGGGAGGAAGAACGATCGCGGTCCTTGGCAGTGGAGTCGATGTGATCTATCCCGGCGAGAACAAGAAACTCGCCGAGCAGATGATGATGCACGGTGCCGTGATATCCGAGTACTATATGGGTTCGAAACCTGATGCGGTCAACTTTCCGAAGAGGAACAGGATCATAAGCGGGATTTCACTCGGGTCGATCCTGATCGAAACAGATGTCGACGGCGGTGCAATGATCACTGCCGGCACAGCGCTGGATCAGAACCGTGAGGTCTTCGCAGTTCCAGGCAACATATTTGAAAAAAAGAGCAGAGGAACGAATAAACTCATCAGGGAAAGCAAGGCGAAGCTGGTAGAAAGCGTTGCGGATGTCGTGGAGGAGCTGCGGTATAAATTGAAGCCTATTCTCCGGGAACAACCGAAGGTCGCTTCGAAAATTCAGCTGTCTCTTTTTGAGCAAAAGATATTCGACCTTCTCACAGATGAAGGCCAGCAGATCGATGCATTATCGGAGAAGAGCGGGATTTCGACTTCAGATTTACTCGTTCAGCTGCTCGGACTGGAGCTGAAGGGAGTTGTGAAACAACTTCCGGGGAAATATTTTGTAAAAATATTATGACTTGCGATATAACGACTGGAGCAAATTAAAAATGATTATCGTTACAGGAGGTGCGGGTTTCATCGGGAGCGGCATTGTCTGGAAGCTGAACCAGCTCGGTGAGGAGAAAATAATTGTAGTTGATCATCTCGGGACGACGGAAAAATGGAAGAACCTTAGCCCGCTCAGTTTTTCGGATTACCTGGAGAAGGATGCTTTTGAAGCGAAGATTCGCACCGGGTCCGCGAACGAGTTCGGAAAAATTGACGGTATCGTCCATATGGGTGCGTGTTCGGCTACCACGGAGGTGGACGCTTCCTATCTTGCCAGGAATAATTTCGAGTACAGTAAGCTTGTTGCACAATTTGCGCTGAAGAAAAAGGCAAGGCTGGTATATGCATCGAGCGCCGCGACGTACGGTGACGGAAGCAATGGCTTCAAGGACGACGAGAAGAACCTTGCCGCGTTGCGGCCTCTCAATATGTACGGATACTCAAAACAGATGTTCGATGTCTGGTGTCGGAAGAAAGGTCTCTTGAATCGTTTTGCCGGAGTCAAATTCTTCAATGTCTACGGTCCAAACGAGTTTCACAAAGGAGACATGAGGTCGGTGGTTCTAAAGGCGTTCGAACAGATTCGTGTAGCAGGGCATATGAGTCTGTTTAAGTCTTACCGCAGCGATTATGCCGACGGGGAGCAGCTCCGCGATTTCATTTATGTGAAGGATGCGGTAGACATGACGCTGCATTTGCTTGAGAAGCGGACCGCCTCGGGCATCTTCAACGTCGGGAGCGGCAAACCGAACTCGTGGAACAACCTCGCGCGTGCGATATTCTCCGCGCTGCGTATCGATCCCGAAATCCGCTACATCGAGATGCCGGAGAAGATGAGAAACAAATATCAGTACTACACTTGTGCTGATATCTCTAAGCTGCGAAAGTCCGGATACAAGAAACCGATTACGCCATTTGCGGATTCGGTAGTTGAATATATTAGGGAGTACCTCCTTCAGGGGAAAAGATTGGGCGAGTAGGGGCAGTACGACAAGACCGGCCAACTAACCCTCTCCGCAGTATCGCTGGCCCCTCCGAAAATTCATGCGTTTTACATGCTCAGGGACTTGACAATTCCAGATTCGAGGCATATTTTAAGTTCGTTGAAGTTATCGTTTAAGTTATCGGTCAAGTGAGGCGAGGCTGAGAAATTTGGTACTGCTGGATGATTCCGTAATTCGTTGTCAGGGAAAGGGTTGGCTGTTATCACACGATTTAGGGTCGGTGCCAATGCGCCGGACGGAATATGTTCCCCTGAAACTGACCTCGGCTCTGCTGCTTATGTCAATTGGCGGCAGGTGTGCCGCAACTCTGATCTGCTGTTCGATTCGCCGCGATCTCCGACGGCAAATGAATAAACCTATAAGCTGACGACTTCAACTGTCCGGTTCTGTTTGCCGGGTATCCGGCGAAGGCGAGGCGGACGATTTCGCGAACGGTTGTTTCATTTCGTATGAGGAAAGGAACTCTTTCTTCCTGATGAAACTTGTTTCTTCATTCCTGATTCTCTTAGTTGTCGCGCTGACATGGGGGCTGCGGCAAGATCGATCCGGGGACGCCGACAAAAATTACTTGACTGCGGTGGTAACCGTTATAAACACATCGTCTCTCCAAAGGGTAGATCAATTATTGAAAATCAATCTCTCAGATTTCAAGACGCGTCATCCTGATTTCAACGAATACAATTTCTTCATCACGTATCGTGGAAAAGAAATCGCGAGTCAGGTTGCGGATTCGAATCTCGACGGGAAAGCGGGCAGGATACTTATCGCAAGTTCTTTTGGCCCGAACGAAACGAAAAAATTCATTATTCGTTACTATCCCACCGGAAGAAAATTTAGAAATTATCCGCTCCAGACTCAGGCCCAGTTGGGAATGAAGGTAGATTATGACAAAGTGGGGGGCTACTATACTCGCGGAGAATTCAGAACTGTGGATTCGACAACCGTACCGGCTGACCACTTCGCACACGATGCGCTTTACAGGATAGAAGGTCCGGGATGGGAATTGAAGTGGATCGTATACAGGTTTTATCTCGATTCAAGGAACAGGACCGACATATTCGGAAAAACGACAGGCGATATGGTACTGCAAAGGATCGGAGTAAACGATCTGGTGTCCGATAGCAAGGAGTCCTATTCAAGAATGCTCGATTGGGGAATGGACATATTCAAGGTCGGCGAATCGTTGGGAATAGGATCCGTCGCGATGTGGAACGATTCGGGTGCGGTAACTGTGAGCAATGTCTCCCGGGTGAGATGTTTCATCCGGGAGGACGGACCGATCCGTTCAGCAGTACGTACCGAGTATTCCGACTGGCATGTTGGGAGCAAGAGCTATGAACTCACGACGGTGTATTCTATATCTGCAGGAAGCAGGCTGACGAATGTTGCCCTGTCGCTGCACGGTAAAGATGCCGAGATGTGCACAGGTCTTGCCAGGCACGCCGACTGCATCTTCACGACATCCTCCGGCGACACCGGCAAGCAATGGTCATATATCGCGCTCTATGGAAAGCAGAGCCTTGCAGGAGATAATCTCGGCACTGCAATCTTCTACAAGCAAGCTGACGTTATCAGACTGACAGGCGATTCACTTAGTCATATCGTTGTGTTGCGTGCCTCCGGCGGGAATCTGGAATATTACTTCGGAGCTGCATGGGAGAAAGAACCCGGAGGCATCAAGGACATCCGGACCTTTCGAGCTTTTTTAGAGAATGAGAGAGCAATTTTGGGGAAACCCGTGGAGATTCGTTATTGAGATGATAACACGATCTCGCTTGGCGTCGCCTGCTGAATTTCAAGGTCGTCACTTTAACCGCGGGCGGGATCTGTTTCTCGGTTAAAGTCGGATTCGCTCGGAAGAAATTTGAACACTCACATATAAGTATTTGCAGGAGACGGAAATGAACCTGGCATCGTATCGGAAGATCATCGGATCGGTTTGTGCAATCTCGATGATCATGACATTGATCGCGGCATCTGCGAATGCTCAGTCAAGAAGCAAGATACAGGGCACCGTGAAAGACGCGAAGACGGGCGAGCCATTGATAGGCGTGAACGTGCTGGTTGTCGGGACAACTCTTGGCGCAGTGACCGATATCGACGGAAACTACTTTATCGTCAATGTCCCTGTCGGTACTTATGATGTCAGGGCTTCGATGGTTGGTTACAGTCCTACTCTTGTCAAGGATGTGATCGTGGCGATCGAAAGGGTCGCGACGGTGAATTTCTCTATCGAGTCTGCCGAGATCAGAACGGGAGAAGTGGTGGTGATGGCCCAGCGCAACGAGATGCACAAGGAAGTCTCTTCAACTCAGATGATTGCGACAAGCCAGGACATACAGACCGTTGCCGGCATCAGGGAAATCAATGCCTTTCTCGCGAAACTTCCAGGAGTGTCTACGGATGCGAACGGGTTCCTCACGATCCGGAGCGGAACAGCGGATCAGGTCGGAACACTTCTGAACGGGCTATCATATAACAATGCGGCCGTCGGCAATTCAGAGACGACCGTGCCGTTAAGTGCGATCGAACAAGTCTCCGTACTCTCGGGCGGATATAACGCGGAATACGGGAACTTCCGATCTGGATTGATCAACATTACTACCAAGAGCGGCACGACTTCTGGCTACCACGGAACAATCACGCTGTCCAGCGACCAATCGCATATGCGCAGGTTCGGACAGTCTCTGTACGATCCGCATAATCCTGTGCTCGAACCTTACCTGGATCCGAGCGTCGCGTTCATCGGTACGGATTCCGCGTGGGCTAACGATCCATATGACAGGCAGCGGCACACCAGCTTCACCGGTTGGATAGCGCAGGCAAATACTTTTAATCAGGGCAAATCTCTTGCTAGCCAGGCAACTCCGCTCGAACTCTACCTCCTCACGTCATGGATGACGATGTCTGTCCCAGACTACGCCGGCCTCGAAAAGGAAATGACATCCAATCCTGCCATAATGGGAGTCATGACCAGGACTCAGGCAGACTCTCTCATAAATGCCACGCGTAAGGCAATTGCACAGCATGCTAATAAAGAAACCGGCAACGACTATGATCTTGACGCGGGTTTTGGTGGTCCGCTTCCCTTTTTCAGTCACGCGCTCGGCGACGCTACGTTCTACGTCTCCAACAGCACCACTCACCTCAACTACATCGAGCCTGTTACTCTCAACAGTGATTTTTCCTCAACTTCCCTCATTACTATCAAGTCGAACATGTCAAACGATATGACACTGACATTGAACGGACTGTGGAAAAGGGAAATCGGTGTGAGCCCAATCCGTCCAGCGAACGGTGATGCGCCGGACATCAGCGACAGGGGCGGACTTATGCAGCAGAATAACCTTAAGTATGTCCAGGACAATACAGGCATCATAGGCGACAACTTCAATTATTTATACGACCAGGCTTACTTCCCGATACTCGATCAGACCACACTCGTCCTCGGAGCGACATTCAACCATCTGATAAGTAAGACCACTTATTATGAGTTGACATTCAACCGTCTGCAGATCTCTGACTACACTCCGACGGGCGATAACCGGAACACCAGTTTGGTTCTAGAGCTCGGACCGTTCAATCTGGATGAATCGCCATATGGTAAACTTCAGTGGGCCGGGAGTCATCAGGTCTACTCCCCGACCGACACCTTCAGATTTCCTTCTTACGATGATCCGCCCGGAATCACGAACCTCAGATTCAGAAGCAAAGAGGGCGACCTCCACGACAACTCAAGAACGTACCAGTACCAGGCTAAGGGGGACATCTCGTCACAAATCGGTGAGCACAATTTTGTCAAAGGCGGGTTCGAGTATAACGAGATAACATTGGATCATGCCCTCTACGAATTATGGAACAACAATTCGTACAACACTTATGAATTCGATTACGACGAGAAGCCAAGCCAGTCTGCTCTCTATCTCCAGGACCAGGTTAGCTACGGCGGTGTAGTGGCAAATCTGGGTCTCCGGTTCGACTATTATTATGGTGGCGGTGGATTATGGCCGGGAAATGATTCCGCGGCTGCATTCTCGGCGCTCCTCCTTCCGCAGGACACAACCGGCCTGTACAGCTACCTCCTGACGGGGAACTCACAAATCTGGCAGATATGGGAAGACTCAAACAGAGTTCATCCGGGTTTTCTGCAGCCGATCAAGAACTTCTGGGCCCTGAGCCCTCGTCTCGGAGTCTCATTCCCGATTACCGATAGATCGAAGTTCTATTTCAACTACGGCTACTTCCGATCCAATCCGCCATACTATTCCATGTACGAAATAAAATACAGATATACGAAATACGGTACTTACCAGATGTCAAATCCGAATCTGGAACCGCCTAAGACAATCTCTTACGAGTTGGGGGTTGAGTACAACTTCCTGGATAATTATCTCATCCGCCTCTCCGGATATTATAAGGATGTGACGGGCGAAGAGGGCGATGTGAATTTCAAGAATAGTGCAGCGACAATCCAGTATTCGGGATTTGTGAACAACCAGTACGAGGACACGAAGGGCCTCGAAGTCGAGTTGTCAAAGAACGACAACTCATGGATCAACGGCTGGGTGAATTTTAATTACGCGCTCAACAAAAAGGGGAACGCCGGACTGCAGAATATTACTGATCAGCCGCCGGTCGATGCCGATTACTATCAGGCTAATAGTTCGCCTGCCGTTCCTGTCCCCGCTCTTAACGCGGACATCACCCTCAGGTCTCCCGCAAATTGGGGACCTCAACCTGCCGGAATAGACATTCTCGGGAATTGGTCCATGACCGTCTTCGGCACATGGAAAGCCGGAGACTACTTCACCTGGAATCCTCTGGGACAATACCCGCAGATACCGTATTACAATCTCGAGTGGCCGGACTATTACAGAGTCGATCTCAAACTTACAAGAATGATCTCAATAGCCGGAATAACCGCGTCCGTTTACCTGGATGTTACGAATGTGCTCAACCTGAAGATAAATGAAATGGGCACGCTGAATGCCTTCTCGAGCGTGTTGGCTTCGTCTACTTATTGGAATGACAACCAATCTGATGAAGCGCATTATCTTGCCTCGCTGCATCTGCCGATGTACAATTCTCCCCAATTCGATGCACTGAGACAACAGTATGCCGCACAAGGTTGGTATGTCCCGGGAAATGACAGAGTCGGCGACCTAAATTCTCCGAGCAAGCCATACATCTACAGTCCGTCGTACGCAGATCTCTTCTTGTATGATCAGCCGAGGGATATATGGTTCGGAATCAAAGTGGATTTCTAATCGTTCAACCAGCGGAGTCAGAAATGGATTTTCATGCTAAGAGAAAGACGCGAGGAGCGAGAACTTCCTACGTTCTCGGTCTGGTACTGTCAATGCAGCTCGCGGGATTCGGAACCCTCTTCGCTCAGAGTCGCGAGTTGCAGACAACCAGCATCAGGCTGGCCCGAATATGGGCGGGCATGATCGCCAATGGCGGCTCCACAACTTTTAACCCGTCGGGAACCAGCACCTTCTTCCCAAATGATTACGGCATCATAGCGGACATGTCGCAATACGCAGATGCGATTACAGGAGCCGGCGTATATCTGACCGCCGTTCATTGGCCTAATCACGCTAATCACGATTCCGTCGAAAGCGCTGCCGTGTACCAGTTTACAAACCAGTATCTTCAAAACGGGAGGGTGATTCGCGCACTTACAAACTATCTGCGGTATCAGTATCCGCAGGAGACTATCAACAAGGTTCACACACCCACGGCGCTGTTCGGCACTTACAACCCCAGCTATCCCGGGTTTCGGGACAGTACGTTTGATGAAATCGCGGAGGTTGTGGACTCTACAATATTTGGCGTGACCGTCGACAGGAAGATACTAGTTTGGTCGCAGACATTTAACAACGATTACATAATAGCAGATCTTGTCTTCACGAACATTGGAAGCGATACTCTTGACAGTCTCTACATCAACCTGCAGGAGTCAGGCGGGAATTCGATCTTCTCGAACGGATCGAATCCGGTTGGATCTGTGGACCCGACACTTTCGTGGCAACATTACTATGGCGGCAGGCCAGGAGACAGCCTGAGAGTGTTCTACGAATACAGCGCCGACGATCCAAGAGTTAGCGGAGACAACATGGGCGCACCGCAGGTCTCATCAAACGGTCGACTTATTAATCCCAACATGTCCTACTACGCTATCCTTCACGCATCTGCTGCACCGTACGACAGCGGATCCCCGGATGCCGACGACCCTCTCCAGCCTAAAGTGACCTATATAGGAGTAACAAACAGAATTCCCTATAACTCCGCAGACGATATTTATGGAAGCAAAAACTTCAGTGCTATCAGAGGGACTTATTCAGATCAATGGCCGATGCCGAGCGCAATCTCCGGCACACACCATGGCTTGAATAATGACGAGCTCGGAACCAACGACTACACGAATTACATCGCGGGAGCTTTCCAATCAATATCCTATCGGACTTGTAGCTTCGGTCCCTACACCTTTCTGCCCGGCAAGAAAATTCATATCGTAATTGCGAGCGGGTTCACGGGCATCGGATACCAGACCGGACAGCAAATTGGCAACCAGTGGCTGGACGGAACGCTTCAGGATCCGCCAAACACAGCGTCGATTCCCGAATGGAACGCAAGAACCGGACTCTTACCCGGTACTTTTCAATTCCCCTCCGGTGCAACCCAGGTAGATATGGCAAAGGATCGCTGGATTAGTCTCGGCATAGATTCAGTGATGCTGAGCGCGTGGAGGGCAAAATGGAACTACGAACACGATTACGCCATCCCACAAGCACCACCACCTCCTGCCACTGTGACTCTCACGACCACGAGCCTGGCAATCGAGATAGACTGGAGCGATCCACAGGCGGAAGCATTGTCGAATTTCGCGGGCTACAGAATCATGCGCAGGATCTCTAATTACGACACAGTCGAATACTCTCCCATCTATGATTCCGACTCGACAGATCTTTCTGCCGCTCATACGACTTACGATTCGATCAAGTATTATGGAGCTCAGATTTATTATTACGTCCAATCGAAGGCGCGGATCGGGTACAATGATCCAAACGCCGATCCGACAACTCGCGGGAAAATCATGTACAGTGGCAGAAACCTGGATTACAACACTCGTTTTATTTCCCCCACGAATTTTCCGCAGAGCGACTTGTCTAAAATCCGAATCGTCCCGAATCCATACAACATCAGCGATCCGCTGATATATGATTCGAAACGCGGACTTGGTGTCAGCAGCGGTAGGGTACTTGTGTTTTACAATCTACCTCCGGTTTGCACGATCAAAATCTTCACTGAGAATGGTGACCTTGTGACTACCATTGACAAGAGCAACCCCCAGCAGGGGTCCTATCCATGGAACATGCTGACCTCAAGCCAGCAACTGCCGGCAAGCGGCGTTTACATTGCAGTCTTCCAGACCCCGGACGGCGCGACTTCTTACCAGAAATTCATCATCGTACGCTGATCGAAGATGAGGATGCCCAAAATGAAACCGAGAACTTTTTTGATGATCACAATTCTCGCCTTTGCGCTCGGAAAAAATGCCGCAGCTCAAGTCGACCTTAACAAGGTGGCACAGAGCACGATGAACTTCCTGCTCGTCAGTGTCTCGCCTGTAGCAAGCAGCATGGGAGAGGCCTACTACGCAGTGGGGACGGGTGCGGATGCCATCTTCTACAATCCGGCGGGAATGGCCGAGATGAACGGGGCCGACTTAAATGTCAGCCTCAACTATACACAGTGGATAGCCGACATCAATTACTACGCCGGCGCAGCGTCGTGGAACCTCAAGAACTATGGTGCCGTGGGCATCAGCTACCTTACAGTCGATTACGGTACCATAAATGGCACAAGCCTGAATCCACTCGGCGGATACATAGACAACGGACCGGTGCAGAATGTCGGCGCCTATTCGCTGGGACTCACTTATGCTAAATACATCAACACTCAGTTCCTGGCCGGCGGCAGCATCCGATACGTGGGCCAAAGCCTGGGTCAAAACACTTTTTACGACGGTACCACATCGAATAACAGAATCGGAAAACTGGCTTTCGATCTGGGTGTCAAATATCTTACGGGCTTCAAGGACTTCAGGTTCTCAATGGCGTACCGGAATTTCTCCTCGGACGCCAGATACATTTACCAATCCCAGGAACTTCCGGCTACTTTCACACTCGGAACAGCCATCGACCTTTTGGATTTCTTCGACGAGAACCACGACAAGGGTAATTCCGCCACGCTGGCGGTCGACTATCTTCACTCGAATAATTATTCCGAACGCATCAACATGGGACTGGAATTGAGATATCTGGGCATCGTCGCACTTCGCGGCGGCTATCAGACAAACCGCGATGTCCAATCGTGGTCCGCAGGAATCGGCCTGAATTCCGATGTGGCCGGCAACAACGTCGAGGTGAATTACTCCTTTTCGAAAATGGACCTGTTCAACAACGTCAACCGGTTCTCCGTTGACTTCTCTTTCTAGAAGGACAAATGCAGATTCGATTCTCTAAATATTTGATTCATCGTCTCCTCCTTATCTCCTTCTGTATCCCTCTGGCGGTCGCAGCGGCTGCCTCGCCTGACTCGACCGCCGGAGATTCTTTAAAAATAAATCTGGAGAAGGCGAAAGGAGATACGCCCTGGTGTGCCTGGATCGCTGACGCCCTGATGAGCAGGTATCCTAAGTATGCGGTTTATGATACGTCGAACATAAAGTGGGACTACGATCAGGCGCTAGTTGAACATGCTCTCTGGAATGTTTGGAATAAAACAGGAGACCGCAGGTACCTGAACTATTTGAAGAGGAACATCGACTATTTCTTGACCCCCGATGGGAATTTGAAGACTTACAATTTCAACCAATTCAGACTCGACGACTTGCTGCACGGGAGGACCTTGCTCGATCTGTACAAGTTGACAGGGGACCGAAAATACAAGAACGCTGTCGATACTCTGAGGAAGCAAATCGCAGAGCAGCCGCGCACACCGGAAGGTGGATTTTGGCACAAAGAAATTTACCCTGATCAAATGTGGCTCGACGGACTGTACATGGCCGAGCCATTCTATTCTGAATATGCCGAAGTATTCGATGAACATCGTGATTTCGACGACGTCGCCAGACAATTCATTCTTATGTCCAAGAATTCCCTCGATGCTGTTACCGGTCTGATATATCATGGCTGGGACTACAGCCGGAAACAAAAATGGTCTGATTCGACAACGGGCTGCTCGCGGGTTTTCTGGGGACGCGCGATGGGTTGGTATATCATGGGACTTGTCGACGTTCTCGATTATTTTCCCAAAGATCATCCTGACCGGAGGAAACTTCTCACAATTCTACGCAATCTTTCGGAATCGATATGTAAGTTTCAGGATAATCGGACTCACCTCTGGTATCAGGTTGTGGATCAACCCTCAAGATCTGGAAATTATCCGGAAGCTTCGGCGTCCGCGATGTTTATGTACGCGTTCGCGAAGGGAGCGACAAAGGGCTACCTGCCTCGAAAATACTTTACAATATCGCTGGGTGTGTTCGACGGTCTTGTGTCGAACCTGATGAGACTTGATTCGAGCGGACTACCGTCGCTTTCCAATGTCTGCACCGGCGCAGGACTCGGCGGCGACCCCTACAGAGATGGGAGTTATGAATATTATGTCAGCGTTCCGAAGAGTGATGACGATTTCAAAGGAGACGGCGCCTTTATACTGGGTGCTGTTGAGCTCGAGAAGGCGGGCTTGATAAAATAAATGCTGATTGCTGATACTGCCGAACGGCTGAGTTCAAAAATGAATCACGCGAATAGATATCTTCTTCCAGCTCTAGTCCTCTCGATTCTCTCCGTCAGCTTCGTGCCTGGCGGACCCGTTGACGTGTTTCTTATCGGTGACTCCACGATGGCGGACAAGCCGCTTGCCGATTATCCCGAACGCGGATGGGGACAGATGCTTCCGATGTTCTTCAACGACAGCGTTACAGTGAGGAACTACGCGCACAACGGGAGAAGCACTCGAAGTTTCATAGACCGCGGCGAATGGGACGAAGTGTATAAGCAACTTCATCCCGGAAGCTACCTCTTCATACAATTCGGCCACAATGACGAAAAGAGATCAGATTCAACGAGATACACCGACCCTGAGACCAGCTTCCGCGGGAACCTCATCAGGTTTGTCGAGGGCGCACGCGAGAAGGGAGCGGTCCCCGTCCTCATAACACCGGTCAACAGGCGGGAGTATGATAAGAGCAACCATATAATTGAAACTCATCTCGAATATTCCCGCGCGGTACGCAGTCTTGCCACAGAGGAAAATGTTTTCCTTATTGACCTGGACAGTTCAAGTAAAGCCCTTTTCGATGCGGTTGGCCCCGACTCTTCCAAGAAAATATTCCTGTCGGTTAGCAAAAACGAGTATAAGAGATTGCCTGACGGAAAGGAAGACAACACACATTTTCAACAGGGAGGCGCGATACGAATCGCGAATCTCGTAGTTGACGCGATCAGGAAATCGGCCCTGCCGCTTTCACACGACATCCTTTCGCGGGATACGGTCAATTCGATAATTGGCGGAGGCGTTGATAAAGTGGTCGGATTGGATTGCTACCACAACAATGAATGGAAGACAGATAAAGATGGAAAGGAAATCAGATACCACTACATCTGGGAAGACGAAGAGAACTCGGGCTATTCTGAGCTTGGAGGAATAATAACAAACCTGAACGCGCGCCTGTCCGAACTCGCGACAGCTCCGTCCGCAGAACTGTTGCGGCATTACAGCGTCTTCATTATCGTGGATCCCGATACCCCGTCGGAGACGAAGGATCCCAAATACATTGAACCCGACCAGGTCAAAACAATAACGAGCTGGGTCGAATCGGGAGGAGTCCTGTTACTGTTCGCGAACGACAAAGGAAACTGCGAGTTTTTCCATCTCAACCAACTTGCCGAACAATTCGGAATTCATTTCAATGAAGACAGCCGAAACGATGTGGTCGGCCAGGACTACGATACGGGAAAATTCGACAATCTTCCCGATCATCCGGTGTTCAGAGGAGTTCACAAAATATTTCTGAAGGAAATCAGTACGCTCACAGTTCAATCGCCTGCCACTCCTCTCCTGCGCGACAACGGAGATGTGATCATGGCGACCTCTCATGTGGGCAAAGGCCTGGTATTTGCCGTGGGCGATCCATGGCTTTATAACGAGTATCTGGACAATAAGAAACTCCCGGTCGGATTCGAGAACTACAAAGCCGCGAGGAGTCTTTTCCGGTTCCTTATTGAAAGATCGATGTCTATAAAAGAAAATTAGAATTTGAATTCATAAATGAAAGTCAATTGAGAAATGAAAAAGTCTATTCTGAACGAATATCGTTTTTTTGATTCCGATCCTGTTGTCAGGAAAATAGCGTTTGATTTGTATTCGAGTGTAAGAAATCTTCCGATTATAAGTCCGCATGGTCATGTAGATCCGGCGACTCTTGCGGACAATCTTCCTTTTCCTGATCCCACCGAGCTCATCATAATTCCTGACCACTACATTTACAGGATGCTTTACTCGCGGGGGATCCCGCTCGAGTCGCTGGGAATACCTTCCTCGGATGGCGCACGGGTCGAAACCGATCACAGGAAAATTTGGCAGACATTCGCGGATAATTACTATCTCTTTGCAGGAACGCCGACGGGGATATGGCTTACACATGAGTTCGTCGAAGTCTTCGGAATAAACGAGATTCTGAATTCTAAGAACGCGATGAAGTTTTACGACAAAATAAACAACAAACTTCAGACGCCGAAGTATTTGCCGAGAGCGTTGTTTGAGAAATTCAAAATAGAAGTGCTTACAACGACGGATTCGCCTTCGGATAGCTTGAAGTTCCACTGGAAGATCAGGGAATCCGGGTTGAAAGGAAAAGTGGTGCCTTGTTTCCGCCCCGATGCGTTGATCAACATAACAAAGAACTCATGGAAGGCGGAGATCGATGCTCTCGGTGCCGCTTCCGGTATAGATGTGAGTTCGTATAAGAACTTCATCAGAGCACTTGAGAACCGGAGGGAATACTTCAAGTCGATGGGCGCAGTCTCTACGGACCACGGAGTGGAGAGTCCGTATACTCACAGGCTTCCTTCCCTGGAGGCCGAAGACTTATTTAAAAGAGCGCTGAAGTGTAAGGCGACCGACGACGACCTTGCGGCTTTCACGCCACACATGCTCATGGAGATGGCGAGAATGAGCTCCGAGGACGGTCTTGTCATGCAGATACACGCGGGAGCATTCAGGAACCACAACGCAAAGGTCTTCGAGCGTTTCGGTTCCGACAGGGGAGGCGATATCCCGGTACGCACCGAGTTCACGCGAAACCTGCATGACCTCCTGAACGAATTCGGTAATAATCCAGACTTCACTATGGTGGTTTTCACACTTGATGAGTCTGCGTACTCAAGGGAGCTTGCACCTCTTGCGGGTCACTATCCCGGGATGAAGCTCGGCGCTTCGTGGTGGTTCCATGACAGCATCGGCGGGATGAGAAGGTACCGGGACGAAGTGACGGAGACGGCAGGCTTTTACAACACGGTCGGTTTCACCGACGACACTCGCGCTTTCCTTTCAATCCCCGCGAGGCACGATTTGGCCCGGAGGATGGATTCCAATTTCCTCGCAGGCCTGGTGGCCAGGCATATCCTGAGTAAAGACGACGCACGCAAGATCGGCATGTCTTTAGCGTACGATCTCGCCAAGAAAACTTATAAGCTTTGAGAGCCATTATGAAGTTTAGAGAACACCGGGCATGCGGTTCCTTTATTAAAACTTCTATAACTTTGACAGATGGAGTTGTGCTTGGCCGAATTCGGTTGCGAGGCCATTCGATCGCACGCGCCACCCGGAAGTCAAGCCTATCTGTCCCGCCATGCGTTGAAGCGTTGATAAACGGCGAAGGCCGGTCCAACTTGAGAGAGGAGAAATACATTGAATAAGCGGCAACAGGTTACTCTGGACGACATTGCAAAGAGGCTGAACGTTTCCAAGGTGACAGTGTCCAAGGCACTCAGAGGACATCCCGATATTTCAAGGGAAACCACGAGACGCGTCAAGAAAATCGCCGAGGAGCTTGGTTATTCACCGAACTATATGGCGAGAAACCTCTCCTCAAAACGGACTAACATGATCGGCGTGGTCGTTCCGAAGATCGCGCACTTCTTCTTCAGCGCGCTGATCGAATCGATTTACGACACGGCTTTCCACAACAACTACGAGATAGCTCTGATGGTCTCACAGGAAAATGTTGAACGCGAGAGGAAGCACATAGAAACACTTCTCGCCATGAGAGTGGACGGTCTGATAATCTCAGTCACTGAACATACGCGCACGAGTGCTGCGATCGAAAAGGCAAGGGACCTCAGCGTACCCGTGGTATTCATGGACAGGGTTCTCGAAATCCCCGGCACGAGTAAAGTGACCGTGGACGACCGCGGAGGGGCGTCGAACGCCATCGAGCTCGCCATACAGGCAGGGTACAAAAAGATCGGTCACCTCGCAGGCTACCAGGACATAAACATCGGGAGGAAAAGGTATGAAGGATTTGTCGACGCAATGAAAAAGCATGACCTTCCCATAAATCCCGATTGGATAGTTCACGGCGGATTCGGTGAAGACGACGGCTACAGGGGATTCAAGCAGATCCTTCAGAACAAGAACCTGCCCGAATTCATTTTTGCAGTGACCTATCCCGTCGCGCTCGGCATGTACGCGGCTGCAGAGGAAGCGGGACTCAGAATACCGGAGGATGTCGACGTCATTTGTTTCGGCACAAGCGGATTCCACCGGTTCATAAAACCCTCCTTGACTTATGTCGATCAGCCTACCGATGTTCTCGGAAGGACATCGGTTGAGCTTATGCTGGAACATCTCAAGGCCGTCGATGAACATGAGCCGAAGAATATTGAAGTCCCGACCAGAATTGTCCAGCGAGAGACCTGCGTCAGGCGCGAACCGAACCGGAAACCCGAACTTATCAAAAACCACAACTAGCGGCATGCGCGAGCTTCTGACACATTCTCTCTTGAGCGTCGCCGTCCAATCTTATCCCGGAGAGCCTCGCGGGGTTGGAGAATTGGCAGGATGAGTACGAATGGCTTCTGTATGAGGGTGCATGAGTGCGGGATTCATCGAATTCAATGAAAACTCAACGCTTTCGGGCAGAATCGGACGAAATGAAACGAGCCGGGTGTCTTGACATTTGCATTCTGCGGAGATAAATTGCCATTCGAGAGTAAACGATTAAGTTATCGGTCAAGTGGCCAAAACACTGAATCTTCACCGGGTACTTTCGGTCTGCGACACTCGTTCGCTCGGGTCGTCGTCGATATCCGCCGGGTTGCAATTGCTGGCTCCGGTGTGTCGTTCCTGGACTTAGCTTTGATCCTGGCTTGCCGATAAAGTATAAGCGGTGGGATCAACGGCCACTGCGAGAATGTCGAGGTAGATGCAATTCGCGCTCCGCCTTGAAGCAATTAGTTGATTCGGAAGCGCACTGAAAGACTGAGGAAGGATGTGTAGAAGAATTTCTTTGTCACTACTCCTGCTTTCCGCGATCACGACAAAAGCGATTTCCGCCGACAATCATTTTCTTGCGGTTGGGAAAGACGGAACATTTAAGACGATCTCGCAGGCCATTTCCTCCCTCCCCATGTTCAACTACGAGCGCGTTGTCATTTATATCGAGAACGGCATTTACAGCGAGAAGATCAAAATCGACCGCGACAACGTGACACTACTCGGCCAAAGCAGAGACAGTACAATCATCAGCTATTACCAATTACATACGGACTGGATAAAGAATCCCGATTCGATTGGTCCGGCCGTCGTGAATATTCACGCGGATGACGTGGTGCTTGACAACCTTACGATCGATAACATTCAACCTGAAATTGGTCCGCATGCATTCGCTGTGTACGGAGACGGCACGCGCACGGTCATGACCGACTGCAACGTCCTCAGCAATGGAGGCGATACCGTCTCGCTGTGGAATTACAAGACGGGAATGTATTACTGTTCCAACTGCACTTTCCAGGGAGCGGTGGATTGCGTCTGCCCGAGAGGCTGGTGCTTCATAAGAGATTCGAAATTCTTTGAGATGAAAGAAGGTTCGGCAACTATCTGGCATGCAGGCGGCTACGACAGGAGTCAGAAATTTGTAGTGGTGAATTCATCGTTTGACGGTGTGAAAGGATTCGAACTCGGGAGGCACCACTACGAAGCGCAGTTTTTTATTTTGAATTGCACTTTCTCCGACAGCATGGCAGACAAGCCGATCAATAGAGTAACGTACGAGGACTCTTCAGAGAACAGGTCGTTCAACTGGGGCGAGCGGGATTATTACTACAACTGCCATCGAGGCAATCTTTCGAGCGGCGACAGCGGCGATTATAAGTGGTTCTCCGAGAACCTGGCCTCCGCCGACGGATCTCCGATGCCCGGAGACATCACGCCGTTCTGGACCTTCGGGGGAAAGTGGGATCCCGAATCCACGGTCGGCCCGGGATTGGTTGACCATGAACTCCACACAAGATACGTGCTGTTCCATTTCCCGGAACCGATGACGGTCATCGGGAAGCCCGTCCTGATTTCAGCGAACGCGACCGAGTTGACTTACAGTTCAGGAAGCGGCTCTAACACGCTCCGCTTCGACTCAGTCAACGATTTGATGGAAAGGGACCTGGAAGGACTTCAGGTGATGACAGCCGAAGGTGCATCCGCATCCAGGGTTGAGGGAAATACTGCAGGCATTCACGAGCGTGATGCGAACTTCGACATCAGGAGAGAATAGCATACGTGAATTTATTTCGAAGGAGATATTATGATTAGCGCTTCTATGCTCGAGTCTTTGATCGAGGGCTGGTCTAACGCGGTGGTCGGTTCGAAAATTGGAGAAAGTAATTCTGAAATCGAGTTACCGACAGCTGAAAACAAAGAACAAAATGATATCACGAGCCTGCTTCAGATATTCGATGGCGATAAGATTCCCGGTGATTCTGAATCGATACGCAAATTGCACGAAACGAATTTCTAAAAAATAAAACTTGGAGGTAAAATGAAAAGAAGGTTAATGATTCTTTGCGCGGTGGCAGCAAGCCTGATGGTGTTGGGTGCGCAGTCTTCGGCACAGTATTACAGATCAATAACAAGTGGAAACTGGTCGGCGAGTGGGACCTGGCAGACATCCACTGATTCTTCAACTTGGGGAGCGGCGTCGAATGGTCCGACCGGGACTGAAAGCATCGCAATCCAGGCGGGACACACCGTGACTATCGACGTTGCCGCTGATTCGGTCTACTCAGGCGGCAGGTTGTATGTATTCGGGACCGTTGCCACGCTCGGAACTACGAAGCTCTTGATTTCGACTACCCATACGCCATACGGGACTATGAATGTGGAAAATGGCGGGACTTACAACCATGTGATGCCCGCCGCTTCAACCGGCGCCAAGAGCGGATTAATTCCAAGTGCTACATGGCTGACTGGATCAACGATCCTCATAACGGGCACAGCTACCGGAAGCTCCTTCGATGGCGGAGCGGCTCAGAATTTCTACAACTATACGTTCAATGCCACCAGCCAGAGCGTTAGCTTGGGAATGGGATTTGGCAGTCTCGTGAACGGACAGCCAATGGTAATTGGCGGCAACCTATCTTTTCTGAATACGGGAACCGGCCGCTGCCAGTACTTCACAAGTACCGGCGGTTCATTTAAGGTCATGGGCAAGTTCATTATCTCAGGATCTTCTAACGTTACCATGACTGGCTCCTCAAGTAGCCAGAATGATACAGCTATGATCTACGGCAACGTTAACGTAAATACGACCGGGAACTTCTCTATTTCAAGGGGAAGCGTTGGCAACGTTGGAAATCTATATTACTGGTTCTTTGGTGACACCGTATCAATAACGGCTGCGGCGATGCAGAACTCTGACACAGGTTACGTTGCATATACTTCATGGGTGTTCAAGAAGGCAGGCACGCAATACCTCAAGTTCAATCCCACGGCTGTGAGCAGCAACAGAGCATTCAACGTTCAGGTTGATACGGGGTCGACAGTTGAACTTCTCGCGCCAACCCACATCGTAAGCAAGCTTTTTCTGAATGGTGGCAAAATTGTCTCATCAAGTGCAAATCCGCTCATAATGGGTTGGTACACTGGCTCGGTTTTATACTCTGGAGCATTAGGCGCATCGCCCGACACAGCAATCGTGCAGGCGGGGAGTCCCACGAGCTTTGTTGAGGGACCGATGAGCTACTTGTATAATAGCGCTGCCGGAAAGAGTTTTACTTACCCCATTGGCAAAGGTAGTGCCTATCGTCCTGTGACCCTCAGCTTGAGTCAGACCGCCGCAACTCTGTCTACCTACACCGCCGAGATGTTCCTTGGCAATGCGAACACACTGAATTCTGTTGGATCAAGCGGCTTGGATCATGTCTCATACGTAGACTACTACAATATTGCTGAGTCAGGCGGTGGCTCGGCATTTACTGCTGGCGCCGTCACTTTGAGCTACGGTACGCAGGGCGTCAATGATGGCGTATGGGATCCAACGGCAACAAGTGTAGCTCAGGGGCCGGTCAGTGGAGGTTCGTGGGTTGATCTTGGACCTGGTGTAGTATCGGTAGGTTCAGGATCACCACAGACAAACACCGTAACATCCACCACAGCATTTACCGATCTCACGACGGATGTCATTTTCACTTTAGGTAGCCTCACAAACACAAGCGACAATCCTCTCCCCGTCGAGATGACTTCATTCACCGCATCTACGGATCAGGATGGAGTAACTCTTCACTGGTCGATGGCCTCCGAGCTCAATAACACCGGCTGGGATGTCGAAAGAGCGGCAATCGACGCGAGCGGCAATGCCGGCGCTTATGCGAAGATCGGTTACATCAAGGGCGAGACAAACAGTGTCTCCACTACGAACTATTCATTCCTCGATAAGAAAGCGCTCTACGGTTCGTATGAATACAGGCTGAGACAAATCGATGTGAACGGAGATTCGAAACTGTCGAACACAATAAAGGTTTCCCAGCTCGTGCTTCCGAAGACCATCGAGCTCGGAAGTTTCCCGAACCCGTTCAATCCGACAGCTACTCTCCGGTTCGCTCTCCCCAAGGGAGGTAGAGTCACACTAGAGATCTACAACGCGATCGGTCAGCTCGTCACAACTCTCGTTGACAGGAATATGGAAGCGGGGATTTTCGAAACAACATTCGACGCATCATCGCTTCCGAGCGGCCTCTATATGGCAAGGTTGAAGGTTGACAACTCAGCCATGTTCACTAAAATGCTGCTGGTTAAATAAGGTCATCGTTATTTTTTAACGGATCCCGTCCGGTCGTGCCCTTATGGTCAGGCGGACCGGGCGGGATTCTTCTTTGTAGTCTGAGACACAGGCGGAAATTCAGAGATTGCATAAAGCCAAACCCCGGCGTATCATAATAAGGCGAAAAGGTCTGGTAGTGTTGATATGTTTGCATTGTTACTGTTGACGGGGGGAGTGTCATCTGGATGAAAAGAATATTCTTTTTCCTTCTTGCTTATTGCTCGTGTGTCGCGGCGCAGACCGGCGACAGTTCAACTCTACGCGTGGATACATCGTTCACGGTCTACAGCGCTGCCGCAAAAGTGCAGAAGAAATTCCCGTCAGCGAAACTGGTACTCCCGGATCTTCCCCGGGGTGTCGTCGCTGACGAAAATGTTGTCTTCGATTCTTCCGGTTCGCGTGCGCTTACGCTTGACGTTTATTATCCTGAGTCCCGGTCAGATTCGTTGTACCCGGGTGTGATCCTGATTCACGGCGGTGGATGGAGCTCGGGAGACAAATCGATGGAAGTCCCAATGGCACAACAGCTGGCCGCGCATGGATATGTCGCGGCGACGGTTGAGTACCGCCTTGCTCCGGAGGCTGGATTTCCTGCCGCTGTCTACGACTTGAAGTCCGCGGTCAGGTGGATGCGCGCGAATTCAGTGAAGTACCATCTCGATACGACCAAAATTGCAGCATACGGGTGCTCCTCAGGAGGAGAGCTGGCAGCCTTCCTGGGTGCCACGGGGAATGTCGGAAAGTTTGAGGGGAGCGGATCATTCCTCGACCGATCCAGCAGAGTCCAGGCGGTGGTCGATGTGGATGGCCTCCTTGATTTTATGAACCCAAATTCAACAAAGTACGATACCAACTCTGCCAGCCCTTCCGCTGCCGACAACTGGTTTGGTGGATCGTTCAGGACCATTCCTGAAAAATGGAAGGAAGCGTCACCGATAGAATATGTCGATGGCGGCACGCCTCCGATGATTTTCATAAACAGCTCTCTTCCACACTATCATGCGGGTCAAGACGAAACGATATTACGGCTGAGAAATTGGGGTGTCTATTTTGAAGTGCACACGATCCCGGATACGCCGCACCCATTCTGGCTGTTTCAT